>CAZQYU010000072.1:0-11940 GCA_964597585.1 uncultured Thermoanaerobaculia bacterium
ACCCCCCGCAGACCGCACCGCCGGCCGCGCCGGGAGCCTCTCGGCCCCCGGATGGCAGTCTAGCGGTCGCTCGGCGCCCGGCTTCGCTACGTCGTTGGGTTTCCCTCCGTGTCTCCTCACGCTGTCTATAATCTGCAAGTCATCTCCTCACAAAATGTCGCTCAACCGGAGCAACTTCTGACCCAGGACTAGCACAGAGGCTGGAAGCAACAAGCAAGAACCAAAGAGCCGGACGGGGAGCGCACGCGGCGAGACCTAGGGGCGGAGCCTGCTGGCTACCGACCCTCTGTGTGCTCTGTCTGTGTCTCTGTGTCTCTGTGGTTTTCCTCTAGCCTTCGATCTCGAACGGAAGCCTCAGTACGTGACGGTCGGGATCGGGGTTGCGCCGGAAGACGATCAGGATGTGGCCAACGATCCCGACGACCTCGCAGCCGAGGCGTCCTTCGAGCGCGGCGGCGAGATCGCGGCGGTCTCCAGCGTGATCGAGCAGCCGGACCTTGATCAGCTCGTGGGCGGTCAGCGCCTCGTCGATCCCGGCGACGGAGGGATCGCTGAGCCCGGCCTTCCCAAGGTGCACGATCGGCCGCAGGTGGTGTGCCAGACCGCGCAGATGACGGCGCTCGGCACCGATGAGCCGTCTCATGGCATGTCCTCCGCTTCTCGGAAGGTCAGGCAGCCGGTCTCCTGCATCAGGTAAATCAGCCGAAGCACCTGCTCCTCGTCCCGCTCGCGGCGGATGACGTCTGCGATCGAGCCCGCATCGCTCTCGATCACTCGCAGCAAGCGCTGCTCACGGCCGGACAACCGCAGTGAATCGGGCCTGCCGTTGACCGAAACCGCGAGGGGCTGGCGGAGGTGGCCGTCGAGCGCACGTCGGATCGTCGCGAGCGGCAAGCGCTCGCTCACACCTTCGTGGATGAGCTCGTGCGCCTTCAGGTCGAGCGGGATGCCGAGCTCAGGCGGCTCGAGCCCGGGAAAGAAGGCGTAGCGCCCCGCGGTCCAGGTGAAGAGCTCGAGGATGCGGTCGCGGACCTGCTCGCCGAGGTACCGGTAGAGCTGATGGGGCGCCAGGATCTGGAGGCTGAGCAGCGCCTCCGAAAAGCGCAACCCCTTGGAAGCGGCGAAGTCCATGGTGGCGCTGTGCTCCTTCGCCGACAGCAGGCCCCGGGCGACGAGGTGCTCTCCAAACAGCTCCGCAGAGCTGTTGGAGACGATGAACACCGGGTCCCCCAGCTCCAGGAAGACAGACTTGACCAGCGGCTCGCGTACGAGGTCGAGACGGCCCGTCGCGCGGTCGACGGACAGGCGGTGGAGCACCCCTGCGAGCGAGTCGACGGCGAGGCTGCCCTCGAACGCGGGACTGACCTCTTCGACGGGAGTCGCCGGGAAGGAGAACCGCGGTGGCGGCAGGGTCCGGACCACCCGCGGCGCGGCAGCTGCGCGCGCGGGGCCGGCTGCGACGCCCGGCGGCGTCGGGCCTGGCGACTCCCCAGGGGGCGGCTCGGCCGCCAGGATCGCGTCGACCTCGCGGTCGCGCGCAATCTCGCGCTCGATCTCCTCGGCGAAACGCTGGCGCATGAAGCTCTCGGTCTGCTCGTCCGTGTACGGTGGCTCGCAGTCCAGTTGCGGGTCGAGGATGGCGGCCCGGAACTCGGCGGCCGAAGGGAAACGCTCCGCGGGGTCGGTCGCCAGAGCGTGATCGAGCACCGGGCGCAGACCGCCGGGAAACGCCTTCAGCCGGTCGAGGTCGAGTTTCCCGTCGCGAATCGCCATCAGAACCGCGAGGTCGTTGGGCTCCGCGTGGAGCGGCGCCATCAGCACCATCTCCGCCAGCACGACGCCGAGAGAGAACAGGTCGCTGCGCCGGTCGAGCTCGCGGCCCGCGGCGGCCTCCGGGCTGAGGTAGCGGATTTTGCCCTTGATCAGCCCGTGCTCGGTGTGCTCCTCGCGGTCGCGCGCCCGGGCGACGCCGAAGTCGGTCAGCTTGATCTCGCCGCTCCAGCCGATCAGGACATTGCGGGGACTGACATCGCGGTGGACGATCTCCTGGGGTGTGCCCTCGGTGACACCGAAACGGTGGGCGTGGTCGAGGCCGCTGCAAACCTCAGCGACGACCCGGCGGGCGAGACCGACCGGGAACGCCTCGCGGGCGCGTGCCAGCCGCTGCACGACAAGGAAGAGATCCCGCCCCGGCACGTACTCCATCGCGATGTAGGGCACCCCCCGGTCCTCGCCGAGCTCGTAGATCTGAACAATGTTGGGATGCACCAGTCGGGATGCGATCTTTGCCTCGTCGGTGAACATGCGGAGGAAGCGCTGGCGTTCGAGCAGGTGGGGGAAGATCCGCTTGATGGCGACAGACTTGGAGAACCCTCGAATGCCGACGACGCGCGCACGGTAGACGTCCGCCATCCCCCCAGAGGAGATGCGCCCGACCAACACGTACTTGCCGAAACGCCTCATGCCATCCTGCTCGTCGCGCCCCCCAGTGTACTCCGGGCGCCGGCCCTTCGGCGCCGCAGGATGACATCTCGCATCAACGCGTTTGCCGCCCGACAAGCACCACGACCGACCGCGGGCCGACCAGGTACACACCGTCGGCGAGGACGGTCTCATCCCCGAGATCGCTGATCTCGTCAGGGGGTTCGAGCGAGGTGTCGAGGAAGCGGTGCCATGCGCGGCCCCGACCCGAAGAGGGAAGCTCGAACGGGAGTGCCTTCTCACCCGCATTGAGGGCGACGTAGAGATCATCGTCACGCCCCTGGCCGAGGAGGTGAAAGGCGAGTGATCGCGAGGCATCGGACCAATCCGGCCGGCCGTGGACCGGGCCGTGCCACTCGATGCCTGGCGACTCCGGATCGTCCTCGTCGAAGAAGGTCCGACGGCGCAGGTTGGAATGCGCCTTCCGGAAGCGGACAAGGCGGGTCACGTAGCGGACGAGGGCGGCGCTCTGGTCCATCAGCCGCCAGTCGATCCATCCTGTCGGGTTGTCCTGGCAGTAGGCGTTGTTGTTGCCGCCCTGGGTCCTGCCCAGCTCGTCGCCCGCTGTCAGCATCGGCACGCCCTGCGAGAGCATGAGAATCGCCAGGAAGTTGCGCTGCTGGCGCGCGCGCAGCGCGAGCACCGCCGGGTCCTCGGTCGGGCCGTCGACGCCGCACCCCCAAGCGAGATCGTCACCGACGCCGTCCAGGTTGCCCTCGCCGTTGGCCTCGTTGCGCTTGTGCTCGTAGCTGACGAGGTCCGCCAGCGTCAGACCGTCGTGACTGGTGACGAAGTTGACGCTGTGGTACGGCGCCCGTCCGCTCGAGCGATAGAGGTCGGCGCTTCCGGCGATCCGCGTGGCGAGCTGCGGCACCGTACCCGCGTCGCCGCGGACGAAGCGCCGTACGTCGTCGCGGAAACGGCCGTTCCACTCGGCCCAACGACCCCAGCTTGGGAACGAGCCGACCTGGTAGAGGCCGGCGGCGTCCCAGGCTTCCGCGATCAGCTTGCAGCGCGCGAGCACCGGGTCCGCCGCGATCATCTCGAGCAGCGGCGGGTTGGCAAGCACCGAGCCGTCACGGCCACGGCCGAGCACCGAGGCGAGGTCGAAGCGGAAGCCGTCGACGTGCATCTCGGTCACCCAGTAGCGGAGGCTGGCCAGGATCAGACCGCGCATGGCGGGGTGGTTGCAGTTGAGCGTGTTGCCGCACCCCGTGTAGTCGTGGTAGGCGCCGGTGATCGGATCGACAATGTAGTAGATGGCATTGTCGAGACCTCGGAAGGAGATCGACGGCCCCCACTCCACGTCCTCGCCGGTGTGGTTGCACACCATGTCGAGCAGGACCTCGATCCCGGCCTCGTGGAATGCCTTGACGGTCTCCTTGAACTCGCGCACCACCCCGCCCGCGGGACCGGTCGCCGAGAGCGCCGCTTTCGGCGCGAAGAAGCCGAGCGGCTGGTACCCCCACAGGTTGCGCAGCGATTGACCGGTCGCCGGGTCCTTGCGGTCGAGGTCCAGCTCGTCCCACTCGGTGATCGGCATGAGCTCGACGGCGGTCACCCCGAGCTGCGCGAGGTAAGGGACCTTCTCGACCAGGCCTCGAAAGGTCCCCGGCGCCGCGACGCCGGACCCGGGATGGGAGGTGAAGCCTCGTACGCAGAGCTCGTAGATCACCGAGTCCGCGAGCGGCACGTCGGGCGGCGAGTCCCAGCCCCAGTCGAAACGGTCGTCCACCACTCTCGAGCGGAACGACCGCTGCAGCGGGGCGGGACCGGCGGCGGTGACCGTCGGTTCCCCCCAGCGCTCGGCCCCGGCGAGGGCGCGCGCGAACGGGTCGACCAGAACCGCCGCCCGGTCGTAGCGGTGCAGCCATGGCTCCGGGTTGGGCTGGCGTGCGGCGCGATAGCCGTACTCGAGGCCCGCGTCCATGCCACGCACGAACGCGTGCCAGACGTCACCGGTGCGATGGTAACGGGCGTCCAGCGGCAGCTCGAGCAAGGGCTCACCGTCTCCCGGAGCGAACAGCACCAGCGTGATCTCGGTGGCGTGGCGGGAGACCACCGCGAAGTTGACTCCGCCGCGCCGCACGGTCGCACCGAGCGGCATGGCCTGCCCACGTTCGAGGGCGAAGTCCTCCCCGAGGTAGCGCAGGATCCGCTCTCGCCGGTCCTCCGGAGTAAGAGGATCGACGCCTCTCGGCGGGTTCACGACGCCCGCCCCGGTTGCGCGGTCATTCCTTGGCTGCCCCCTCGCCCTCGGGAACCCGCGTCCACTCGCTCGTCCGACCGAAGAGCGAGATCCCGATGTAGCCGCGCAGCTTGAGGGTCCCGTCCGGGTCGAGGCGCATGTAGCACTTGTAGGTCTTGCCGTTGTCCGGGTCGTAGATGCGCCCTTTGCGCCACTCGCCCTTCCCGTCCCACATCATGTTGTCGAAGATCTTCAGCCCGATGATCGGCCGCGAGCGCAGCGCGGCATCCGGGTTGTTGCGGTCGACCCGGGCCTGACCGGCCATGCCCCCGGGGTCGTCCGGCGGGTAGGTCGGTTTTTCGAGCCATACGATCCGGCCCGAGTAGACGTCGGCCTTGCGCACGATCTCGACATGCGCCTGACCGTTCTCCGTTCCCGGAGCCGTCGCCCACAGTCCGAGGATCGCGTCGCCGCCGCCATCACCGGCGACCACCGGGATCGCCGCGAGGACGACCAGGACCGCCGCCACCATCACCAGCGTCTGCCTCATCTGCGCCTCCCTCGTACGAGCCCTGCCGGAAACCCGCGCCGACATTCTACGCCGGCGACGCCCCCTACAGGACAGCCGGAGTCTGAACCACAGAGACACGGAGGCACAGAGCCATCACAGAGAGGCAAATGACAGATCCCTCTGTGTCTTCTCTGTGCCTCTGTGTCTCTGTGGTGAAATTCCGACCTACCTTACCTGTTGTCACGACTCATGAGCGAACGCGACGCCCTATCCGCTTCCCCTCTCGACGACGCCCTCGCGGCGAGCGATCCGGTCGCCGCGGCCCAGAGAATGGCTCGGGTCCTCGCGTCCGCCCACGAGGCCGGTGACGCGCACTCCGGCGAGGTTGACCGCGACGCCGTCGAGCAGCTCCGTCAATCCTCTGCGGCAGAAGTGCTCGGGGCACTCGACCTCGAGGTACTCGAGGCACTCGCGGGCCGATGCCTCGCCCGCCTCGGCGACGAGCCGCCCGACCTCGGGCGACGCCGGGAGGCATGGAACCTGCTCGACCTCTTGCGCCGACCCGCCGTCGCAGAGCGCATCGCCGCAGCTGGAGCAACCGAAGCGTGGGCAACACGGATCCTTCGGCTGGTCGAGCGCTCGCACTTCACGGTTGGCGAGCTGTTCGCGCACCGCGCCGCGGCCTACGCCGGGCGGACCCTGTTCCGACTGCCTGGGCGCAGCGCCGAGCGCAGCCTCTCCTGGCATCAGGTGGCGGGTCGGGTGGAGCTGGTGGCACGCGGTCTGCTCGCTGTCACCGGGGACGGGATGACCGGACCGGTCGCGATTTTGTCCGAGAATCGCCTCGAGTCGGCCCTGGTCGATCTCGCGTGCCTGTCCGCAGGCCTCGTCAACGTCATGATCCCCGCAACCTCGAGCGAGATCGACGTCGGCTGGGTCCTGCGCCACTGCGAGGCCGGGACGGTCGTGTTGTCCTCTCCCGCCCAGCTCGCCAAGGTCCTCGCCAGCCGAGACAAGCTCGCGTCGCCGCCGCACCTGATCGCGTTCGATCAGGAGGCCGGCGCAGCGCCCGGCGTCCAGTCCTTCGAGGCGCTGCTCGAGGCCGGCTCGGCGGTTCCCTCGGCCCGGGTGTCCGAGCGACGCGACGCCTGCCGCATCGACGATCTCGCCACCCTGATGTACACCTCGGGCACGACCGGCGTCCCGAAGGGAATCACCTTCTCGCACCGCAACATCGTGTTCAAGCGCTTCGCGCGCGGCCTCGCGGTGCCCTTCCTTGGCGAAGACGACTGCTTCCTGGCCTACCTGCCCCTGTTCCACACCTTTGGCCGCTATCTCGAGCTGATGGGGGCGATTTTCTGGGGCGCGACCTACTGCTTCGCCGAGAACCCCGCCATCGAGACCCTCGTGCGGCACCTCCAGGAAGAGCGGCCGACAGTGTTCATCAGCATCCCGATGCGCTGGGTGCAGCTTTATGAGCGAATCCGGCAGGAGGCGGATCCTGAGACCGCTCCGACCGCCGAGGTCGCCGCCGCGGTAGCGCGTCTGACCGGTGGACGGCTGCGATGGGGCCTGTCGGCAGCAGGCTACCTCGACCCCGAGATCTTCCGGTTCTTCCAGCATCACGGCATCGATCTCGCGAGCGGATTCGGGATGACCGAGGCCACCGGCGGCATCACGATGACGCCTCACGACCACTACCGGGACGACTCGCTCGGTGTGCCCCTGCCCGGCATCGAGACCCGCCTCGCGGAGGACGGCGAGCTGCTCATCCGGGGGCCTTACGTCACCCCCGGTCTGCACGACCCGGCACCCGAGGAGGATCCGTTCGATGCCGATGGGTGGCTGCACACCGGCGATCTCATGGAGCGGGATACCGAGGGACACTACCGGATCATCGACCGCAAGAAGGAGATCTACAAGAATGCCCGCGGCCAGACCGTCGCGCCGCAGAAGATCGAAAACCTCTTCCGCGACTTCGAATCGGTCGGCAGGATCTTCCTCGTCGGCGACCACCGCGAGCACAACACGGCGTTGATCTGGCCCAACTGGAACGACGCCACGATCGACCTCCGGAGCCTGTCGGAGGCAAGCCTGCGAGCGCACTTCCGCTCACTGGTGGTGTCGGCCAACTCGTTTCTCGCGCCCTTCGAGCGCATCGTCGACTTCGCGCTCCTGCCGCGCGACCTCTCTGCCGACCACGGCGAGCTGACACCCAAAGGCACCTATCGCCGCAAGTCCGTCGAGCGCAACTTCGCGGACGCGATCCGACAGCTCTACCGGGCCTCGAACCTGTCGGTCGGCGGCGTGGAGGTCGTGGTCCCGAACTGGCTGCTGCAAGCTCTCGGGATCACCGCGCAGGACCTCCGTGTCGCCGAAGGCCGCCTCGCGGTCGACGGCGGCCGCTTGGAGATCGGCCGCGAGGACGACGGATCGCTCCAGGTGGGAGCCGTCCGCTACCGCTCCCGCCGCCGCACGCTCGACCTCGGCGCGCTGCTCTCGACACCGTCACTGTGGATCGGCAACGAGGCGCTGGTCGCCTTTGCACCTCTCGATCCGGAGCGCCGGCAGCGGGGACGGCGGATCACGCCGGACGTCGAATGGGTCGCCCGGACCGCGCCCTTCGAAGCCGGCGACGCGGAGCGCCGCGCCGTGCGCGAGGCGATGGTGCGCGGTGAGGGGGACCTGCTCGACGTGCACCGTGCCGCCCTGTTGCTCCACGGCGAGGAGGCCGAAGACGCGCTGCTCGCGGTCGAGGCCCTGCACCAGCTCGTGCAGGTCGACGATCCGACGGTGGCCGAAGCCGCCCGCACCGTGCTGCGGCGCGCCGTCGACGCGACCCACCCGGCGGCGGTCCGCCGCGCCTTCGAGGCCATGGTCCTCGATGAGCAGGACACCCGAGCCGCCGCCACGCTGTCACGCTTCCTCGACCATCCTTCCGGTGTGCTCGACCCGCCGACCATCGCCGCGCTTGCCGAACGTCAGCTCGACCCCGCCCGGCTCGCGGTGCTCGTCGCCGAGGCCGTGAGCCGCTGCGGCGACACAGCCGCCGGTGAGGAACAACGCCGCCGGACCGCGCCGCTCGTCGATCTCCTGTCCGCCTACGGGATCGCGCATCCGAGCCAGTACGCCCGTGTCCGTGCCGTCCTCACCCGACTCGCCATGGAGGCCGTCGACCCCGGCGTCCGGCGGCGGGCGGCAGAGGCGAACGGCCGGCTGCAAGCTGGCTTCCGGTCATGGCTGGGTCCGGTCTCCCGGATCGCGGTCGATCCAGAGACCGGCCTCGAGTACCGCTGGCGGGACGTCGTCGCCTTCTCCGACGAGGTCCCGATCGAGGCGCGCGAGCGCCTGCTGACGGCTCTGTCGACGGCTCCGGTGCTGCGCGAAGCGATCTTTCTGTTCTCCGGCGGCGCGAGCGTCCGTCTCTCCGACGTCCTCCCCGGAGGGGTGTGGATCCGTCTGCTCGGCGCGAGCCACGGCAAGTCCGTCTTCCGTGTCGCCGTCCGGACCCGGGGCCGCGAGCAGTACGACCTCGCAGTCAACCTCAACCAGGACCTCGCCGAGGCCCAGGTCCGCGAGGAGGTCGATTGGCTGGTGGTGTGCAGCGAGGACCGCGGCTCGGGCCCGCTGGTCGAGGCCTTTGGCGGGCACTGGCGAGACCACGACCTGTGGACGGAGGAGTTCATCCCCGGTGAGACCCTCGACCGCGCGCTGAGACGCGAGGCGAGGCGGGGCGACGCCGAACGCTTCCGGGGGCTGTGGGCCTGGGCGGCCTGGGCGGCGCTCGCCGCGTACATTGACTTCTGGGACCGGACGGGCCGCAGCACCGAGGTCGCCGACCCCGGACCCGCGAACGTCATCGTCCCGATGCACGACTACCATGCCGGGGCCCGACTCGTCTCGATCACCGCTCGAACCTCCCACTCCGGCATCGCCGCAATGCTGGTTCGCCTCCGGGAGGGGCTCATCACACACATCGAGAGCGAGCACGCGGAGCTGGCCGGCGTGGTCGGCTGGGAAACGCTCTTCTCGGCGGTCCTCGAGGTCCTCGGAGAGTCCGAGGGCGTGAGCATGCTGTCCGCGGCAGCGGCTGATCCGCTCCTGCCCGGCGACGCCAGGGAGCGTGTGGACAGCGTGCTCGCGGAGGTCCGGCAGCGTGGCTTCATGCCCAGCCGGCTGCACTTCGCGGTCCAGCGTTACCTGCGCTGGCTGCAGCTCAACACCGAGGCCACGCACGAGGCCCGGGCCGCAACGATGGCCGAGCTCGAGGCGACCTACGGCCTCGCCCGGCTCGCCGCCGGCCATCCTGAGGTCCGGGCACGGTTCTTCCTCGCCACTGTCCTGAGCGACTCGCCCGCACCGCTCAGGGAAGGCCTCGAGGCGATCATCGCCCGCTTGCGGAGCCGCGAGCTTCCGCTTGAGGAGCTCCCGGCGGCGGTCGCCGACCTGCGCGCGCGGCTCGACCTGCCACCGGCCGTGGACGCCGCCCTCGCCCGTCTCTCGTTCCCCTACCTGAGACCCGGCGACGACGCGGGGTGGGTCGCCGCACGGGTCGGCGGCGGCGCGACCAGCGACCTCGTGATCACGCTCGAGGATGCCGACGGCGAGAGCTATCACATTCGTCACGCCCTGAACCCCAAGGAGATCGGACGTCTCCACCGGCTCTTCGTCACCGCAAGTCTCGACGTCCGATTCCGGCCCGAGCACCGCTTTCTGGTCGCGGTCTCCGACCGCGGACACCTCGTCGGCGGCCTGTTCTACGAGCTCCAACCGGACAGTCGAACCGCGCACATGGACAAGGTGGTCGTGGCCGAGCACCACGCCGGCAGGGGGATCGGTGCTGCGCTGATCGAGGAGCTGTGCAACCGCCTCCGAGCGGCCGGCTGCCGCTCGCTGACCACCGGCTTCTTCCGACCCGAGTTCTTCTACCGCCTCGGCTTCACCATCGAGCGGCGCTATGCCGGCCTGGTGCGGCCGCTGATCGACGCGGGGGACGGTACGACACCCTGAACGGATGTCGGCCTCGTTTGACTGAGTCCAGACAGCAATGGTACCCTTCCGACCGTTCGCGCGCCCCGACAACGCACGCGAACGGAGGATCTGCCCCATGAGTCTTCTCAAGACGATCAAGAACGTCATCATCGGGTCGCCGGAGCGCCCGTTGCCCGAGCTTGGCCGCAACGACCAGTGCTGGTGTTCGAGCGGCAAGAAGTACAAGAACTGCCACCTCGCGAGCGATGACCGCAAGCGATCGGCCCAGCGCTCCGCCACCCTCAACGGAAGCTCTGCCAACACGATGTTCTAGGCGCCCCAATCGGGCGCTCCCGGCGCACTCCGCACGGACCATCGCGGCCCCTGACTTCGTTGTTCCTCCTCGACGTAGCTGGGCTACGCCTTCGTCGTCGCGCCTTGCCAGGAACCACGCTGGCCCCGCGAGGAGCGCACCGGAACACCCGACTGGAACGCCGCCATCTCGGACGGTGAGTCCTGCTACGCCGGTGGCTTCCGTCGGCCGCCTCTCACAGCGCCTGGAGGTTTTCGCTGCGACCGGGCTGTCCGGACGCAACTCCCGCGCCCCGATCGAAGGGACGTCAACTCCGCGGGGCGCTCACCGGAACACCCCACTGGGACGCTCTGATCGAGCGACAGTCGAACGAGGGATCAGTCACCGGACCTGCCCTTCCCTCCTCGCCTGCTGACCTTCTCACCTCCTCACATCCCGACCTCCCCTCCCGGTGTGCGGTATACTGTGACCACTTCTCATATCTACTCGAGAACGGCCGCAGGAAGCGGCCGGTGACCGTCAGCCGACGGTGCTCTGGAGGTTGCCATGGTGTTGCGTCGGATCGGAGTGATGTCCTGTGCCAAGATGTTGACCATTCTCTACGCCCTGTTCGGCCTGATCGTGGGCGTCTTCTTCTCGCTTTTCGGCCTGCTCGGCATGGCCGCAGGTCTGGCGGGCGGCCGGGAGGGAGCACCTGGAGCCGCGATCGGCGCGATCTTCGGCATCGGTGCGATCTTCCTCATGCCGATCGTCTACGGCCTGATCGGCTTCATCGGCGGGTTGCTGATGGCGTGGCTCTACAACTTCGTCGCGAAGCTGGCCGGAGGCATCGAGCTCGAGCTGAGCTGAGCGGTCGCGACCGGGAGGGCGCGGGCGAGGCAGGGCCAGCGCATGACCAGCTCCATGAGCCCCAGATGCGCGGAGCGCATCCACGTAGCCTGCGGGGCCCTTCCCCGCAGGCTAGTCGCCGAACAGGAAACGCTCGTGGAGGTGGGCCATGATGTTGCGCTCGAGCAGGTTGTGATGGTCGAAGCCGTGGATACGCATGTAGTACTCGGCCGCGGCGATGAGCACGTTCTCCGGAATCAGGCCGATCATCTCGACCTTGCGGATGTCGACCCCAAACCGTGCGGCCTCGATGCGGACGTTCTCGATCACCCGGTACATCGGCACGGCCTCGAAGTTGGTGACGGCCACCGAGAGCAGTGCGAGTCCGGTGTCGGGGTCAAGACCTTCGTGCGCCCGGATGATGCCGCCGGAGGTACCGGCGACGGCGCGGCCGACCGCGGCCGCGACCTCCTCCTCCGCGCAGCTGAGGAGGACTTTGAACGAGATCAGCGGGTGGCGGGCGCCGATGATGGTGACTCCGGAGTCCGGCAGGAACTTGTCCGGACCCAGATCGGGCTTCCAGCGCAGATCCCTCATCTTCTCGGCGAAGCCCTCGTACTCACCGGCGCGGATGTTGTCGATGTCGCG
>CAZQYU010000073.1:0-11774 GCA_964597585.1 uncultured Thermoanaerobaculia bacterium
CGATGGCGACCCCGGGCGGGATCGGGTACGGGCCCGGGTCGCTCTCGTCGTCGTAATCGAAAGTGACTGCGACCGGAGGCTGGTCTCCGGGAACCTGCGCGGAGGGGATGCCGATCGGGCCGCCGTCCCACAGACCGGAGCCGAAGTCAGCGTGGAGCCCGGTCGAGGCACCGATCGTGGCGATCCATGTGGCGGAGTCAGGATGCACCGGCAGGGCGTCCACCCGGGTGTTCCAGATGCTCGAGGCCGGCAGCAGCAGGCACGGTCCGATGGTGGGCGAGTTGGGCGGGTGGACCAGCGGCAGGTCGAAGGTGCGGACCAGGAGGACCGCCAACTCATCCCTGGCGAGGGGTGCAGCGGGGCAGTACAGCCCGCCGCCGCAGCCGGTGGCGACACCACGCCGAGCGAGCTCCTCGATCCAGCCAGCCGCCCAATACCCGGCGGACACGTCGGCGAACACGGTTCCGGTGGCTGCTGGTGGGCTCCACCCCCAGGGCTCGACGGAACGCAGCAGCAGCACTGCGATCTGATCGCGGGTCACCGGCGCCGACGGGCAGTAGCGCCCCCCGCCACAACCGGATGTGATCCCCCGCCTGGCGAGCTCCTCGATCCAGGGAGCGGCCCAGTGGTCGAGCGGTACGTCGGTGAAGACCGTTCCGGTTGCGGATGGGGGTTGATAGCCGCGTCCCTCCTTGGCCTTGAGCAGGAGCACGGCGATCTCCGACTGATCGACCGTCGCGTCCGGACAGTAACGCGGGAAGGGCGTCGACGTGCAGCCGGAGGTGAGGCCGGCGGCGGCAATGGACTCCACCCACCGCCACGCCCAGAAGTCGAACGGCACGTCGCTGAAGGTCGCACGCGTCCAGAGGAACGCCGTGTTCGGGGCGAGCCGGCCCGTGGCCCTGCGGACGGGGCCGGCCGCGCCCGCCAGGGGCGCCATGGCGATCGCCAGGGCAAGGGCCACCGTAGCTCGCACGTCGGCCTCCGGAGGTCGCTCGGACCGATCGTATCGACCCAGGACGATTCGGGACGTGACCCGGCTCACGCGTCCGTCCTCGCAACCTCCCCGCCGACTCGACCAGGGCCTCAGTCCACGAAGGAGTTCTTGGCGTAGACGCGGGCGCCCTTGACCCCCTCGACCTCCACCAGGAGGCTGTGCCAGCCGCGCTCGGGCACGGGGCTCGAGAAGGTGAGCACATAGTGGCCGGACATCGCGGCCTCCAATCGCCGCATGGCACCCGCTGGATGGCGGAAGGTCTTGGCGTAGAAGCCGCCAGTGTCGGCCGCTGCGCGCTGGAGGCCGACCTCGAGGGTGTGCGAGTCCGCTTCGGTGATGTCAATCGAGTAGACGGGGATGTGAGCGCGGGTGAGCACGGCGAGAGCCCCGCCATAGTCGCGCGGGAACACGACACGACGTCCCTGCAGCCGTCCCAATCCCCAGCCGAAGAGGACGATCGCCTTGTCGCCGCGAAGTGGTTCGAGAGCCTCGGCGACCAGACGTAGAGCGGTTTCCGGTTTGGTGGCGTCCAGACACTGTCGGTGGTCGAGATGATCGGCCAAGGAGGGGTCGTCCGGGGTCGAGGCCTCGCCGACGTGTCCGAAGATCGAGGTTGCTTTGACCGCGTGCAGGACGCGGTCGCGGTCCGAGGTGAGGTCGAGCCGCAGGTCGAGATGGGACTCGTACGAGACCACCGCCACAAGATCGTTCGGATTGAGCTCGGCGACGAACCGCGCCGCCCGCTGCGCCATCCGCATCAGCCCGCTGATCCGTTCGCTGGCAAAGCCGAAGTCGAGCTGGAAGAAGAGGACCACGAGCCGTGGAGGACGTTCAAACGTCGGCGTGGACTCCGTCATGGAGCTCGTCTCGGTCTGCGACTTCGACTCGGGCGGCTGCATGGTCCGCTCCGGCGGCCTCCAGCTCATCCAGTCAGCCGACTCCGGGAGTGTCGGGACACCATCCACCGAGACCTTGAAATCCGCCGGACCGAGACCGAGCACGGGTTCTCCGTCTCGTCCGAGGACCCGGACCTCAACGGAGACGCGGCGGACCTCCACCTCACCAAAGAAGGTCGGCCCAACCGGCGTCGGCGTGGCGAGAGGCGCAGGATCGGCGTGTCCGGGCGTCGGCACGCTGATTCGGACCGCAAGTGCGAGAGCCGGGAGCCAGCGGGAAGCCTTCATGGCAGAGACTACGTTTCGCTCGGTCCTGGGTTTGTCCGGGCTCGGCAGGTCACTCTGCCGCCAGCCGGTTGACCATGGCGATGTAGCTGGCGGTCGCCTCGCTTCGCGTCATGCCCTTGCGCGACAGCCACGCGTCGTACTTGGCGCGGCCGACGAAGTCGAACATACCGGGCGGGTCGATGCTGACATCGCCCTCGGTCGCCTGCTTGTAGAGACTGTAGAGGTCGAGCAGCACCTCGTTGGGCTGCTTGGGCAGGGTCTTCGCTCGCGCCAAGGCGTCCTCAAACTCGGCTTCGCTGCTCATGGTGCCTCTCCCCGACAGGCTCGATGCCGCCGCCTATCGACAGTCGGCCGGACGCGGAGCCCACGTTGCGGGTGCCGATCCGCGGCCGGCGTTGATCTCGGCTGCTCGCCACGGGCCGACCACGTCGGCCCACGCTCGGCCCTCCTGCTGACTCACCGGCCCGCCGCTGGGTGAGCCGAGGCGTGAGCAACGAGGCGCTTCTTCCATGGTAGCCCGAAACGTCTCGGGCACGCCACGGGTGGGCCGTCAACTGGCAGCGGGGCGATCACGCTGAGCCGACGTACGCAATCACGCCCTGGATCGACTCCACAGCTCCTGAGTCGCCGAGCATCCCGAGGCCGATCTCGAAGACACGAGCGACCGAGCCGTCGGCGCGCCGGATGCGGTAGTCGAGCTGGAACGGCCGGCCCTCTGCGAGTGCCGTCTGCACGCCGACCGAGACTCCGAGCCGGTCCTGCGGGAGGATCAGCTCGGTGTAGGAGATCACCCGGTTGCCGATCAGATCGCCGGGATCATGGCCGGTCACCTCACGGCAGCCCACACTTGCCCAGACCATCGTCCAGGCCGAGTCGTTCAGGCAGCGGTAGACCATCGTGGTCCCACCGAGTTCAGCGAGCACGTCGAGACCTCCGGTTCCACATCCTCCGACCTGCCGGCCTGCCGCGGCGTCGTTCGTCATCGTAGCCTCCGGCGTGCGATACAGGTTCACAGTGTCGCTCCCGTTGTTCCTGTATGCAAGGCCGACTGGTCGAGGCGATCTCGACCCCTTTTACCGATACGGAAGGGCCAGGCTCCTGTTCTGACCTCAGGGTGTCGAACACCGAGCGGCACGACGCTTGCACTTCTGATCTCGATGGTGCGCGCGGCCGAACCTCGCGCCGGGGGCCGTCGAGGCTGCCGGGTCTGTCGTCACTTCGTCGACGACTGCTCCTCACTCGAGGAGATGTTTCCGGCGGTGGTGATTCTCTCGTCGGTGCACGGCTGCGCGCGTGGCGAGAGCGGCGTGTGTGGCGTGCGAGGGACCTACCAAGACCCCGAGCCGGCCTGTGATGCGTTCGAGTGGCGTTCCGCTGAGGTGGCCTTCAGTGTTACCGATGCGTAACCTCAACGGCGGCCGGATGCTGCAGGGACGGGCCGAGGCCGGCGGGCCGCGCCCGCTGTCCGAGCTCGTGGAGAGCTTTCTCGAGCGCTGCCGCGGCGAGGGGCCCGCCAACTGCGTCTCCCGCTGCCCGATCGGGGTCGATGCCAGGGGATACGTCCAGCTTGCCGCCTCCGGTCGTTTTCGTGAGGCGCTCCAGCTGGTGCGACGCCGACTGCCGTTTCCGGGAGTCCTGGGCTACGTCTGCTCGCACCCTTGCGAGCAGTACTGCAAACGGATCGACTCGGATGGTCCGGTGAGGGTGCGGGACATCAAGCGCTTCCTGGCGGAGTGGGAGCCGGGACCGCCCCGGCACATCGTAGACTGCGACGACGATCGCCCGGAAGCCGTTGCCGTCGTCGGATCCGGCCCCGCCGGTCTGATGGCAGCGCACGACCTGCGTCGTCTCGGCTACCGGGTGACGATCTTCGAACGCGAGGCGCGCATCGGCGGCTGCCTCACCGGACGCATCCCTGCATGGCGGCTCCCGCGGGCAGTCGTCGAACGCGACCTGACGGTGATCGACGCGCTCGCGATCGAGGTCAGGACCCGAACCGGCCTCGGTACGGAGATCGAGCTCGTCGACCTGACCGACGCCTTCGACGCCGTCATCCTGGCGCTCGGTTTCGCGGGCGCGATCGAGCTCGGCGCGGGCCGGACCGTTCCGAAGTCGACGCGTCGTGGAACGCTGTGGGTCGATCCTTCCTGCTGGCAGACGTCCGAACCCAAGGTCTATGCCGTCGGCGATGCCGTCACGGGTCCCTCGACCGTCGTCGAGGCGCTGGCCGTAGGCAGACAGCTCGCCGCCGCGCTGCACCGCGGCTTCGCTGGGCAGACAGCAGTGGATGGAGGTCCTTCGCCGGTCCCGCGGCCGCTCATGTGGGCACTTGAGGTCGACGAGACGGAACGTGCGAGCCGTGTGCGGACGCCCCTTGCGCTCGGGCCGGTCCCCGACGCGCTCTCCGAGGATGAGGTCCGCGAGGAGGCCGACCGATGCCTGGACTGCAGCTGCCGGAAGTGCGTCGAGGCCTGCGACTTCCTGTCGGCTTACTGCGAGTCGCCCAGGGACATCGCCCGACGCGCCGGCGGCGACCTCGGTGGTCACCTGCGGATGGTCTACTCGTGCGCCCTGTGCTCCCTGTGCCGCGAGGTCTGTCCGGTCGATCTCGATGTTGGTCAGCTCCTCCACGCAGCACGGCGGGAGGCGGTGCGGCGGTCGCTCGCGCCGCTCCGGCGTCACCGACGGTTGCTGCGGACCCTGCGCCTCGGCTGCTCGGAGAGCTTGACACTGGCCATGCCCGAGCCGGGGCGCCGGCGTGCGCCGCGGCTCTTCTTTCCGGGGTGTGCTTTGGCGGCGGCCTCGCCGAAAATGACGATCGAGCTCTACCAGCGTGTCCGGTCGTTGCTGCCGCGAACCGGGGTGCTCCTGACCTGCTGCGGCGCGCCGGCCGACGCTATCGGCCTCGAGACCGGGGCAGACGCCGCGACCGCCTGGATCGAAGGCGTGCTCGACCGACTCGAGACTGAAGAGCTGCTGGTGGCGTGCCCGGACTGTGGCCGCTACCTGAAGAGCCGGTTGCCGGATGTCGTGGTTCGTACGGTGTGGGAGGTCCTCGCCGAGGAGGGTGGTTCCGGAGACCCGGTCGGCCAGGTCTTTCTCCATGACCCGTGTCGCGCTCGCTACGACGTCGTCGCCAATGACGCGGTCAGAGCCCTGCTCGCTCGTCACGGCATCCGCGCGATCGCCGGAGACGATGATCGCGACTACGCCGGCTGCTGTGGCAGTGGGGGCGGGCTGGCGGCGGTCGACCGCCGGCTCGCGCGCCGGTTCGCGGCCCGCCATGCCGCACCTTCTTCGGCTCCGATGGTGGTTGCCTGTGTCGGTTGCCGAGCCGCGTTCTCCAGAGTCCGGCCGGAGGTCCACCACGTGCTCGAGCCAATCCTCGGGATGCGGCTCGGGGTGACCGCGAGGCCGGGTGCGGAGATCGGCTGGACGGGTTGGCTCAACCGATGGCGGACCCGAGCGGCCTTCGAGAGGCTGCGTCCGCTCGGCGCCGGATAGGGGTTGACGTGGCACGGGTCACGCTCAGCATCGACGGCGTCGAGGTCGAGGCGACCGCCGGCGAGCTTCTGCTGCCGGTGCTCCGCCGGCTGGGGGTGAGGGTCCCGACGCTGTGCCACGACGAACGTTTGAATCCCTACGGTGGCTGTCGCCTGTGCGTGGTACAGCGAAGTGATACCCGACCCGGGTTGGTGCCCGCGTGCTCGACGCCGGTGGTCCCGGGGATGCAGATTGCAACCGCCTCCCCGGAGGTCATCCAATCGCGGCGTCGCCAGCTCCAGATCCTCGCCCTCAATCACCGCATGGAGTGCCCGGTCTGCGACCGCAGCGGCGACTGTCGATTCCAGGACCTGCTGTATGAGATTGGCGTACCTGACGAGCTCCCGCCTCTGGTCAGCCGGCCGCGATCACGAGACGACTCGTGGCCGGTGATCGTCCGCGACCTCGGCAAGTGCGTCGTGTGCGGGCGCTGTGTGCGACTGTGCGACGAGGTCCAGGGAGTCTCGGCGATCGGCTTCACCGGCCGCGGTCTCGATATCGAGGTGGCGACCTTCCAATCCGAGGTTCTGGACTGTGAGCTGTGCGGCCAGTGTGTGAATGCGTGTCCGGCAGCGGCCCTGCTCGCACGGCCGTACCTGTCGCCGGTCCCCAACTGGCTGCGCGAACGGCGGGTCACCACCTGCTCGTTCTGCAGCTGCGGCTGCCAGAT
Organism: uncultured Thermoanaerobaculia bacterium; assembly: GCA_964597585.1. GTDB lineage: Bacteria > Acidobacteriota > Thermoanaerobaculia > Thermoanaerobaculales > Sulfomarinibacteraceae > CAVSIS01. The sequence continues at coordinate 6,395 of CAZQYU010000073.1, forward strand.
CGAGTTCGAGGTCCACGACGGCAGAGCCGTCCGCGTGACCGGGCCGGAGATCGAAGCGCCGAACCGGGGCAAGCTGTGCGTCAAGGGCTGGCTGGGGTGGGACGTCCTGAGCCACCCGGACCGGCTTACCAAGCCCCTGCTGCGGCGCTCCGGCCGGCTGGTCGAGGTCGGATGGCCGGAGGCCTACGATGCCGTTGCCGGCATGCTCGGCGCCGCTCGCCAAGCGGACCGCGCGATCGTCCTGGTCGGGAGCGCCCGTCTGACACGGGAGGACGCCTACCTGCTCCAGCGCCTCGGTCGCTGTGTTCTCGGCTCGCCGCACGTCGGCGTCGGTCCATCGGGCGGGGTGCGCGCCCTGGTCGAGGGTGTGCGGCCGGTCCTGGGAGTGATCCGGTCAACCGCGACCTTTGACGACCTCGCCGCCTCCGACCTCGTTCTCGTGCTCCGGGCCGACCCGAGCCGTACGCATCCTCTGGTCAAGACCGAGCTCGTCCAGGGCGCCCGTCAACGCGGCCGTCCGTTCGTGCTCGCCGCCGGCCTCGCAGGAGGCCTCGAACGTCACGCGGCGGTCCACCTTCACCTGGCTCCCGGTGCTGAGGTCGCGGTCGCGCGGTGCCTGACCGCGCAGCTACTCGAAGCGGCACCCGGACGGGCGGGCGCACTCGCCGGGCACCCGGGCTTCGAATCCTGGCGGACCAGCCTGGCCGCCTACCGCGATCCCGCAGTGGCGGCCTCGTGCGGCGTGGAGGAGGCCCGTCTCCGCGAGGTCGTCGAGATGATTGCGGCCGCTGCGCGAGTCGTGGTTGTCCTGCCTTGCGCCTGCGGCCTGCCAGGGGATGAGGCGCAGGCCGCACGGGCGGCCGCCGAGCTGGCGTCGCTGCTCGGGGCGGGGCTGATGGTGCTCGGCGAGAAGGTCAACGTCCAGGGCGTGATCCAGGCAGGTCTTCATCCGCAGCTGCTGCCCGGTGGGCGAGCGGCGGACGACATCCCAACCCTGCGTGCCCTGGCCACGGTGTGGGGAGGACGGATCGCTCGAGGTCCGGGCTGGGATCTCGACGAGACCTGTCGCCGCGCTGCCGCCGGGGAGGTCGGCGCGCTGGTCCTCGTCGGTGAGGATCCAGTCGATCTGTGGCCGCGCCCGATGGCAGCGCGGGCAGCGGTCGAACGAAGCGAGCGGGTCGTCGTCTTCGATCCCTTTCTGACCGAGACGGGACGTCTGGCGGACGTGGTGATCCCGGTCGCTGCGCTGGCGGAGCGCGTGGGCACGGTGGTCGGCGCCGACGGTCATCCGCGTCGCCTGGTACGAGCGATCGATCCCCCTGAGGGTCTGCCTCAGGATAGAGAAGTGATCGTGGAGATCGCGCGGCGGCTCGGGTCGGAGCTGCCGCTCGGCGACGAGCTCTCGGCGGCCCTCGACCAGACCGGCGCACGACGAGGGGCGGTCCCGGCACCGGTCCGGCTCGAGCCTGCGCCGCCGCCAGTGGTCCCGGCGATCCAGGACGACGGGCCGATGGTCCTGGACCCGTCGCCCCTGCTCTTCCACTCGGGATCGGTAACGTCCCGAAGCCGGATTCTCGAAGGGCTCGCACCGATCGTCACGCTGTGGATTCATCCCGACGATGCGACTCGCCACGGGCTTGCCAACGGCGAGCCGGTCGCGGTGACCGACGGGCGCAGGGAGCTCCTCCTTCGGGCGCGGCTCGACCGCACCGTCACGCGTGGAACCGTTCGCGTCGCCCAGCATGGTGGACCCGACAGCGCGGCGCAGCTCCTCGGAGCAGAAGGTGAGATCGTGCACGTCGAGCTCCGGAGGCACAATTGAACGCGTTCCAGCCTCCCGAGAAGGGATCACCGGCCTGCGAGTCGGGGGCGGGGTTCGCGGCGGAGGAGAACCTCCCGAGTGAGCTCGTCCAGACGATCGAGCGGGCGGTGTCGGAGGCACCGGCGCATCGCGATCGTCTCCTCGGCCTGCTGCGCCGAGTGAATGAAGATCTCGGTTGGGTTCCTCCGGCGGCGCAGGGCATGATTGCCGACCGTCTCGGTTTGGCGTCGATGGATGTCGCAACTGTGGTCAGCTTCTCTGGATGTCCTCTGACCCGACCTCCGGCGCGGGTCCGTCTCGAGGTCTGTCGCGGAACCGGCTGCGCCCTGGAGGGTGGTCGCGTTCTGATCGACGTGGTGGGCGTCGTGCTCGGGCTCGAGCCGGGTGAGGTGACGCCTGACGGGCAGTTCAGCTTCGACACGGTGCCGTGTCTCGGAACCTGTGAGCGCTCGCCCGCAGTGCGCGTAGATGGGCGCGTCGTCGGGCCGCTGACTCCGGGCAGCCTACGTCGGCTGCTCCGGCTGCTCTCTGACGCTGCCGATTCGCTTCCGGTGAGGGAGGAGACCGAGTGACCGCCGGAACCCGCCTCGGCCGTGCACAGCTCGCGGCGCTGAGGGACCGCGGGGCGGCGGGGGTCGAAAGGCGGCGCCTCAACTGGCGGGCAGAGTCGGAAGGGAACGCCCGCCAGACGCGGCTCGCTCTCGATCGGGTCGGTATTGTCGACCCGTCCAGCCTCGAGGACGCGGTTGCGGCCGGCGCGTTCTCCGCCCTCGATCGCGCCCTGTTCGAGCTCGGGCGCGACGGTGTCCTCGAAGAGATCAAGCGGTCGGGGCTTCGTGAGCGCGACGCCGGGGGTTTTCCGCTGGCGCTGAAGCTCGAGATGGTACGCGATGGCGGTGGTCCGAACGAACGGATCGTGGTCGTCAACGCCGTCTCCTCGGATCCGGGATCGTGGATCGAACGGGCGCTGCTCGAGGGCGACCCTGCAGGTGTCGTCGAAGGGCTCGCGCTGCTCGCGTGGGCGGCGGATGCGAGCCTCGCACTGGTCGCCGTTCCGAGCCGGGAGTCGGTCGCAATCGAGCGCGTCGGGGCCGCAATCGCCGCTGCGCGGTTCTCGGGGCTGATCGGCGAGCGCATCCTCGGCGGGCCATTCTGCTGCGAGATCGAGGTGCGGCCCGCGCCGTGTAGCGCGGTCTGCTGTGAGGAGACTGCGCTCATCGCCGCCCTGGAGGGCCGACGGGGCATGCCGTCGCCGCGACCTCCCTATCCGACTCAGCGGGGGCTGTATGGACGGCCGACATTGGTCGCCAGTGTCGAGACCGTCTACCACCTCGGGGCGATCGTCCGCGACGGAGGCAACCAGTACGCGGCTCTGGGAAAGTCGCCGTCGACCGGCACCAAGGTGGTCGCCCTTTCCGGACCGGTCCGTCGACCGGGGTTGGTGGAGGTTCCGCTCGGAACGCCGCTGCAGGAGATCGTCGAGGTCTTTGGCGGTGGCGCGCTCGAGGGCCGAACGCTCAAGGCGCTGCAGGTCGGCGGACCTGCCGGTGCCCCGCTCCCGGTGCCCGTCGCCACGCGCCTGGCTTTCGAGGCTCTCGCGGCCTCCGGCGCCAGTCTCGGATCCGGCGGAATCGTCGCGATCGACGATCGGACCTGCGTGCTCGACCTCGCCCGCTTCTACCTTGAGCACGCCGCGTACGAGTCGTGTGGCAAGTGTCCGCCGTGCCGCGTCGGGACGGCAGTATTGCTCGAAGTGATCGATCGGATCCAGCGCGGCGAGGGCACAGAGGCAGACGTCGAAATGCTCGAAGCGATTGGTGAGCATCTGCGGCGGACCTCGCTGTGTACCGTCGGACAGCACGCTGCAAACCCCTTGCTCGGGGCATTGAGATGGTTCCGCGGGGAGGTCGTGAGCCACGTCGTCAAGCGCCAGTGTCCTGCACGATCGTGCGCTAGACTGGTCGCGTTTCAGATCGATGCGACGCGCTGCGACGGGTGCGGAGAGTGCGTTCCGGCCTGCGAGGATGGCGCGATTCGGGGTCAGGCAGGCGAGACTCACAGCATTGATCTGGAGGTCTGCAGCAGTTGTGGGGCCTGCGTCCTGCACTGTCCCGTAGATGCGGTGCGCCGGGTGTGAGTGCGGCGACGGGCTGTCGTCGAGGCGGAGGCGAGATGGCAGGCGAGACGGTGCTGCTGGTCGATGACGATGAGGTCTTCCAGGAAGCGGTGGCGGTGGTGCTGGGCACCCGCTACCGCGTGGTGACGGCGTCGAACGGTACCGAGGGCTTGGCGCGGGTCGCCCAAGAACGGCCCGATGTGATCATCCTTGACGTCATGATGGACCATCTCTCGGAAGGGTTCGACGTTGCCGGGCGATTGCGCACCGACCCGGAGACGAGCTCGATACCGATCATCATGCTCACCGGCGTCGACCAGGTCTATAACCTGCGGATGGAGGTCGACGAGGCCTGGGTGCCCTGCGATCGCTACCTCGAGAAACCGATCTCTCCGCAGGATCTGCTCGATCAGGTCGACGAGCTCCTGACGGCGGCCGTCCGGTGATCGAACCCCGGTTCTCGGACATCTTCGGTCCCGAGCTCGCCGAGCGCCTGCGTTGGTTCAGCGCGCTACGCTGGATCGCGGTGGCTGGCCTCGCGGTCACCTCTCTCGCCGGCCCGAGGGTCGGGCTCGCCTCGGTGTGGCCGAGCCTGTTCGTGGTCTCGGTCCTGGTCGCGGCCTCCAACCTCGCCGTGTTGGGCGCGCTGCGACGCAGCGAGCGCGGCGAGGTCCCCTACGCCAACATGCGCGCCTCGGCGATCGCCCAGATGGTGATGGACCTCTTCGCACTGACCGTGTGCGTGCACTTCACCGGCGGACTGACCAGCCCGCTGCTGCCGTTCTATGCCTTCCACATGGCGATCGGTACCATCATGATCAAGACCTCCCTGATGTACGGCATGGCGTCGATCACCTCCCTCGGCGTGCTGGTGCTGTACCTGCTCGAAGGCGGGGGGGTGCTCCCAGCGCATCCCCTGCGCGCCGACTGGCCTGCGGAAGGATGGCTGCCGGGCGGGTTCAACATGGCGGTGATGCCGATCGCCTTGTTCGGCATCGTCTACCTGACCGATTCGGTCACGAGCCGCTTCAAGGAGCGTTCGATCGAGCTCCACCAGACCTCGGAGCAGGTCCGCCAGCGAGGGGCGGAGCTCGCCCGGCTGCTGGCCGAAAAGGAGGAGCTCGAGCGGCGCAAGTCGCACTACATGCGGATCTCGGCGCACCAGCTGAGGTCCCCCCTCGGCACCATCAAGACCTCGCTTCAGGTGCTCCTGGACGGCTACCTCGACCCCGGCTCCGAGCGCGGCCGGAAGTTGCTCGCAGGAGCCGCCGACCGAGTCGGCGACCTGCTGCTGATCGTCAACGACCTGCTCGAGCTGGCGAAGATGCGCGAGGGGCGCTCGAAGGCCCCGTGGACCCGGCAGGTCTACATCAACCAGGTTCTGGCAGACATATTCGATGCCCAGGAGCCGTTCGCAAGCGAGCGCAGGGTGACCCTGGTCC
>CAZQYU010000074.1:0-11714 GCA_964597585.1 uncultured Thermoanaerobaculia bacterium
CGGGACACAGCGCCTTACGTTTTGCGTCTTACGTCTCGCGTCTTGCGTCTCACGTCTCACCTCTCGCGCCCCAGCACCACCTCGAGCCCGCGCCGCATCGTGCCGAGGTCCGCCCAGCGCAGGTCGGCGGCCCCGCGGAAGCGCTCAGCGCCGTCGAACACGATCGCCGCGAGGCCGCAGCCGGCGGCGCGGGCGGCCTCGAGGTCGAAGTGAGAGTCGCCGACCGCGAGCACCTCGGCGGGGTCGAGGCCGAGCCGCCGGACCGCCTCCGCGACCGGCGCTCCGGAGGGCTTCCACAGCCCACTGTCCCGGGTCAGCACCACGTCGAAGGCGAGCCCGAAACGGTCGATCAGTTCGCTCGCGTTGGCCGAGCTGTTGTTGGTAACCAGCGCCGTGTGGATGCCGCGCCCGGCAAGCATCGCGAGCAGATCGCGTGCACCCGACTTGAGCCCCGCGGTGCGGGTCGCCTCGAGCTCGATGTCCCGGAGCGCCGCCCAACGCTCGGAGCGCTCGGGCTCGGCGAGGCCATCGAGCTCGTCGAGGATCGACGGTGTCGTGACCTGCAGATGTCTGCGGATCGCTGGCCAGTCGTAGATCGACTCGACCAGGGTGCCGTCCATGTCGAAGACCACCCCGCGGATGCCGGCGAGCGCTTCGACCTTGAGCAGCTCGTCGCGCGCAAAGCGCGGCACACCGCTGCCCGGGTGGTCCGCGGGCGCGTCCGCTCGGCCGATCCACGCGAACGGAAGACCGGCCGAAGCCAGCTCCCCCTCGAGCCGGGTGGCGCCGTCCTCGCCGCAGGCGACGAGCAGCGAACCCGAGCCGATCAGGCCGAGCGGGTCGAGACCGAGCAAACCGGTGAGGCGGACAGTGTCGGCGAGCACCGGTACCCGGACGCGGTCGATCTCGAGCGCGAGCCCGGAGGCCTGCGCGAGCTCGTGCAGCGCCTCCCCCACTCCCCCCTCGGTGACGTCGTGGAGCGCGTGGACCTCGGGCTCGGCGGCAGCGACCGCAGCCGCCTCGACGACCGAGAGCGGGTGTGGTCCCGCAAGCTCCTCGAGCCGCCGCAGCGCCGGCTCGCCGACCGCCTCGAGACGTGAGCCGAGCTCTGCGGCGAGAATCGCGGTACCCTCGAGGCCCGCCCACCGGGTCATCCCGATCCGGTCGCCGGGCCGGACACCGCCGGTGGTCAGGGCGCGGCCCTCGACGCGGCCGAGCATGGTGCCAACCACGACCGACTGTCCCAGCCCCGGCGCAACCTCGCTGTGGCCACCGATGAGGGCGATACCGAGCCGGTCGCACTCGCAGCGCACCTGGCCGAGCAGATCCCTGACCCGCTCTTCGCAGGCTTCCGCCGGAGCGAGCAGGAGCACCGCGAGAAAGAAGCGGGGCCGGGCGCCGCGCACCGAAATATCGTTGGCGTTGACGATGACCGCCAGCCGCCCTGCGTCCCTGGCGGTGAAGCTGACCGGATCGGAGGCGACCGCCCAGAGCTCGCCGCCGATCTCGACCAGGGCGGCGTCCTCACCCTGTGCCGGCCCCAGCCGGACCTCCGGCGGGAGGGCGCCAGACACAAGGTCGGCGATGAGCTCCCACGGGACTTTCCCGGGGGCAAGGGGCGCGCTCATGGCGTTACAGCAGGGCGCGGATCTCCCGCAGCTTGGCCTGGATGGTGCGAACGTTGTCGGGGCCCATGCGCAGGAGCTGCCGCTGTGCCGGGGTGAGCCCCTCGAGGTGCGGGTCGGTGTAGGTCCACATCACCTTCTGCTCGAGCGCCGGCGGCTGCTCGAGGACCGGGACCGCGAGCAGCGAGTCGATGGCCTCGCGAAGCGTCGCCCGGAAGTCGCGATCGGGCGGCGCAATCTCACCCCAGGACTCGCGGATCAGGGGATCGAGCTCTTGAAGCAGGGCCACCGCACCGGCGGCGTCCACCGATCCCACAACCCCTGCGATGCGGTCATAGCGCCGGTAGCTTGCCGGGTCGGGAACCGTCTCGGCGCCACGCTGGATGACCGTGAAGCCCTTCTTGGGAGCGAGGAACTCGAGCTGGGAACGCGGGATGCGGCCATCCGAGACGTTGGCCACGGTGGACACGAATCGCCGGACGAGATCCTCGTTGGCGAGCCACTTGGCAACCTCCGGGCGGCTGCTGAGCTGGGCGACCATCTCGCGCACCACGGCATCGCTGGTTGCAAGGGTCACGCCGGCGAGGCGTGGAATCGGGGTCGCGGTCGGCACCGGCGAGGGCGCAGCAGTCGGTTCGAGAGCCGCCACCGACTCGGGCTTCGCGCCCTCACGCAGGAGTATCCAGGCGATCGCGGCGACAACGGCCACGATGATCACGACGACGAAGGCGGTACGGAACGCGCTGCGGTCCTCCGGCATGAGCAGCCTCCCTTCACGAGCTTGACGGCTGAATCCATGGTAACCCGCTCCATCCGTTCCAGGGCCCCGGGCGGAGTCAAGCTCCGCCTCTCCGACAGTCAAGGGCGCACCCGAAGTCCGGGCCTTCTCATGAAGTGCCGCACCGGACCCAGAGGTCCGGCCGGTAACCTCCTCACCCTCTTACCCTCTTACCCTCTTCCCTCCTCACCCTTCACTCGTCACAGCCGCAGCGCGAGGCCTCGGTATCCAGTCGGGCCGTCGCCGAGCTCGACGACCTCGAAACCGGCGCTCTCGAGGTCCTCCGAAACGACTGAATCGGGAGGGATCAGGTGCTCGGCGAGCTCGCCACCGAGTGAGCGGTGGAAGGCGTTGACGTCGGCGCGGTCGGCGAGGTGGTCGATCCACAGGGTGCCGCCGGGCCGCAGCACGCGGTGCAGCTCGGCGAAGGCGCGGGCCGGTTCGAGCAGGTGCGGCAGGACGCAGAAGCACAGCGCACGGTCGAAGGCGCCGTCGGCCAGAGGAAGGCACGATACGGAAGCGTGCGCGAGCCGGGCTCCGAGCAGCGGACGGCGCCGGTTCGCAGCGGCCATCATGCCGAGGGAGACGTCGAACGCGATCACCTCGCCGCCGGGCGCCAGCCGCGGTCCGACCAGCCGGGTGAGACGGCCGCTGCCGCAGCCGACCTCGAGCACCCGCTCGCCTGGCGCGAGCCGCCACCTGTCGACCACCGCCTCCAGCCGCTCGAGCTCCTCGGGTTCGAACTCGGCGAGCACGCCGTCGGCGGCACAGCGGTCGAAGTACTCGATCGACGAGCGTTCGTCGAGGTCGATCGTGCTCATCGCACCCTCCACAGGACCAGCCCCACGAGCAGGCTCGAAACCAGGACGATCGCGGCTCCGACCGGGACGTCGAGCCAGTATGCGACTGCAAAACCCGCAACACCGCTCAAGGCGCCGAAAGCCGCGCCGAGGGCGCAGGTCCGGCCGAGACCGCGGCCGATGCGCAACGCCGCGACCGCCGGGTTGCAGACCAGTGCGTAGAGCAGGAGCCCGCCCACGGTCTCGAGGTTGACCGCAATCACCGCCGCCGCGAGCACCAGCACGCCCGCGAACACGGCACCCTCGGGCACCAGGGTGGCGGCGAGCTCGCGGCTGAACAAGATCACTGCCAGGGGACGGCGCAGGACGACCAGGAAGCCCACCAGGAGGGTGGCGGCCAGGGCCATCCGGACGACATCGCCGGGGGAGACCAGGAGCAGGCTGCCCCACAGCAGGTTGAGCATCCCGGTGCGGGGCCCCTCGCCGAGCCCGATACCGAGGAAGGCGAGCCCGAGCATGAGCGAGAACAGGGTGCCGAGGGCGGCGTTCGGGTCGAGGTTGCGGCGCCGCAACAGGGCGCCGAGGGCGCCGGCGCCGACCAGGGCGCCGGCGAAGCCGCCCACGTCGTGACGAACGCCTGCAAGCTCCGCGAAGATCGCCCCGGCGAGCGCCGCGTGGGCGGTGGCGACGGCGAGGAACGGCATCCGCAGGCCGAGCACGACGACCCCGAGCAGGCCCGCGGAGCCGCCACCAAGCAGCGCCGCCGCGAGGATGGTGCCAAAGGTGGCGAGGAAGCTCACGTCGCGACCCCGGCGAAGAACCGCCCGCCCCGCTCCGTGACCTCGAGCGGAACGCCGAACACGCTGCTCAGGTGCCCGCCGGTGAGCACCTTCCGCGGCGGGCCGCAGGCGATCGCGCGGCCGCGGTCGAGCAGCAGCACGCCATCGCAGCCGGCGGGCAGGCGCCCGGTGTCGTGGCTGACCATGACCACGGTGCGACCGTGCCGCCGGGCGAGGTCGCCGACCAGCGCCGTCATGCGCTCCTGCCAGTCGAGGTCGAGGCCAGCCGCCGGCTCATCGAGCAGCAGCAGCTCGGCGCGGCCCGCGAGCAGGCGCGCGAGCTCGACCTTGCGCCGCTCGCCCCCGGAGAGCTCCCGATAGCGGCGCTCGCTCAGCCCGGTGAGGCCGAGGGCTTCAAGGGCCTCCATGACCGCGGATCGGTCCTCGGCCGCCCGGCTTCCGGGGCGGGCGAAGGAGGCCACCTCCGCGACGGTGAACGGCACTTCGGGCGGCTGGTCGCTCTGCTGCGACAGCCACCCCACCACGCCGCGAGTGCCCGCCCCGGCGGGCCGTCCGGCGATCGCGATCGAGCCGGCGTCGGCGGGTTCGAGGCCGGCGATCGCTCGCAGCAGCGTCGTCTTGCCGGCGCCGTTGGGTCCGACCACGCCCCACAGCTCGCCGCGGCCGATCTCGAGGTCGAGCGGTCCGAGAACCGGAACCTTTCGCCGGCGCACGAGGAGGCCGCGCACCGACAGTGCCGGTCCCCGTGGGTCGAGGTCGTCGCCAGCCCGGCTCACTTCGCAACCCATGCCGCGGCGAGGCGTGCGAGGTCCGCCCGTACCAGGTCGTCGTAGCTCGTGCCGTAGCCCGGGGCACCGGGGAAGTTCGACAGCACAGCCACGCCGACCCCGAGCCGGGCGCCGAGGGCGGCCGCGGTGTCGGCGTCCGACTGGAGGTTGCCGACCACCGCCTCCGGGGCGAGCGCGAGCAGTGACTCGAGCTCGCGCGGCGACATCAGCTCGGGACGGTCGAAGCGGCCGATCACCTCGAGCCCGAGCCAGCGGCAGAAGGCGCCCTGCTGCGCGCCGGCGAGCACCCTGCGGCCGCGCCACGGTGCGGCGGTCGCCCGCACCTCGGCCTCAAGCTTCGCGAGACGGGCCGCGGTCGCTCCACGCGCCGCCGCGAGCTCCGCCGTCCGGCCGGGCAGCTCGGCGGCGAGCGCAGCCTCGAGCTGGTCGACCAGCCGCAGGTAGCTCTGTGGCACCAGCAGGCTGCCCTCGGCCGCCGCCGGGATCAACCGCAGACCGTCAAGGCCGAGGCCCCGAAGGCGTTCGTCGAGCCCAGCCTGGAAGTCGTGCCGCACCAACACGTCGGCGCGGTGCAGCAGCGGCACCATTCGCGGCGACAGGTCGAAGTGTCCGGGGCAGGTGCCGGGCGGCGCGAGGCTCACGAGCTCGACGGCGGCGTCGGACGGCAGCAGCTCGCGGGCCGCGGCCTCCAGCATCGAGGTCGTCACGACCACGGTGCTGCGGGTCGCCGGAAGCGCCGCGACAGCCGCCGCGGAGGCGAACGCGAGCACACAGAGCACGACGCGGCGCATCAGAACCTGGCCTCGAAGCCGAGGGTCCAGCTGCGTCCGGGCATGGGATAGCCGGGCCGCAGCTCGTAGTCGGCGTCGAGCAGATTATCGCCCGCCAGGAAGAGCTCGCCCGGGATGCCGAGCCCATCGGGCAGCGGCACCCCGACCCGAGCATTGATCATCCCAAAGGCATCGACGCGAGCAGGGGGCGCCGGAAAGCGAGGGTTCACGACGATCTGGTCGTCGACCCACTCCGCGTCCAGGTTGAGGCGCACCCCACGGCGGGAGGTCCATGCGACCCCGGCGCTGAGCGTGATGTCGGGCGCGTTGGGCACCGTGGACGGGTCGGTCCCGGTCCAGGTGGCGCCGAGAAAGAGCAGCCCGCGGGCGCCGAGCGGACCGTGCAGGCTGGCCTCCGCGCCCTTCGTGGTGTAGTCCCCGATGTTGGCGAAGGCAGGCGGTGGGGGCGGCGGCGGCACGAAGCGCAGGGCGTCGGTGACGCGGTCGTGGAACAGCGACAGATCGAGCCTCCAACGGCGTCCGAGTTCCGTGAGCGCTCCCACCTCGACGTGATCGATCTGCTCGGGCTCGAGGTCACGCCATAGATCGCCCCGCCCGTATCCGCCGTACATGACGGCGGCCCACACGCCCGGTAGGTTGACCCCGTGGGCCGCATTGGCATACCAATGCCGCCCCCCCTCCTCGACCGCCAGGCCAGCCTGGCCGACCCAGTAGCCGCCGAACTCGCGGCTCGAGATGAAGCGGGCTCCAAGCGAGGGCGTCACCTTCACCTCCTGCCCGAAGGTCTGGGTCACGGCGACGTAGGGCGCCGTGGTGCGGAACTGAACCTCGGTCGTCGGGCGGTCCCCCGACGGGTGGCGCTCGAAGGTCGACCCGCCGTAGGCGTCGTGGTCGAGCCCGACCACAACCTCGCCGCCCTGCCACGGCGTCAGCTTCTCGCGCAGCCGGACCCCCCGATTGCGCCAGTCGGTGAAGGTGGTGAAGGCCTCCGCCGGGGCGGCGCTCCACTGCAGCCAGTCGATGCTGCCGTCGTCGATGTAGAGCTTGGCCGAGCCCTCTCCCCAGCCGTGCTCGTGCCTGAGGCTCGCGAGCACGAAGTCGGAGGTGTCGGCGAAGCGCGGCACGACCGGCGGTTGCGGCGCCCCGACCACGCCCGGGTCGTCCGCCCAGGCGTCGGTGTGCCGGACGTCCACTGCGACCGCCCAGTGCTCGTCGAGCGCCCAGCTGCCGTGGCCTGCGGCGGCGTCGACGCGGCCGTCGGCGTTGGCGCGGTGGCCGTCGGAGGCGCGGTGGCTGGCGCTCACCCAGGCCTCACCGCGGTCTCCGGCCCAGCCCGCCTGGGCGCGATCCACCTCGGTCGAGAACGACCCGAAAGAGACGACCGCGCGGCCGCCGAAGCCGCTCCCGGCCTGGCGGCGGGACACCAGGTCGACGGCGCCGAAGGCCATGGTACCGAGCAGCACCGGCTGCGGGCTGCGATACACGTCGATCCGCTCGGCCGGGTCGAGGCTGAGGCTGTCGAGCAGGGGGTGCGTCCACACGCCGACGAAGCGCGGAACGCCGTCGACCAGGGTCACGATCTCGGCGCCCGGCCGACCCGATCCCTGCCCGCGCAGATAGATCGCTCCGCCGTCGGCGCCACCGTAGGCCCCGACCGCGTTGTAACGCGCCACGGTCACTCCCGGCACCCGCCGCAGGGCGCCGGCGAGGTCCTGGGCGTTCATGTCCTCGACCTGGCGTGCCGAAACCGACGACACCACCGAGCCGAAGAGATCGAGACGGGACGCCTCAACCACCGGCGGCGCCTCCACGCTCACCGTGCCGGCAAAGCGCGGCGGCGCGGGCGTTGCCGACGCAGCTCTCGGGGTCGGCGTCGGTGTCGGCGTGGGCGTGGGCTCGGCGGCGCGTGCAGGCGTCAGCGGAGCGAGGGCGAGCGCGATCGTCGCCAGGGCAGATTTACGAAGCCCCAGGCCGCTGCCGATCATCGCAGCTTCCCGGGCGCCGCGCTCGCCGAAAGGTCGGCGTGGAGCACGCCCTTGTGGCGGCGCAGGCCGTCGGCAATGGCGCGGATCGCGGAGGCCGGCCCTCGGGTCAGGATCACCTCGGCGCAGTGGTCATGGTCGAGGTGGACGTGGGTGGTGGCGAGGATGAGATCGTGGTGGTCGTGCTGGAGGTCGGTCAACCGGTCGGAAAGGCCGCGCGCATGGTGGTCGAAGACCAGGGTGATGGCGCCGACAACCTCGTCGTCCTCCGACCACGCCTCGGCGACCAGCTCGTCGCGGATCATGTCGCGGATGAACTCCGAGCGGTTGGCATAGCCGCGCTCGGCGACCAGCCGCTCGAGCTCCGCGGCGAGCGGCTGCTCGAGAGAGAAGCTGAGACGGGCGAGCTCCGCCACGAGGCGCCTCCAGTATGAAAACTCTAGGAATCGTAATACCGGACAGACCGACCGTCAAGCTCCACAAGGTACTGCGACCACCGCTCGAGCGTGGAAGTCGGGATCTTGACACGCTCGACCCGCTCGAGCGACTCTCGCAGCGGCAACGAGCTCGGTCATGAGACGCAGCCCGTGGCGTTCTTGTTGCTATTCGATCCCTGGAGGCGAGCACATGTTGAGACGCACCGCCCTCAGCCTCCTCACCGTCCTGGCGCTCGCGACCGTCACCGCGGCGGCAGGCGACACCTCGTTCGAGCCTTCCGCCGATCTTGCAGGGGTCCTTGCGCAGGCTGCCCGAAACCAGCAGCCCGTGGTGGCCGTCTTCGGTGCAGGATGGTGCCCCCACTGCCGTGAGCTCCGTCGCAATGTGCTCGGTTCGCACCAGGTTCTCGCCGCCGGCACGGAATTCCTGTGGGCGGAGATCGACATTGACCGCGCGCCCGACCTTGCTCGTGAGTACGGCATCGACGCGATACCCTCCATCCTCCTGATCGACCCGAGCGGCACCGTGCGCCAGCGCGTCGTCGGACTGATCGGAGCGGGCGACCTTGCCGCCCAGCTCCGGCTCTTCGGCACGCTGCTCGCCGACCCCGAGAGACTCGAGGACCGGACGGCGGAGCGTGCGATCTACCCAGCGACGACCCTGGTCACGACCCCTTCAGGGTTTCGCGCGCGTTCGATCTGCTTCTCGAACGTCGGCTACGGGCCGCTCGCACTCGCCTCGCAATCACCGTTCCAGTCACTCCGCTTCGGGGTGACGCCGACCACTCCGTCGACTCTGACCCGCGGTGAAACCGAGCTTCGTTTCACCGGCACCTGGGTCAACGTCTGGGCTTACGACGAGACCGGCGGCACCTACCTGCTGGACTACGAGGCTCTGCACGCCAAGGGTTCTCTCGCCTACGGCCTCAGCGACGCGTTCCAGCTCGACCTTCAGCTTGAGGTACGGACCGCCTTCGGAGGCGTGATGGACGGCCTCATCCAGGGGTTCCACGACCTGCTGGGCATGGGCCAGGGAGGCAGGAAGCTCTTTCCACGGGGCCAGATCCACATCGAGCTCGATCCCGGCCGTGGCCTCCCGAGGACCGTGCTCGGCAACGATGCCGGCGGCGTCTACGCGCGCAACGTGGTGGTCACCGCCCAGCACAACGTGACCTGCGGCACCGCCGTCCTGCCGGCCCTCTCCTGGTCTTTGAGCGTGCGCCGCGAGATCGGTCAAGCCCGCGGCCTCGAGGGTGGCAGCGGGATCGACGTCGCGCTCGCCCTCGCGGCGTCCCGGCGATGGGGCGACTGGTACGGCTACCTCACACTCGCGTCGACCTGGTTCGGCCGTGACGAGGTCTACGGCATCCCGCTGACGTCGCACCAGATGAGCCTGCTGGCCGCGGCGGAGTGGCGCTATCGCCCACGAACCTCGGCGATGGTCCAGCTGCTCGCGACCCAAGGCGTCGCCAAGGACTTTGGTCCGTTCTCGGACCCGTCGTGGGAGATCACCCTGGGCTGGAAGTCGGAAATCGCGGAGGCAACGGTGCTCGAGCTCGGCCTGATCGAGAACGTCATCACCTTCGACAACAGTCCTGACTTCGGCATACATGCCGGCATCACCACCCGCTTCTGAGGCATTCTTCGGGTCCGTACCTTTGCAGGTTCCGGACCCGAAAATGCCTGTCGACAGAATAGAATGCGGATCGAGAATGGCGGGGATCCGAATTGCCACCAGTCATCCAGTTGGCCTGAGCGTCAGCATCGGATGAGCCGAGAGACCTCCGGCCTCCTTGTCGCACAGCATCGCACGCCCTCGTGGCCCGTGAACCGGTCCCCCTGATTCCCAGATCCGCGCAGCGCGTCGTTGGCGCCTGTCGCGGCACCGGCCCGCGGGACAGCGTCTCAACTCCCTGGAACTTCAAGGGCCTGTGCCCGAGAGGCGCCCAAATGCCCTACAATCGCGATGCCCGGGAGGGGCGCCCGATGACCTGGAACTACTCCCAGAAGACCACCGAGCTGTTCATGAACGCGGTCCAGGGCAAGGCCGGATCGCACATGGGCGAAATCGAAGACGCCGACGGCTTCGGCGAGCACGGCTCGATCGCCTGCGGCGACGCGCTGCGTTTCACCTTCCGGGTCGAACGCCACGCGACCGACCCGAAGCAGGACCGTATCGTCGAGGCGCGCTACCTGACCTTCGGCTGCACCTCGGCGATCGCGGCCTCCGAGGCCCTGTGCGCCATCCTCGAGGAGAGCGACTTCACGCCGATCCAGGCCTTGGAGGTCACCAACCAGGAGATCGTCAAGTACCTCGGCGGCCTGCCGCAGCAGAAGATCCACTGCTCGGTCATGGGCGCCGAGGCGCTCGAGGCGGCGGTGTTCAACTGGGCCCAGAAGCGCGGCGTCGACCTCGCCGACCTCGGCATCGACATCCGGCGCGAGGAGCAGGAGGAGGGGCGCCTGGTCTGCACCTGCTTCGGCCTCACCGAGCCCTATCTCAAGCGCAAGATCCGCGAGCTCAACCTGCGCACGATCCCAGACATCACCAATGCGGTGAAGGCCGGCGGCGCGTGCATGTCGTGCCACCACACGCCGGGCGGCCTGCAGGACCTGCTGACCGAGGTCTGGGGCGCGCAGCCTTCCAGTCTGATCCAGCTGCCGGTGCTGCCGATGGCTCGCGAGCCCGAGGGCGGCCACCAGCCTGAAATCTCGCCGTTCAAGTTCGCCAAGCAGGTCGAACGGGTGATCGACGAGTACGTCGCGCCCCAGCTCGCCAAGGACGCCGGTGGCATCGAGGTGGTCGACATCAAGGGAATGGTCGTCTACTGCCACTTCACCGGGGCCTGCACCACGTGCGCCGGCAGTCCACGGACCCTCAAGCTGATGGTCGAGCAGGCGCTCAAGGAGCAGGTCGACGAGCGCATCCGCGTCGTCCAGATGTGACGCGGCGACGGCACGCGGGGCGGCTCGGGCCGCCGGGGAGCACAGTGTGAAAACGGTCTACGCGGACAACAACGCGACCACGGCGGTGGCGCCCGAGGTCTTCGAGGCGATCACCCCGTTCCTGACCACGGAGTACTTCAACCCGAGCTCGATGTACGAGGCGGCGCGCGGTCCCGCCAACGCCGTCGCCGAGGCGCGCAAGGTGATCGGCCGCCATCTCGGGATCAAGGCCGAGGAGGTGCTGTTCACCTCCTGCGCCACCGAGAGCAACAACACCGCCATCCGGGGCACCGTCGCGGCGCGCCCGGACCGCCGCCACATCGTCACCACAATGGTCGAGCACCCCGCCGTGCTCGAGGTGTGCAAGCAGCTCGAGCGCGACGGCGTCGAGATCGACTACCTGCCGGTCGACCGTGCCGGCCGCCTCGACCTGCGCGACCTGGTCCGCGCCCTGCGCCCCGACACCGCCCTGGTCACGGTGATGCACGCCAACAACGAGACCGGCGTCGTCTTCCCCATCGCCGAGATCGCCCGGCTCACCAAGGAGACCGACCCCGGCATCGTCGTCCACACCGATGCCACCCAGACCGTCGGCAAGCTCCCGATCGACCTCCGCGGTGACTTCGCCAACGTCGACCTGCTCTCCTTCTCCGGCCACAAGTTGCACGCGCCAAAGGGCGTCGGCGCACTCATCGTGCGCCGCGGCACGCCGTGCCGGCCGTTCCTGCTCGGCGGCCACCAGGAGGACGGGCGGCGCGGCGGCACCG
>CAZQYU010000075.1:0-7376 GCA_964597585.1 uncultured Thermoanaerobaculia bacterium
CAGAACGACATCCTCAAGGAGTTCATGGTCCGCAATACCTACATCTACCCGCCCCAGCCCTCGATGCGGATCGTTGGTGATATCTTCCGCTTCACCGCGCAGGAGATGCCGAGGTTCAACTCGATCTCGATCTCTGGCTACCACATGCAAGAGGCCGGAGCGACCCTCGACCTCGAGCTCGGCTACACCCTCGCGGACGGAATCGAGTATCTGCGCACGGGGGTCGAGGCGGGCTTGAGCATCGACGCGTTCGCGCCCAGGTTGTCGTTCTTCTTCGCGATGGGGATGAACGTGTTCATGGAGATCGCGAAGCTGCGCGCTGCGCGCCTCCTGTGGGCGGCCATCGTGCGCGCATTCGGCGCGCGAGATCCCAGGTCGCTCGCGCTGCGAACCCACTGCCAGACCTCGGGGTGGAGCCTGACCGCGCAGGATCCTTTCAACAACGTCGTGCGCACCTGCATCGAGGCGATGGCCGCGAGCCAGGGCCATACCCAGTCGCTGCACACCAACTCGCTCGACGAGGCCCTGGCGCTGCCGACCGATTTCTCCGCGCGCATCGCACGTAACACCCAGATCCAGCTCCAGGAAGAGTCTGGGACCTGCCGCGTGGTGGATCCCTGGGGTGGGTCGTACTACGTGGAGCGCCTGACCCACGAGCTCGCAATGCGGGCGTGGGAGCACATCCGCGAGGTCGAGAGCATGGGCGGCATGGCCAAGGCGATCGACGACGGATTGCCGAAGCTGCGCATCGAGGAGGCGGCAGCACGAGCCCAGGCCCGGATCGACTCCGGTCGGCAGAGTATCGTCGGGCTGAACAGATTCCCGGCGGAGGACCGGTCCGAGATCGAGGTTCTGAAGGTCGACAACCAGGCGGTGCTCGCCGCCCAGAGGGACCGCCTCGTGCAACTGCGCGCAGAGCGGGATCAGCGTGCGGTGGACGGCGCGCTGGCCGCGCTGACGAGCTGCGCGCGGAGCGGAGAGGGCAACCTCCTCGCCCTGTCCGTCGAAGCTGCGCGTGTTCGCGCAACGGTCGGCGAAATCTCGTACGCTATGGAGGAGGTCTTCGGACGCCATCAGGCGACCATCCGTTCCGTGGTCGGTGTGTATCAGAGCGAGGTGGGGGAGAGTGTGAGCGAGGTCTCGACGGCACAACGCATGGCGGACGCTTTCGCCGAGCTCGACGGCCGGCGGCCGCGGATCCTGGTGGCGAAGATCGGCCAGGACGGCCACGACCGCGGCCAGAAGGTGATCGCGACCGCCTTCGCCGACCTCGGCTTCGACGTCGACGTCGGCCCGATGTTCATGACTCCCGAGGAGACCGCCCGCCAGGCGGTCGAGAACGACGTCCACGTGGTCGGCGTCAGCTCGCTGGCGGCGGGCCACCTGACCCTCGTGCCACAGCTTCGCGAAGCCCTTGATCGACTCGGTCGGCCGGACATCATGATCGTTGTCGGCGGCGTGGTCCCTCCACAGGACTACGAGGCCCTTCGGGCCGCCGGTGCGAGTGCCATCTTCGGTCCGGGAACGGTCATCGCCGAGGCTGCGATCGCGGTGCTGAAAACGCTGCGCGAGCGACTCGGGTATCCGGCGGACCCCGGAGAGTTGAGCGCGTGACCGGACATCGGTCACTCCCACTGCCGTCCGAAGTGCTCGCGGCGGGCGTGCGCAAAGGCGACCGGGCCCTGCTCGGTCGTGCCATCACGTTGGTGGAGAGCAATCGGCCCGAGGACAGGCGACGAGCCGAAGAGCTGCTCGCTTCGCTCATGCCGGCGACCGGCTCGGCGCACAGAATCGGGATCTCGGGCATACCCGGCGTCGGCAAGAGCACCTTCATCGAGGCCTTCGGCAGCCGCCTGACCGCCGCGGGACACCGGGTGGCGGTGCTCGCGGTCGACCCGTCGAGCGCGCTTTCGCGGGGCAGCATCCTCGCCGACAAGACCCGCATGGTACGTCTCGGCGCTCACGACGCGGCTTTCATCCGTCCCTCGCCCGCCGGCGGCAACCTCGGGGGTGTCGCCCGCAAGACGCGGGAGAGCATTCTCGTCTGCGAGGCTGCAGGGTTCGACGTGGTGCTGGTCGAGACGGTCGGCGTCGGTCAGTCTGAGACCCTGGTGGCAGAGATGGTGGACTGCTTTCTGCTTCTCATGCTGGCGGGAGCCGGCGACGAGCTGCAGGGGATCAAGCGCGGGATCGTCGAGATCGCGGACGTGATCGCCATCAACAAGGCCGACGGCGACAACCTCGGTGCCACTGCACGCGCCCGATCGGAGCTCGAGGGCGCCCTGCGAATTCTCCGTCCTCCCCGAGCCGGACGGTGGTCGCCTCGGGTCCTCACGGTCAGCTCGCTCACCGGATCGGGATTGGACGAGCTTTGGCAGGTGCTGGTGGAACACCGCCGATGGCTTGCCGAGGGCGGACGTCTCCCGGCGCTGCGGGCGCAGCAGGGGCTCCAGTGGATGTGGGCGTTGGTCGACGAGGCGCTGCGGGATGCTGCGCGGAGGCACCCGAAGGTGGCCGCGATGATCGACCACGTGGAGGCTGAAGTCCGCTCAGGCCGCAGCACCCCCGCGGCCGGGGCACGCGCGCTGCTCGAGGCGTTCGGCCTCGAGGTGGATTGAGAGCGCCGGCGAGTCGGTGACCTCCCAACCGTGGGTGAGTCAAACTGGCTGGCTCCGCGGTGACGGCCATCTCGACGCCCTCGCGCCCTGATGTGGCGTCGGCGAGAACGCATGAGCTGGACTCGCTGTGCGGATCCAGCTCCTAGTCGAAGAGGTCGAGGGCCGCGACATCGCCGCGCCCGTGCCGCACCAGCACCGGCTCGCCGGAGGAAAAGTCGACCACGGTGGAAGGTACGGGCAGCAGCGGGCCGCCGTCCACCACGAGGTCGATGCGGCGGTCGTAGGTGCGCTCGATCTCCTCGGGATCGTTGACGATCTCATTGTCCTGTGTCCGGATGGATGTGGTCAGGAGCGGTTCGCCAAGCTCCTCGAGGAGGGCCAGGACAATCGGATTGTTGGGGATCCGGATGCCGATGGTCTTGCGCCTGCGCAGCATGATCTTGGGGACGTCGGGTGTGGCCTCGAAGATGAAGGTGTAGGGCCCAGGGAGGACCCGCTTCATCATACGGTACACCGGCGTCGAGATACCTTTTGCGTATCGGCTCGCCATGCGCAGGTCGGCGACGAGCATCGAGAGCGGCTTCTTCGGCTCCATGTCCTTGAGCGCGTAGATCCGTTCGATGGCGGGGGGATGGCCGATGGAGCAGGTGAGGCCGTACACCGTGTCCGTCGGCACCACCACCACTCCGCCGCGCCTGAGCGCGTGAATGGCACGGACGAGCAACCACGGCTCGGGTTGAATGGGGTCGATCTCGAGCAGCACCGCACCCTCTCCGGGGCCTCCAGAGGGCCCGACGGGCGGTTATACCGCGCGTCATGATTGTCCGTCAAGGTCGCTGACGCCCGTGACCTGGGCGTCACAACGAACCCGTCGGCTCGAGAGAGGGGAGAACGGCCGCGCCGGCATCGAGGAAAGCAGGTCTCCCTCTGAGGGGCGACCTGCAACCGCTCAGTCGGTCTCTAGGAGTCGCCGCCAGCGGCGCGCAACGTCGTTCCAGTTGACGAGGTGATCCAGCACCGCCTCGACCCACGCGGCCCGCCGGTTTTGGTAGCTCAGGTAGTAGGCGTGCTCCCAGACGTCGATCACGAGAACGGGGGCGCGTCCGGGGACCATCTGCACGTGGTGCTTCTCGATCTGCGTGACTGATAGGCTGCCGGTTCCGGGCTCTGCGACGATGGCTCCCCATCCGGAGCCCTCGACCGCGACCGTTGCAGCCTTGAGCTCGTCGCGCAGCGCGGCAACGGAGCCGAAGTCGCGGACGACGGCATCCGCCAGCTCGCCGACCGGTTCGCCGCCACCCTTCGGGCTCAAGTTGGTCCAGAACAGCGAGTGGAGCAGGTGACCGCCACCGTGGAACGCCACCTCGCGCGCGAGGTGCTTGACCAGGGCGTAGTCCCCGTTGCTTCGCGCAGCCTCCTGACGATCAAGGGCCGCGTTGAGACCATTGACGTAGCCCTTGTGGTGGATGCCGTGGTGGAGCTCGACGGTCCGGGCGTCGAGATAGGGTTCGAGAGCATCCTGAGCATAGGGAAGATCTGGGAGAGTGTGGTGCGTCATGGGCACTTCCTTTCTGTCCGAGTGGCGAGATCCCACCGCTTGGACAGACTAGGCTTTTCAGTAGTCTATGTCAAAGTCTCACAGTGAGTTAGGAATAGGAACTGACGCGGTGAACGTTCTCACGCGCGCGATCTGGCGACCAACACGCCAGCGAACGTTTGTCGCGACGAGTTCGTCGTAGCGGAGTCGATCATCGCAACGACAGCCTGTAGAATGGTCGACATGGCGGAGCCGCTGCGGATCGTGGTGACGGGAGCCTCCGGCTTCATCGGGCGCCATCTTCTGGAAGCGCTGAAGGACAGCTGTCGCATCTACGGCCTTGCGCGGCGCTCGCAGGTCCGGTCGGGGGCGCCGATTCACCCCAACATCACGTGGTTCCAGGTCGACATCGCGGAGCGCGAAGCCCTCGCCGGCGCGTTTCGGGCGATCCGGGAGGCCGGCGGCGCTGATGTCGTCGTGCATCTCGCCGCGCACTACGACTTCACCGGCGAGAAGCACCCGGAGTACTGGCGGACGAACATTGACGGCCTACGCAACGTGCTTGAGGAGTCTGTGGGGTTGAAGGCGCGCCAGTTCCTCTTTGCGAGCTCGGTTGCGGCGTGCGCTTTTCCCGCGGAGGGCGAGGCTCTGGACGAATCGTCGGCACCGGATGGCGAGCACATCTACGCGGTCACGAAGCGAATGGGCGAGGAGATGCTGGCGGAGTACGACGACCGCCTGCGGACCGTGATCGTCCGGTTCGCCGCTCTGTTCTCGGATTGGTGCGAGTATCCACCACTGTACTTCTTCCTCGACACCTGGCTCGGCGAGGCGTGGAACGCCCGCATCCTGGGGGGCCGCGGTGCCTCGGCGATTCCCTATCTGCACGTTCGCGACGCAGTGGCTTTCCTGCGCCGGGTGCTCGTGCGCGCTGACCTTCTCAACAACCGCGAGGTTCTGATCGCGAGCCCGGATGGTGCGTTGAGCCACATCGAGCTCTTCGAGCTCGCCTGCCTCAGCTACTTTGGAGCGCGCCGGCGACCTGTCCTGATGCCGCACGTTCTGTGTCGGATCGGTGTCTGGGGACGGGATCTCGCGGGCAGAGTCATGGGGAACCGTCCGTTCGAGCGTCCGTGGATGGTGCGCTACATTGACCAGGCGCTGACCGTCGACGCCAGCCACTCCCGCCATCGCCTCGGCTGGCAGCCGCGCGACCGTCTCGATCTGGCGCGTCGCGTGCCGTTTCTGATCGAGCACCTGCGCACCGATCCCGTCGAGTGGCACCGACGCAACCGGGCCGCGATGAAGGAGGTGCAGCTCCGCACGCACCTCAGGATCCACCGGCTGCTCGAGAAGAACCATGACCGCATCCGGAGTCAGTTCATCGAGCGTCTGACAGGGGAGTGGGGAGCCGCGCGCTACCCGACCTACCAACGGGTCCAACCGGAGATCCTCGCGTGGCGCTTCACCGTCATCCTGCGCCACTTGATGAACGCGGTCCGGACTGGTGACAAGGGCGTCTTCACCGCCTACTGCCGCGACCTCGCCGCGAAGCGCTTCGAAGAGGGTTTCGAGGCCCACGAGGTGTGCGGCGCGTTGGTCCTGCTCGACCGGATCTGTGTCGAGACCCTGCTCGCCGAGCCGGAGGGCGCCGGCCTTGAGGCCAAGCTCAAGGACCACATCTCGATGACGTTCCAGTTCGGGTGCGATCAGATCCAGGAGATCTTCGAAGAGCTCGAGGGCGACCGCGAGCCGCTCTGAGGGCAGGAGTTACCACGGAGACTCAGAGGATACGGAGAGACACAGAGCGAAATCGATGTTCAGAGACGCCACGGGTCCGGAACCGAGGTTCCGGACCCGCGGCGTCTCTGAACGGTCTCTGTGGCCGTCTCTGTGCCTCCGTGGTTCAAGCCTTCGACTTCAGATGACGGCGCACGAAGAGCACGGCGGCGCCCATCAGGCCGTCGGCGAACCCGGAGAAGGGGACGATCCACGGCACGGGTGTGGCTATCCAATACCCGAGCAGAAAGATGACGGCCGCACCCTTGGCCATGAGCAGCAGTGTGATGTCCCGCCGATTGAAGTGCTCGACGAGATAGCCGGTGGCGAGGACGAAGTGGAAGATGCCGGCCTGACGGATGAAGAACAGCGGCTCGACGTGTGGCCAGCCGCCGAAGGTCGGCGCCCACTGGGGGGCGACCATCAGCGCCAGGCCGACGATGAAGCTGTGGAGGGCAATCAGGATCACCAACCAGCGCTCGATGTCGAGCGCCTCGAATCGCTCCGAGAGGTTCATGCCGGTGCCCCATGCTCCCACCAGATGTCCGGGTCGCCTGGGACCTCCCGAGGGACGGCTGGAACTCCGAGCCGCTCGAGCTCGGCGAGAGTGGCGGCCAGCACCGGCTCGACGGCAGCTCGGACGGGCGCGCTGAGGCTGGCACCGGTCACCGTGGAGGACGGTACGACGCCGATGAGCACCACCTCGTCGGGCGTCCCGGTCGTCAGCTCGGCGGCGAGCAGCGCCTCTCGGAGCCCGGGCTGGTGGGGGTTCAAGCGTGGGGGCATCGGAGTCGAGAGCAGCTGTTCGCGGCGGAAGACCCTGACCGTGCCCGGGGGAGCGTCGCTGGATATCGTATCGAGGACCACCAGGGCGCGGGTTCGGTCGAGGTAGGGAAGGAAATCGAGGCCGGGGGTGCCCGCGTCGAGCACCTCCACGGCCTCCGAGAAATCGTAACGTGACTGAAGCACGCGCACGGCGTAGGGTCCGAAGCCGTCGTCCCCGATGAGGACGTTGCCGATACCGAGGACGACGACCCGGTCCACCTCTACAACGTCCGGATGCTCGCCAGCTCCTGACCCTCCGGGTCCATGGTGTGGATCGCACAGGCGAGGCACGGATCGAAGGAGTGGATCGTGCGCAGCACCTCCAACGGCCGTTTGGCATCGGCGATGGGGTTGTCCATCAGCGACGCCTCGTAGGGACCCTTGCGGTTCTTGTCGTCGCGCGGCCCGGCGTTCCAGGTCGACGGGACCACGCACTGGTAGTTGGCGATCTTGCCGTCGCGGATGACCACCCAGTGCGACAGCGTGCCGCGGGGCGCCTCGTGGAAGCCGAAGCCTTGCTGCTCACCCTTGGGATACTCCCAGGGGGTGAAGATGTCGGTGTCGCCCTTGCCGATGTTCTCGGCCAGGAGCTGCCAGTGCTTCTGGGCGGTCTCGGC
>CAZQYU010000075.1:7476-11666 GCA_964597585.1 uncultured Thermoanaerobaculia bacterium
CCGTCGTACCACGAGCGCGCGATGCACTCGGTCACGTTGTCGCGGAAGTACGGGTCCTGGAAGGACTCGAACTGCTGCAGCGACTTGAGGTTCTTGTCGAAGATGGTCCCGCCCGGCATGTCGAAGCTGGTGCCGGCACGGTCGATGGGGAACTCCGGCACCGACAGGTAGTTCGTGACGCCGGAGCCGTAGCCGAGCCAGTCGGCGTACATGCCGCCGATCGCCGCGACGTCGACCAGGTAGACCTGCTCGACGAAGGTTCTGACCTGGTCGAGGAGATCCTTCACGGCGTAGAGCTTGTTCATGTTGAGCGTGGCCTCGTTGTCGAGGTTGATGGCATTGGCCACGCCGCCGACCGCGAGGTTCTGGATGTTGGGGGTCTTCGCGCCGAGGATTGTGACCACCTGGTTCGCCTTGCGCTGGGCGTCCAGGGCCTGCAGGTAGTGTGTCACGGCAAGGAGGTTGACGTCCGGCGACAGCTTCATCGCCGGGTGGCCCCAGTAGCCGTTGGTGAAGATGCCGAGCTGACCCTTGCTCACGAAGTCGATGAGCTTGTCCTTGACCGCCTGGAACTCCTTGACCGAGTTCCCCGCCCACGGCGACAGCGACTGCGCGAGCTTCGCGGTGCGTACCGGATCGCCCTTGGTGGCCGACACGACGTCCACCCAGTCGAGGGCCGACAGGTGGTAGAAGTGAACGATGTGGTCGTGCATCGAGTGGGCGGCGATGATCAGGTTGCGGATGTACTGCGCATTGAGCGGGATTTCGATGTTGAGCGCATTCTCAACCGCCCGCACCGAAGCGATCGCGTGGACCGTGGTGCACACGCCGCAGATCCGCTGCGTGAAGAGCCAGGCGTCGCGCGGGTCGCGGCCCTGGAGAATGGTCTCGATGCCACGCCACATCTGGCCCGACGACCACGCGTTGCGGACCCTCCCGCCGTCGACCTCGACGTCGATGCGCAGGTGGCCCTCGATCCGAGTGATCGGGTCGACGGTGATTCTGGTTGCCATAGCCCCCCCTCCTAACGGGTCGAGACGGCAGGTTCGCCGCCGGCAAGGATCGGGAATCGCTTCACGATCACGATGTACAGAGTGATCTCGAGCGCGATGGCGCCCACGGTGATCAGCAGCTCGGGAACGGACGGGAAGTAGGCCCAGTTCGAGCCCGGGTTGTAGGCGGCGATGTAGGCGTCGAAGCGGTACATCGAGCCCCCGAGGATGATCAGGATGGCCGCCTGCAGGATCGTCCCGAAGTCCTTGCGACGAAGGAGCATCACCGCCGGCACGATGAACAGGGCCATCTCGATCCAGAACAGTACGGTGTACATGTCGAAGCGGAACATGAGCCCGGCCTTGCCCTGGATCAGGATGTCGGCGAACCGGAGCGCAGTGTAGGCGACCAGCACGACCACGATCGCGCCGGAGAGGGAGACCAGCATCGACGTCTCACGCTGACGCTTGAAAACCCGCGACGAGACCGCGGACTCGAGCACCACCACCCCGTACCCCATGCCGATGCAGGAGATGAGGAAGAGGAGCGGGATCATGGCGGTGTTCCACAGCGGGTGCAGCTTCCATCCGGCCAGCAGCATGACCGTGCCGAGCGACGACTGGTGCATGGTGGGCAGCAGGAGGCCGAGGGCGATGATCCAGATCAGCGCCTTGTCGAAGAACTTCAGCCCGGCCGCAGAGAAGTTGCGCAGCCACTGCGACTTGGCCGAGTCCTTCCACTTCTCCAGGAACGCCGGGCTGAGCTCGATCCAGAGCACGCCGACGTAGGCCATGACGCACAGCGCGACCTCGAGCAGTGCCGAGTTCCAGTTGTAGTGCCAGACGCCGGGAATCCCTCCGATCGGGATCTTCCAGATGTACCACGGCCGGCCGACGTCGATGATGATCGCCAGCGCGGCCAGCGAGTAGCCGAGCGCGCTGGTCAGCAGCGCCGGCCGGACGAGCGGGTGGTACTTGCCCTTGTTCAGGATGTAGCACAGGATCGCGACCGCGTACCCGCCGCAGGCGAGAGCGGTGCCGGTGACCACGTCGAAGGCGATCCAGATGCCCCACGGGTAGCCGTCCGAGAGGCCGCTGACGGCGCCGATTCCGGCGCCGAAACGCCAGATCAGGAGAATGAACCACGCGGCCAGCAAGCCGAGCAGGATGGTGAACGGCCGGGTGAGCAAAGGCCCACCGACGGCGCGTGCCTGGTGCGTCATGGTTGGTCCTCCTTCCCCGCCGAGCGGCGGTTGCGCCACAGGACGGCGCCGAGGACGCCGTAGAGCACGACCGGCGCGACGAAGCCCTTGTATGCCGTGTGCTGGACCTTCTGGGCGATCTCGCCGGCGGGCTCGTCGCTGAGCTCAGGCAGGCCGAGCTTGTGGAAATCGACGTCAGCGAGATAGAGCACCTGGGTCCCGCCCCCGTCGTGCTCGCCGTAGATCTTCGGAATGTAGCGATCGGGATGATCGGCCAGGCGCTGGCGGGCGTCGGCGAGGAGCTCGTCGTACTTTCCGAAAATGACCGCCTTCGCCGGGCACACGGCGCAGCAGGCGGGCCCCTTGCCGACGGCGATCAGATGGTTGCACATCTCACACTTGACCATTTTGGGGGTCGCAGTGTCCCACTGGAACTTCGGGATTTCGTAGGGGCACGCAACCTGGCAGTACCGGCAGCCAATGCAGCGGCTTCCATCCCAGGTAACGATGCCGTGCTCACGTTTCCTATATGCTCCGATCATGCAGGCGCGCGCGCAGGCCGGGTCGATGCAGTGCATGCACTGCGCCTTCATGTAGGACTGCTCGTCGTCGCCCTTGTACAGCTTGATGATGTTGCGGGTCTTGCCCGAGAGGTCGATCGGGGCGTCCCAGAGCCCGTCCGGGAAGGTGGCCGTCTCGGGTGGCATGTCGTTGGCCTGCTTACAGGCGACCACGCACGACTTGCAGCCGATGCAGCGGGTCGCATCGTAGAGCATGCCGAGGGCGTCGGCAGGTGCCTGGGCTTTCGCCGAGGCCTCGACGGGGGCCGCGGCCGTCGCAGCGGCGCCGGCACCGGCGGCGGCGAGCCCCTTGAGCAGAGATCGCCGGTCGATGCTCATGACCCCCCTCCCGTTCCTCCCTCGCCGATCTTCTTCGCCGCCATCAGGCCGGCGCCGACGAGGGCTCCGCCGACCAGGCCTGCGACGCCAGCAGTTGCCGGGCTGACGGTCCGGTGCTCCGCCTTGATCGGCGGGTAGGTGTCGGGCGGCGTCAGGTGATCGACGGTTGCGGTGTCGTGCAGGGCGACCCGGAACGCCAGCTTCTGCTCGGTGCACCCGAAGCAGGGGTGGCCGACGCCGATCGGCCAGGCGTCGGGAATCTCGCCGTAGGACAGCACCGAGCAGTTGGCGTGGGTCTCCGGACCCTTGCAACCCATTTTGAACAAGCAGTAGCCCTGGCGGGCATTGTCGTCGCCGAACTGCTGGACAAAACGCCCGGCGTCGAAGTGAGCCCGTCGGGGGCACTGCTCATGGATGGTTCGCCCGTAGGCGAACAGCGGCCGGTTCTTGTCGTCGAGCGCGGGTAGCGTTCCAAAGGTCACGAACTGGAGCACGGTGCCAAGGAAGTTGTAGGGGTTCGCGGGGCACCCCGGAATGTTCACGACCGCGCGCCCCTCGAGAATGTCATGCGCGCCGACCGCTCCGGTGGGGTTGGGGTCAGCGGAAGGAATGCCGCCCCAGGACGCGCAGGAGCCGATCGCGATCACGGCCCCAGCATCGGCGGCGACGTCCTTCAGGATGTCGATCGCGGTCCGACCGGCGATCTGACAGTAGATGCCGCCCTCCTTGGTCGGGATCGCACCCTCGACGACGCACACGTACTTGCCCTTGTTCTCGGTCATGGCGGTCTGCAGGGCGTCTTCGATCTGATGGCCCGCCGCCGCGAACAGGGTCTCGTGATAGTCCAGCGAGACGAGGTCGAGGATGAGCGACGCGAGATCGGGGTGCGCGGTACGCAGCAGGCTCTCGGTGCAGCCGGTGCACTCCTGGAAGTGAAGCCAGATGACGGATGGCTTGAGCCCCGCTTCGGCGGCTTCGGCCATCTGCAGACCCGCGGAAGCCGGGAGCCCGACCGCCGCGGCTGCCATCAGGCAAACCTTGGTGAAGTCCCTCCGGTTCATCCCGTCTGGGACGGTCTCCTCCAACCACGAAATATC
>CAZQYU010000076.1:0-11297 GCA_964597585.1 uncultured Thermoanaerobaculia bacterium
CTTCAAGCTGTGGGAGAACCTCCACCGCTACACCCCCGGTTCGAACTTCATGGCGTGGGCGTGGCGGGTCGCCCGCAACCTGTTGATCGACGCCCATCGTCGGTGCCGCCGCGAACGATCTGCGGCCTGGCTCGACTCCGAGATCATCGAGTCGCTGCCGGCCGAGGATGACCCTCACGCCGAGGCGGAACGACGCCAGCGCCTGCGGCTCATCGCCCACGGTCTGCGCCACCTCGACGAGGAGCTCGCCGAGCTGATCCTGCTGCGCGATTTCGCCGGCTGGAGCTACCAGGAGATCGCCGAGGCCGCCGACCTTCCGCTCGGCACCGTCAAGTCTCGACTCAACCGCGCGCGTCTCGAGCTCGCCTCGGCCGTGCGCCGACGGCTCCAGATACGAGCCGTTCCGGATGCGGCTGTGTCCGCTCCAGGGAGTGCCTGATGGCCGGCTGTGACGAGATCCACGAGCTGATCAGCGCCTACGTCGAGGGAGATCTCGACGCGGCCTCGGCAGCTCGCGTGGCGCGTCACGTGGGCGGCTGCGCGGACTGCGCCGAGCTGGCCGAAACCGTTGCGGACATCGTCGCCGCCGGAGCTGCGTTGTCTGAACTCGAGCCCCCGCCACAGCTCGCCGCCGACATCGGGGCCGCGCCGTGCCGTCGCTGGCTCGGGCTGCTTTACCGGGCCGTTGACCGCGAGATCTCCGACGCCAACCTGTCCCGTCTGCTGACCCACCTCGAGAGCTGCCCGAGCTGTCGCCGGTCATGGAACGACCTCGCCCTGATCCACCAGATCGGCGACGCGATGACGCCTCCACCCGGTCTGCTCGAGCGCTGCGTCGCGATCCGCAGACGTGCGGTCGAGCGCCGCGTGATCGGACGCCGCACCGCCACAGCCGCGGCCTATGTCCTGGCGGTGCTGACCTCGCTGGTCATCGGCAACCCGGTCACTCTCGCCCGCAACCAGGCGGCCGATGCCGTCCAGCGCGTCGCCTCCTCGGTCAGCCAGGAGGTCAACGACGTCGCCGCAGACGGCCGCGGTGAAGCGCGGGTCGTGGTGTGGCGGGCATGGCGCTTCCTCGAACGACAGGCGACCCTGGTTCGCGACGCCCTGCATCTCTCCGACAGCAAGGACCGATCCACCGCTCCCGCCGAGAAGGGAGCGGCGCACGATGCCCACGAAGGAGAACCGCGATGAGCACCACACCCACCCCCGAAGAGACCCGACCCGCCGTTCCGCCGGTCCCGCCGCCGCTGCCGGCCGGCTCCGACGCCGCCGGGCGGGACCTGCCGCCGGTGGCGATCCGCAAGTCGCCCGGCGCGGCCGCCGCGCTGTCGCTGTTCCCCGGCCTCGGCCACCTCTACCTCGGTCTGTACGAGCGCGGCTTCATGCTCGCAATCGCCGTGTTCACGGCCTTCTACCTGGACCTGCCTCCGGTCGGCGTCTTTGCCTTTTTCTTCACCATGATTGACGCCTACCGTCAGGCACAGATCATCAACCTCGGCGGCTACGATCCGACGCCGAAGCCAACCGGGCGGCCGACGGGCAGCCTTGGCCTCGGCGTCTTTCTGGTGGTGATCGGTGCCGTCCTTCTGCTCCGCCGTTGGATCGACATCGAGGACTACCTGGATTGGCTCCGCGACTGGTGGCCGGTCATTCTCGTGATCGTCGGCGGCTACCTGATCTGGGGATCGTACCGGGAGCGCGAGGCGGCACGACGCGACGCGCTCGACTCCTCCGAGACCCTCGACTGAGCCGAGCGGGTCCCGCTCGACCCGACGCCCCGCCGACCCGGCGGGGCGTCTTTGCGTTCGGAAACGCCTCGCAACCCCCACTTGCCGTCCTGGGCCCATGCCCTACAGGCTCTCGACTCCCTCTACAATAGTGAAATGAACCGCGACACCCGGACCTTCCTCCTGGTCGCAGTGGTGGTGCTCGGCGCCGTCGCCGCCGTGGTCGTGCCGTGGTGGGTCCACGAGCACACCCGGCCGCGCCTCGTCGAGGCCAGGGTTGTGCTGGCCACGGACGCCGACCCGGTGTTCCGGGAGGGACCGCGGCATGTCGCGAGTGACGAACGGGTCCATCTCGCTGTTGCCGTGCGCTTGGAACAGCCCGGCCGCGCCTCGCGGTGGCTGACGCCGGCGGATCGGCTCGAGCTGGACGGGCGCGACACATCCCACGAGACGAGTGATCGGTGGCCAGAGAAAGACCGCTTCGTGAGGGTCTACTGGTTCACGGTCGAGGCCTCGACCCTGGGCGGCGACCTGACCGCGGCCGACGCCGCACAACGTCTTCGCTACCGCACCTTCCTCGCGCCTGAGTTGGGCCGCGGCCTGTCGGCGACCGGGGAGCCCGTGGCGCACAACGGCGACGCCTTCGGCGCCCGCGAGGGCACGCTGCCGGTCGCGGCAGGCACCCTGCGTGTCTACGCCCGGGTTGAGGTCGTTGACGACCCGTTTGCAGTCAAGGTTGACCAGGATGCGACCACGCTCCCGGTGGAGTCGCTCGACGACCCGCGCTTCCCGGCCGTCCTCCGTTCGGCCCCCAGAGTACCCGGCGTCGACCCCTCCGTGGGCGAGCTCTTCCTGCTGCCCGGATTCGAACCCAAGCCCGCCGACGGCGAGGGCTGGAACGACGTCACGGCGGCCGCCTTCCAAGCCACCTTCGTCGAGCTCGTCAAGCGGCGGCTGGTCACCTCGTCATGGACCTTCGCAGCGGTCGCGGCGTCCGGCGCGGCCGATCTCGATCGCACCTCGCTGACGTCGCTCGGTCGTCTCGAGATCGAGAACGGAAGCCCACGCCTGCGGGGGCGCTCACTCGCCTGGTCGCGCGATGTCGAGCCCGGCGATCTGCTCGCTGCCGACGACGGGCACCTCGTGGTGCTGGTCGCCGACGACGGCAACGGCACCCTCGACGCCGCCGACACCGTGTGGCACTGCTGGCGCCTCCCGGCAGCGGCAGAGCCTCTGGGCGCTGCCTTCGGCTCCGCCGTGACCACCGTCGAGCACCTCCGCCATGGCCGTTAGCGCGAACGGCGGCGCCTTGCTCGACATCTCCGGCCTTCGACTCGCGGTTCCCGCCGGGGCCGGGTGGCGTACGGTGGTCGATGACGTCAACCTCTCCGTTGCACCCGACGAGCGGATCGGCCTCGTCGGGGAGTCGGGTAGCGGCAAGAGCCTACTCGCATTGGCGAGCCTCGGTCTCGTGCCGCCGCCGGTGAGTTTGCAGGCCGGACGGGTGACTCTCGATGGCATCGACCTTGCCGCCGCGTCGCCCGCAGAGCTGCGCCGGCTGCGGGGCGGGGTCGCCGGGCTCGTGCTCCAGGAACCCGGCGCCGCCCTCAACCCAGTGCTTTCGATCGGCTTCCAGCTCGTCGAGGCGATCCGGGCCCATCGCGCTCTCGGGCGCCGTGCCGCACGCGCGGAGGCCGAACACCTGCTCGCAGTCGTCCGCCTCCACGAGGTCGCCTCGTTGCTTGGAGCCTACCCTCACCAGCTCTCCGGGGGTCAGGCCCAGCGGGTGCTGCTCGCCCTCGCCCTAGCCGGAGAGCCGCGGTTACTCCTCGCCGACGAGCCCACCACCGCGCTCGACGTCACCACCCAGGCCGAGGTGCTCGCACTCCTGCGCGATCTCTGCGAGAGCCGCCGTCTCGCCCTGCTGCTGATCTCCCACGACCTCGCAGTGGTTGCCAGTCTGGTGGAACGGGTTATCGTTCTGCTCGCGGGCGAGGTGGTCGAGTCAGGGCCGGTCACCGCCCTACTCGCTCGGCCCCTCCATCCCTTCACCCGACTGATCGTGGACGCGCGCCCAGGCGCAGCCCTGCCCGAGGAGAGCGTCCGCTCGGCCGCAACCAAGGACGCGGTCGGAGGATGCCGCTTCGCGCCCCGCTGCCCGCTCGTTCGCCGCGAGTGCCACGCCGCCCACCCGCCACTGGCAGAGGCCGAAGCCGGCCACTGGGTGCGGTGCCCGGTCACCCTCCACGGGACGGAGCCATGGGCCGGCCGCTGATCGAGGCGCGGGGCGTGACGCGCCACTATGCTGCGCGGGGCCTGCTCGGACGCGGGCGGCCGGTACGCGCGGTGGTGGGCGTCGATCTGGAGCTTGCCCCCGGAGAGAGCCTCGGCCTGGTCGGGGAGTCTGGATCCGGGAAGTCCACTCTCACCCGGGTCCTGCTCGGGCTCGAGCGGCCCGACCGCGGGGTCGTCCGTTTCGACGGCCACGATCTGTGGTCCCTCGCAAGCTCCGAGCGCCGTGCGCTTTGGCGGCGCATGGGCGCGGTCTTCCAGGACCCGACGGCCTCGCTCGACCCGCGACTTCGGATCGCCTCGAGCATCGCCGAACCGTTGACGGCACACCGAGTCGGGGACATCAGCCGGCGGCGGCGCCGCGTCGCCGAGCTGCTCGAGCTGGTCGGGCTCCCCGCGGATGCCGGCGCCCGCCTTCCCTCGGCCCTGTCCGGCGGTGAACGCCAGCGGGTGGCGATTGCCCGCGCCCTCGCCGGTGAGCCCGATCTTGTGGTTCTGGACGAACCGATCTCATCTCTCGACCTGGTGGTCGGCGCCCGCGTTCTGGCGCTGGTCGAGCGCCTGCGCGCACGACTCGGCCTCGCCGTGCTGTTGGTGTCGCACGACCTCGACGTGGTCGGCCGCTTCTGCTCCAGAGTCATCGTCATGGACCGGGGCGAGGTCGTTGAGCAAGGAGTCACCGAGCACGTGCTGACGGCACCCCGACACCCGAGCACTCGCGCGCTGCTCGCCGCCCGGCTGCAGCGCGGCGCCCTGCCCGAGGGCTTCAGATCGGGGAATTCTCAGTCGTCGTCGGCGTCCTGACCGGCACCGAACGCGGCGCGGACGGTTGCCGGTAGAAGGGCGGGAAGTCGACGCCAGCTCAGCGCCAGCAGTAACGCCAGGACGAGGCTGACAGCGGCCCACTCCGCGACCCGACGACCCAGCTCGGCGGACAGCTGGAGGCGGGCGAGGTCTCCGGAGAACCACCACCCGAGCCCGCTCCAGAACGCGAGGTGGGCGAGGTTGGCGGCCATGTCGTAGTAGGCGAACCGACGCCAGCCCACCCCCACCACGCCGCAGCCCGCGAGCCAGGCACCACGGCCCATAGGCAGCACACGTGCTGGAATGAGCCCGATGAGCGCACCCGGCGAGCGTTCCAACGCCCCGGTGACTCGACTCAAGCGGCAGCTGATTCGCGGCCATCGGGCGAGGCGGGGGCGCAGCCAGCGGCCCGCGAGGTAGGTCGCCTGGTCGACGACGAAGTGGCTGGCAGTCACCGCGATCAGCAGCACCGCTGCCCGGCTGCTGCTCGGCGCTCTCGCCGCGAGAACGCCGATCACGACCATGAAGACCTCCTCCGGAATCAGGTGTCCGACGATCCGGATCAGAGGCGGTAGGGTGATCGCGAAGAGAAGCGCATGAGGCTGGATCCAGGCCAGCGCGTCGGCAATCGAGTGCTGCACGTCGGGGAGTATAGCGGCTCGCCGCCGGAGGGCCAAACCGGAGGCTCCCCAGTCCATCTCCGCTACAATGTGCCACGATGCGTACCACTCTCGACGAGCTGCGTCGCGCGCTCGCTTCCGCATATCCTCTGGTGATGCTGGTCAGCCCCGAGGAGGAGCGCATGGAGAAGCTCCTCGGGAGCTTCGCCGCCTCGGCCCGGCCGACGCCGCTGAGCCTGACCGTATGGAACTGCGTCGACGGCTTCGTCGGTCAGGACTCCGTCGACGCACACGATCCGATGGCGGCCCTCGCCTGGGTCGGAGGCGAGGCGCCGCGTGGGCTCTAC
The DNA here is from genome assembly GCA_964597585.1 of uncultured Thermoanaerobaculia bacterium. GTDB lineage: Bacteria > Acidobacteriota > Thermoanaerobaculia > Thermoanaerobaculales > Sulfomarinibacteraceae > CAVSIS01. The sequence continues at coordinate 5,794 of CAZQYU010000076.1, forward strand.
CTGTTCAAGGACCTCGGCGACTTCCTCGGCGACCGGCGGACGCTGCGCCGACTGCGCGACACTGCGATGGCCGTCCGCAACACCGGTCGTTTCCTCTTCCTGCTGGGCTCCAACGCCGAAGTGCCCGAGCTCCTCAAGCCCCTGACCCACGTCATTATCTCGCTGTTTCCGGACACGCCCGAGATCGAGCGCCTGGTCCGCTCGCTGCTCGGCGGGCGCGATGTCGAGCCCGGCACCCTCGAACGCCTGCTCGACTCGCTCAAGGGCATGAGCCTGACCTCGGTCGAGCACCTGCTACACCGGCTCCTCGACCGCCATACGGAGCTGGACGAGGCCTTCTTTCAGGACGTCCACTCCGAGAAGGAGCAGATCACCCGTCGCGAGGGGATCCTCGAGTTCGTCCCTCCGGACCTGGCGCTGGTGGAGCTCGGTGGGCTCGATCAGCTCAAGACCTGGGTCGACGAGCGGGCCACCCTGTTCGCCGCCGCCGCCCGCCGCGAAGGGCTACCGATGCCGCGCGGAGTCCTACTGATGGGCATCTCCGGCTGCGGCAAGAGCCTCGCGGTCAAGATCATCGCCCGGAACTGGAAGCTGCCCCTCTTCCGCCTCGACATGAACCTGGTCTTCGCCGGCATCCTCGGCTCGGCAGAGTGGGCCTTCCACCGCGCTCTCGAGGCGGTCGGCTCCGTCGCGCCGGCGGTGCTTTGGATCGACGAGATCGAGATGGGCATCGCGGGCTACCGCGAGGGCGAGGGCGGGGCGATGACCCGGATCTTCTCGACCTTTCTCACCTGGATGCAGGAGCACCGCTCCGAGGTCTTCGTCGCCGCGACCGCGAACCGCATCCACCTCCTGCCCGCGGAGATCCTGCGCAAGGGGCGGTTCGACCAGGTCTTCTTCGTCGACCTGCCCAACGACGAGGAACGCAAGGAGATCCTCTCCATCCACCTCCGCCGCCACGGCCTCGACCCCTCTCGCTACGACCTCATCCTGCTCGCCTCGGCGACCCGGGGCTGGAACGGAGCGGAGATCGAGCAGGCCGTGGCGTCGGCGCGAATCACCGGCCACGCCCGCGGCCGGGACGTGTCCCAGAATGATCTGTTGCGCGCATTCGGTGCGATCATCCCCCTCTCGCGCACGATGGAGGAGCAGCTCAAGGCGATCCGCTCCTGGGCCCGGACCAGGGCATTGCCGGCCACATCCGTGTCCCGACCGGAGATGTGAGGATCGACAGAGGAGTATGTCGGTGTCAGACATCAGTTCGAGTTGGCTGAGGCGACTGGTGGCCGAGATGCCGGCGACGACGCTCCTGGTCGGTGGAGACGGGCAGATCCTCTCGGCCTCGGGCAGGGCCAGAGATCGATTCGGGAACGTCGCTCGGCTCGAGGAGCTGTTCGTGAGCTCCGCCGACATCAACCGTCTGATCGCCGAGGCGCAGCGAGAGCCGGGTCGGGTTCTCGGGAGGACTGTCGCCGTACACGGCAACCACGGCACGCTTTTCGTGACCGACGTGCACGCCGTGGCAACCACCGGCGATGACGCGTCCGTGGTGCTCTGGTTGGCAGCCGAAAGCGATGCCTCAGAAGACCGCGAGCGCTTGGTGAACGACATCGCTCACGCGCTGCGCAACGCGATCTTTGCCGCCACGATGCAGTGCGAGGCTCTCGCGATGCGCCTCGGCGGCAATCCTGACCTCGCCCGCTCGGTGACCTTCGTCGGCCAACAGGTCCAGCGACTCGACACGACGCTCAACGAGATGCTCCTCTACGGACGCCCGGTGCATGTGTCGCCTCGCCAGGTCGACGCGGTCGCGCTGGTCCGCGAGCTGGTCGAGTCGTGCCGACGTGGCGCTCGGCGCGAGCCTGCCGAGATCACGGCCGTGCTCCCGCCGGAACCGATCGAAGTGGCCTGGGACGTGGACGTTGTGCGAACGGCCGTAGAGCGCCTGCTCGACAATGCTGTCGACTTCTCCAAGGCTCCCCACTGGGTCCGGTGCAGCGTGTCCCAGGAGGACGACTCGGTGGTGATCTCGGTCGAGGACCGCGGGCAAGGTATTGCAGACGACATCCTGCCGCGCGCTTTCGAGCCGTTCTATCCCCAACACGCCGGCCGGCCCGGGCTGGGCCTCGCGGTGGCGGCCAAGATGGCACGGGCTCTGGGCGGCAAGATCACCTTGTCCCCGGCACAGCCGTCAGGCACGGTGGCCCGCTGCCGGTTGCCGGTCAACGCGACAGCCTGTGCCTGACCCGGGGGACATCGAGGTGCTGGACCGGGCCGGGGGCCGGGTCCGAGTGGTCGTGACCCCGGACCTCGTCGGGCTCCGCCTCGATCAGTTCGTGGCGGCTGCCACGACCGCCTCGCGGCGGCGAGCGCGAGCACTCGCCTCCCTCGATGGTGTGCGCCTCAACGGTGCCGTGTGCCGTGTCCTCTCCCGCTGTGTCGGCCTCTGGGACGTGGTCGAGGTCGAACGCGGGGAGGACGACACCCTCGTGCCATCGAGGCCCGGGCCAGACTCCGTCGGGGTGCTGTGGGAGGACGACTGGCTGCTGTTTACCGCCAAACCGAGCGGTGTCCTGTCGCAGCCCAGCGAGTCCAGCCGCGGCCGTGAGGCGGCCTGGGACGAGCGCGTCGCGGCCTGGCTCGCGCTGCGCGAGGGCCACCCCTCGACCTTGCACCTCGTCCACCGGCTGGACCGCCCTACCAGCGGCGTGGTGCTGTTCGCACGCCGACGGGAAGCCATGCCCGCCATTTCCCGCGCCTGGCGATCGGGACGGGCACACCGCAGCTATCTTGCGGTCGTGCACGGCCATCCCGCAAACGACCTCATCGAGTTCGACCAGCCGATCGGTCGCAGTCCACGGGGCGGTTGGCGGTTCGAGGTCCGTGCCGACGGCCGCTCCGCGCGCACCACCGCTCGGGTGCTCGCCCGGCACGAGGACGGCACTGCGACAATGCTGTGCGAGCTGAACACCGGCCGAACCCATCAGGTCCGGGTCCACCTCGCTGCCGTGGGCCATCCGGTCGTCGGCGACCACACCTACGGAGGTGAAGGGCACAGCCGCCCCCTCCTCCACGCCCTCGCTCTCGAGCTACCCCACCCGAGAGACGGCCGACCCGTATGCGTCGTTGCGCCGATCCCCGAGGACATTGCATGGCGCAGCAGAAACGATCCGCGGATCCTGGATGGGCTCCGCCCCGACGTACTGACAAAGTGATACGCGGTATACTCGTCCGGTGACCTACGGGTTCCTCTACCTCACCATCTTCCTGCTCGGTTTCACCCTCGCCCTAGTCGGTGGGCTGGCGCGCCGCGTGCTCCACCCGAGCGAGCTGTGCGGGAAGGTCATCGCTCCGTCGCACGAGCACTGGGCGGGCCTCCACACTCCGACCGCGGATGTTGTGGTGTCTTTCCTGACCCTGTTCGGGCTCACGACGTTCTTCATTCGCGGCTTCACCAGCCTGGCCACCCGCTGGGAGCTGATCCTCGGCGCTGCCGCCGGTGCTGCCGGTGCAGTCATTCTCCGGCTGTGGTTCCGAGCGGTGTGCGATCCCAGCCGGCGCTCCCTGCCCGACAGCGCCGAAGCGGTGGTTGTCCGGGATATCCCTGCCCGCGGATACGGACAGATCGAGGTCGCGCTGGGTCGATCACGGATCAAGCTCGCGGCTCGCTCGACCTCGGACGGCACCATCGCCGCCGGCACCCTGGTCCGGGTTCTTGACCAGCGCGAGTCGGTCGTGGTGGTTTCGCCGCGCTGAAGGTCCGCAGGCGTGATCCCGACCGCGGACCCGACCCGAGCTCGGTGGCTCGTGCTCGCCAGCGCCTCCCCCCGTCGACGACGTCTGCTCCAAACGCTCGGCCTGCCCCACCGCATCGTCCCTTCGGCGGTCGACGAGACCCCCGAAGCCGGCGAAGCACCAGCGGCATTCGCAGAGCGCGCAGCGCTCGACAAGGCCCGGGCGGTCGCCGGCCTCATCCCCGAGGCCCACGTGCTCGCCGCCGACACGGTGGTCGAGATCGGCGGTGCCATCCTCGGCAAGCCTCGCGATGACGACGATGCGCGGAGCATGTTGGCCGCGTTGGCCGGTACCGAGCACCGTGTCCATACCGGCGTCGCGCTCGTCTCGGACGGTGCCGAAGCTTCGCTCGTCGATACCACGACCGTCGCGTTTCTTCCGATGGAGCCCGACGAAATCGACTGGTACGTACGTTCCGGCGAGCCGAACGACAAGGCCGGCGCCTACGCGATCCAGGGGATCGGAGGGCTCTTCGTCCGCTCCATCGAAGGCTCGCCGCACACCGTGGTCGGCCTCCCCGTCCACCGCCTCCCCGAACTGTTCGCCGCCTGCGGCCTCGACCTCTGGACCCTTCTCGACCGCACCAGGAAGTAGACGGCCTCACCTCCCCTTCTCATCAGGTCACGTGCGAGGTTGCCGAGATGGCTGCCGGCGTGGAGCCATCGAGTGGCGCGCCATCGAGGCCTGTCTGGAGACACGTCGCAGGTGGCGAGTTGCGAGAGGGCCCGCGGCGGCTGCGATATCGATGCCCGCAGCTGGGACCCGGTGAGATGTGCAGGGTCATGCTCAGTGTTCGAAGCGGACCGCGCTGCCGAGCTCGGACATCGAGAAGCAGTTGAAGATGTGGTAGCCGTTGAAATCGAGTACGCGGACGTCCTCGCGGCCGGCGAGATCGCTCGCGACGACCTCGAACGGCTCGCCGTAGACGTCCTGGACGGTCTCCACCGGCACCTCGTAGGCGATGAACTTGGAGATGCCCTTGCGGGTGAACTTCTCGATCAGACAGGGATCGGTGACGCACGAGCAGGAGGTCAGGATGAGGATCGCTCCGCTGCCGCTGAAAACGATGTAGGCCTTCATGCCCGCCTCCCTTCCGGCGCCGAGCGCTCGGAGCGGGTCGCCTCGAGGTCCCACATCGAATATGTGGCGCCGACGTGGTCGGCGTCAACCGGCCCAATAGGAAAATTCCCAGCAGCAGCGTTGGGCCGCCGTCACCGGCGCGGCGCGCCTGCATTGCCTCCGAAGGCCTGGGCCATACCCGCGACCACGGCACGGGCGAAGCGCTCCCGCCATGAGCTGTCGAGCATCTCGGCTCGGTCCTCCGGGTTCGCCATGTTGCAGCACTCGAGGAGCAGAGCGTGTTGGGCCTCCGAGTAGCGCAGCACCGCGGGCACCCATCGCCGACGTCCGCGAAGCACGCTGTCGCGCACCGGCTCGTACTCGTGCACTTCAACCTTCTCCCGCTCGAGGGCAGAAACGATCGACTCCGCCAGGTGGCGCGAGGAAGCTTCCGAGCGGGCCTTGAAGGTCGTTCCCAGGGTCAGGGTCGGACTCGCCCGGTACTCGCGATAGGTGCGCATTCCGCTGCGGTTGACGGTGAAGGTCCGCGGACGCAGGGAGCGGGCCGGCACGTAGACCATGGCACCCCGGACCGACGGGTGGAGGGAATCCGCGTGAATCGACACGAACACCGTCTTGGTCCGGTCGAC
>CAZQYU010000077.1:0-11289 GCA_964597585.1 uncultured Thermoanaerobaculia bacterium
ATCGCCGCCAACGTCGGCAGATGGCGGCCCTGCTCGATCGACTCGCCGAGCTCGATACAGCGCGGGGCGGTCCGCCCGAGATGATGACGCTGCCTTCGGACCGTACCGTACCCGATGTCAACGAGAGCTCGACGGACGTCTCCGCGGGCTCGTCGCCTCCGGGCGACGTGCTCGCCGGGAAGACCAGCCATGTCCGCCATGTGGTCGAAAGCGCGGGCGCCGAGGCGGCCACCCTCGCCGACCAGGCAATCGTGTGCGTGCACCGCCACCTCGAGGGAAACGTCGCGCCGGGTCAGATCGCCGCCGAGCTGTACGTTTCGCTGCGCACCCTCGAGCGCGGGCTCGCGTCCGAGCTCGACTGCACGCCGAGCCAGCTCATTCTCGCCCTGAAGATGCGCGAAGCGCGCCGTCTCCTGCGCTCCAACCGCTTCACTGTGAGCGAGGTGGCCTACCGGCTCGCCTTCTCGAGCCCGTCGCACTTCTCGCGCCGGTACAAGGCGTTCTACGGCCGCGCTCCATCAGAGGAGATCCGCCGCCAGGCGGCGTGAGCGTCGGCCCCCCAGATCCGCTGCGGATCCGCCGGATGGTCGCCTCGGGCTTGCTCTGGTCCGGGAGTAGAATCGAAGTATCCGCTGGCCGTCGGAAGTGAAGCTTCATGAACTTGATCGGGACGACCGTGCGCAACATCCGGCTCGCCGAACTCCTCGGCGAAGGCGGAATGGGGGAGGTCTATCTCGGGACCGACGAGACCCTGGGGCGCAAAGTCGCGGTCAAGGCGATTCGCGGCGAACGCCGGCTGGACGCTGGCGCGCGCTCCCGGTTTCTACGCGAGGCCCGGGTGCTGTCCCGTCTCGAACATCCGAACATCTGCCGCCTCTATGACTTCGTGCAGGAGCCCGAGGACGACTTCATCATCCTCGAGCTGGTGTCGGGCCGCAGTCTGCGTGAGCTCGAGCGCGAGGGGTTGACACTCGAGGCGAAGCTCGATGTCGCAGAGCAAGTGGCCCGGGCGCTGGCCGCGGCGCATGCGATGAGCATCGTCCACCGCGATCTCAAGCCGGAAAACATCATGGTGACGCCCGAAGGCGTCGTGAAGGTGCTCGACTTCGGCCTCGCGAGGTCGGTCGACGGGGTCGAGGTCGCGGACGGTGCCGCTGCCGCGGGCGACGAGCAGGTGCCGTCCGGAGCGACCGTGACACGGGCCGGCGACGTCATGGGGACCCCCCGCTACATGAGCCCCGAGCAGGCGCGCGGCGAACCGGTGACGGCGGCCAGTGACATGTACGCCTTCGGGCTGCTGCTTCGGGAGCTCCTCACCGGCGAGCCGCCCTTTGGGCGCGACGTGCATCCGGCGGTGCTGGCGCAGCGGGCGATGTGGGGCGAGACCGCGCCGCTGGTCGGCGTTCCCCGGGACCTGGCGGAGCTGACAGAGCGCCTGACCGCATTTGCCCCGGTCGAGCGCCCCAGCGCGACCGAGGCCCTCGAGCGGCTGCGCTTCCGGCGCGAGGCGCCGCGGCGGCGCCTGCGGCGGGTGGCGGTATCGGCGGTCGTCGTCGGTCTCGTGGTCGCCGCTGTCGGCTCCGGTCTCGGGCTGTGGCATGCGCGGCGTTCGCTGGCCAAGGCACGAGACGCGCAGGCTGAGGCAGAGGCGGTCAACCTCTTCCTCGAGCGCATGCTGGCCAGCGCTGATCCCGATCGGCGCGGCATTGAGGTCAAGGTGGTCGAGGTGCTGGACCAGGCAGCGGCGACTGTCGACGAGGAGTTCGGAGGCCACCCGCTCGAGCTGGCCGCCGTACTCAACACCCTTGGCGTGACCTACCAGGCGCTGGGTCGCTATGAGGCGGCCCACCGATTGCTCGAGAGAGCACAGGCCATCCGCAGCGACCGGCTCGGATCCCGCGATCCGGCCACGCTGGCGTCGCGCGCCAGGTTCGGCGTCCTGCTCGGCGACGAGGGCAACCTCGACCGGGCGGAAGCGGTCTTGCGGGAGGTTCTCGCCGATCGCGGCGCCGTCCTCGGTGTGAGCCACCAGGACACCGTGGCGACCCTCGGCGACCTGGCCGGCGTGCTCGAGGAGCAGGGTCGGTACGAGGAAGCCGAGACGGCGTTGCGGCAGGTCGTCGCGCGGCTCGAACAGAGTCTCGGGCGCGACGCACCGTCGACCCTGAGCGCTCGCTCGTCCCTTGCCCTTGTCCTGCGCCGACGGGGACGGCACGAGGAGGCGGAGGAGCTGCTGCGTGGGGTGGCGGAGGCCGATCGCCGCGCGCTCGGCCCCGACCACCGGCAGACCCTGGAAGCCATGGGCGATCTCGGGGCGGTGCTCGCCGAACGAGGGCGGTTCGACGAGGCCGAGGCCCTGTTCCGCGAGGTCGTCGAGGCCCGAGAGCGGGTCCTCGGGCCCGCGCACCCGGACACGCTCACGGCGGTCAGCAATCTTTCGCTGGTGTTGCGGGTGCGGGGTCAGCTCGACGAGGCCGAGAGCCTCGCCCGCGAGGCGCTGGAGGCACGCCGGCGAGTCCTCGGGGAGGACCACCCCGACACCATTGCCGCGGAGGGCAACCTGGGGGTCGTGCTGCTCCAGGCGCGGCGGATCGGCGAGGCTGAGGAGCACATGCGCCGAGCCTTCTCCACCGCCGAACGGGTGCTGGGCGAGAGCCACCCCCAGACCCTGACGTGGATGGCGAACCTCTCCACACTGCTGCTGCGCGACGGCCGCGTTGACGAAGCCCTCGCGCTCGCCCAGAGGTCTCTCGAGATCAAGTCGCGCGAGCTGGGGCCGGACCATCCCAGCACCATGCTGTCGCAGCACACCGTGGCGGACTGCCTGGCGCGGTTGGGGCGCGTCGAGCAGGCCGAAGCGATCTACCGAGACCTGCTCGAGCGCAGCCGCCGGGTGCTCGGGGACGCCCACCCCGAAACCGTCCGCCGTCTGGGGCGCCTGACCAAGCTGCTGCGCGCCACCGGCAGGGGGGACGAGGCCGCAAACCTGGAGAACGAGCTGAGCGTCGCTGCAGCACGCTGATAGAGTGCTCCGGGCCGGGCCGTCGGCGCCCCGGTGTGGAGGCGTTGTGACGCGGGAGACGAGAGTGGCCTGGTGGCGGGCGGGTGCGGTGGCCGTGGTCGTGCCGATGACGGTCTGTCTGGCGGTGGTCGCGGTCCACTACGACGGCCGACACTTCGTCCGCGGCGATGGGCTGTTCTACCTCGTGACTGCGAGGTCGCTCCAGCTCGACGGAGACCTCGACCTCTCAAATCAGCTTGCCCCACCCCTCGATCAGTGGAGCGGCCACGTTGCGCTCGACCGACGAGGCAGGTTGGTCCCGAAGCATCCCGTCGCCTTCGCGGTAGCTTCGATCCCCTTCTTCGCGCTGTTCGGTCCGCCGGGAGCGCTGATTTTCAACCTGCTACTACTCGCGGGTGCGTTCGCGCTCGCATTCATCCTTGCCGCTCGCGTCGCGCGGCCATGGCCGGCGGCGGCGGCAGTTGTGCTCACCGGGCTGGCATCGTTCCTGCCGCACTACGCATGGAACTACTCGCCCGACGTCTTTTCCACGACGTTGCTGCTGGCTGGAATGGTCGCTCTCGGGCGGGAGCGGCGGCCCACGTGGTGGCGCGACGGTCTCGCAGGGCTGCTGATTGGGCTTTCGTGCTCCGCGAAGTACGTCCTCGTGGTCGTCGCCACGTGGGTGGCGCTGCTGGTGCGAGCACCGCGATATCGGTGTGTGTCCTGGGTCGTCGGCCTGCTGATTCCGCTGGTGGCGGTCGCGGCCCTCAACGTCCATCTCTTCGGTTCACCATGGGTCACCGGTTACGACAGGATGGTCGACCTCCATGGAGCTGCCCCACGGTTGTCCACCGACCGGGAGCGGCTGGGCTGGCCCACAGCCGCCGAGGTCGGTGCCGTGCTCTTCGCCCCGCGATACGGTCTCGTGACGACGAGCCCGATCACTGTGCTGGGCCTGCTCGGTCTACCGCTGCTGTGGAAGAGGGATCGACGCCTGGCAACGATGATCGTGGGCGCGACGGCGTTGCTGGTGCTGCTCTTGTCGAGCTATCTCGAAGGTCGGTTGGCCCTGTCCTCCCACTACGGCAACCGCTACCTGATTCCGATCGTGCTCCTCGCGGCGATTCCCCTCGCCGTGCTTCTCGAGCGAGCGTTCCAGCGCAGGCTTCGGTAGGGGTGCGTGGGCTGCGGGAGTGGAGTCGTCAGGGCGGAACCATCTCGATACGCCACGCTCTGACCAGGAAGACTGCGATCTGGGCGCGGGTGACCGGATCTCCCGGGCAGTACCTCCCGCCGCCGCACCCGAGCGTGACGCCTTCCGCGGCAAGGCGCTCGATGTGTCCGGCTGCCCAAGAGTCGGTCGGTACGTCCGTGAACAGGCCCACGGGTGCGACCGGTGCCCAACCCCGGGCGCGGCAGATCAGGACCGCCATTTGGTCGCGCGTGACCGTGTCGAGCGGGCAGAAGTACACGTCCCCGCCGTCGACCCGGCACCCGTTGGTGACGCCGTCGGAGAAAACCTGCTCGATCCAGGTGGCCGCCCAGGAGGAGGGCGGCACATCGCGGAACACCCCGACTGCAGCAGGAGGGACGAAGTCTCTGCCGTGGAGCATCCTGCCGATCATCACCGCGGCCTGCTCGCGAGGCAGCGCCTCCTCGGGGCAGAACTCGCCGTTGCCACAGCCGAGGGTGACCCTGAGTCCTGCGAGTGCGTGGATGTGGGCGTCAGCCCAGTACCCGTTTGGAACATCCGCGAAGGCCCGGGTCAGGGAGACCTCGATCGGCGGCACCTCGGGAGGGGTGTCGTGGTCGACGGTCAGCTTCGCCAGGTAGGTGCCGTAGCTGGGTGTGGCGTCGGCCTGCAGCTGGACCTCGATTCCGGCGCTGCCCGATCCGCCGGCAGTTGCCGCCGGGACGAGCACGTCGTCCGGAACGAGCGCCAGCCACGGCAGCTCGAGCGACGGGCAGCTCGGGGTCTCGCCGGAAGCCTCCGCGGTCACCGAGCCGTCAATTGCGTCGACCGCCCACAGGGTCCCGTCGCAGCCAAGCTCGAGCCCCGCACCATCGGCAACGGCGAGGGGGAGTGACCCGAGCAGCACCGGTGTCGGACCGTTGAGATCAAGGATCAAAACATCGCTGCCCTGGAGCGCGAAGAGGTGCCGGGTCGACGGGTTGTAGCCGAGCCCGCTCGCCGCGGCGGTGATCGAGAAGCTGCCCACGATCGCCCCGGTGCGATCGACCCGCACCACCGAGCCGTCGGCCGGCGTCGAGGCGAGGAAGGTCCCGGTGTTCGGGTCCCACGCGAGGCCGCTCGGCGGCGATGGCCACGCGGGACAGAGCACTGCGCCGGTCGGCCCGCGACCTGGATCGACCTCGCGGAGGCAACGGTGCAGGCCGGTAGTCAATACCCAGATCGTGGCGCTCTCAGGGTCCCAGCACAGGTCGGCGGCGACGGTGAAGGGGTCCTCCTCGAGGAGCCGGCTTCGACCGGTCGGGGTACCGTCGGCGAGGTACTCGCGGAGTTGGGCTTTCGTGCCCCATGAGGTGCCGACCCACACGGTGTGGCGTGCCCCGTCGGCGGCGATGCCATAGGCGCTGTCGAGGTCCGTGGGCCAGCTCGCGACGGCCTCGGCGGCTGCTCCCTGCAACGGCGTTTCGGCGTCCGGGTGGTCCGACAGGGGAGGAACGCGGTCCAGCTCCCGTGCCAGGGGGACCACCGTCGCCGCCGCCTCGAGGGTTCCGGAGTTGGTCACCGTCAACAGGAGCGATGCGGTGTCGCCGGTGCCGAGCCGGGCGTCGAGTCGGCTCGGCGTGACGCTCAACAAGCCGGAGTCGAGGGCGACGTCGACGGTGGTGGTCGCGCCGGTGGTGACGTCGACGCCGTCGACCCGGGCGGGCGCAAAGTGCTCGTGGCGTACGGACACATCATAGGACGCGACCGGCACGTCGAGGGACCAGGCCCCCGATGGACCGCTCTGCATCGTCCACCCAGGGCCCGCTGAGACCCGGGCGTCGGCGACCGGTGCACCGGTCGCGGCAGCGATCACCGTCCCGGCGAGGGTACCGGTCGGGCCTGCGGTGCAGCTCGGGAAGCGGATCGCCGCGATGCGGGTCCGCCATGGCGCCTGGCCGGTTGTCTGGAGATACTCCTGGGTGTACCAGAAGGTACAGTCGTCCACAGGATCGACGCTCAACGAGGAGTAATCGCCCCAGCGCGAGGCGGAGTGCAGCTGGGAGCCGCCGCCGGTCACCATCTCGGTCTCGCCCTGGGCGAGGACCCCGGGAGGGTCGGAGGCGAGTCGGCCGGCGACCCTGATGCTGGGAAAGACGGTCCCACCGGAGACGCTGAACCCAGCCATGAGATTCCCATTCCGGTCCATGGCGACGTCGCCCATGAAACGGTGGTTCGCATCCGGTGCATAGGTTCCGGCCTGCTCGATGGTCCATCCCGTTCCGGGGTCGCGCAGCTCGTACCAGCGCAGGCCGGCGTGGTCGGTGCCGTCGACGTCGACCGTGTGCGCCACGACCAGCGACCGCCAGCCGGCCCGCTGGCGGAGTTGGGGCCGGTACATCAGGCGGTCGGAGATGGCATCCAGCCCGACCGCGGTTCCGGGCTGGGGAACGCAGCTGCGGGTATAGCCGCAGAGGTTGGAGTCGAAGGAGTACCCGGCCGCATCGAGATCGAGGCGAGCCGACTCGGTGAACGTCGACAGCTCGGGAGTGTCCCAGTTGACGGCGAGCTGCCACACGATGAGGGTGTCGTGATCGTAGGGTGCTGCGAATCCCCAGGCGCCGTCGACCATGCCGACAAACGGCTGCGGCGTGCCGATCGGGGGGGCGGGGCCGTCGAGGTCGGCAGGCAGCAGCGCGTGGTGCTGGTCGTCGGAGAGCACGAACCCGACCAGCCGGGCGCCGGGGTCGCCGACGAGCATCCGGGCGCGTTCGAAGGTGCCGGCGAAAGACCCCTGAAAAGTCGCACCGAACAGGCGTGCGGTGTAGCCGTAGCCGTTCTCCCACAGTCCGAGCTTGGGGTAGTCGGGCAGGCGGCCGGCCTGAGGGGTGTAGTCGTAGCGGTGCCAGGGACCGAGCGGGTCCGAGGTCGCCGAGACCGCCACGCACTGGTGGCGGCTGAGGGTGAACTGGCTGACCAGCCAGCGGTCCGCGAGGTGGTCGTAGAGGACAATCGGATCGCCGTCGTTGCGGGTCTCGCAGTCACCGCCGAACCCGTACCAGAAGGTTCGCCCGGGCGTGGGACCGAGCAGCACCGTGCCGTCCTTGGCGAAGACCTGGAGGGACACGTTGACCCACTGCAGGTAGTGGTCGCGGCCGACATCGCCGTTGGTGTCGGGCGGCAACAGCGCGTTGACGTTGCCGGTCCCCTCGACGCTCAGCAGGGGCGGCGGCATTGCGGCCACCCCGAGCCAGCTCTGCACGACGCGGTCGACGGCGCTCTCGGGCGCTCGAGCATGGGCGAGAAACGGGGCGCGGTCGACGTTCGAGGGGGAGACCTCCTCAATCTTGCCAAAGCCTGCCGGAGGGGGCAGCGCGAGGGACGCCATCTCGGACAGCGGGCGCGATGTGTCGGCACGAACCGGTGTCAGAACGACTGGTGTCAGAGAGCTCGGGGCGGCAGCTGCGAGGGAGGGAAGGGCCAGCAGTGCGGCAAGCAGGATCGGGCGAAGCTCTGATGACGGCATCTTGGGTCCACTCCGGGGCCGCGCGGACGGTGACCCGCACGGAGTCGTCGGCCCCGATTCTACGTGAGGGCCGGGTGACTGTCGAACCTCGGTGAGGCGAGCGGCATGGCGCCATGAGCGGTAGGCGCGATCGAAGTGCGAGCCGAGAGCGAGTGGTAGGCTGGGCGCGGTGGGGGGAAGCGCCGCCGGTTGTTCGTCATGGCCTTGCTCATCCTGATGCCGAAACGCGACACCTCGGCACTCGTCGAGGCGTTCGATCGCCTGGATCCTGCCCTTGATGTGCGGGTATGGCCGCGGTGTGGGAACGCCGAGGATATCGTCGCCGCGGTCACCTGGAACCACCCAGCCGGTGAGCTCGCACGCTTCCCGAACCTGCGTCTGGCCTCGTCCTACGGCGCCGGCGTCGACCACCTGCTGGCGGACCCCGGACTCCCGAAGGACGTCGTGTTGGCCCGATTCGTTGACGATCACCTCGTCGCCGACATCGCCGAGTACGTGCTCACGGCTGTGCTCGCCTGGCGTCGGGGTTGGGTCGCGCACCGCGACGCGCAGCACGGGAGCCGGTGGCGCCCGCTGCCTTACCCAGGCTCGACGTCGGTTCTGGTGCTCGGCCTCGGCCACCTCGGCGGCCCGACCGCGCGCCGCCTTGCCGCCGCCGGATTCGCCACCGCCGGGTGGAGCCAGAGCGTGCGCTCGCTGCCGGGCGTGCACTGCGTCCACGGAACCGACGGCCTCTTCGGGGTCCTTCCGGAGGCGGACGTTGTGGTATGCATGCTGCCCCTTACCGCCGCCACCGTGGGCATCCTCGACCGCAGGCTCTTCGCCGCCATGAAACCAGGGGCCTACCTGGTCAACGTGGGGCGCGGCGGCCACCTGGCCGAAGCCGACCTGCTGGCGGCCCTCGATGAGGGCCGGCTGGCTGGTGCGTGTCTGGATGTCTTCCGTGAGGAACCGCTGCCTCCCGACCACCCGTTCTGGCGCGAGCGGAGGATCACCGTGACCCCCCATGTCGCGAGCCTCACGGACCCGGTGTCGGTTGCCCGGCAGGTCGTGGCCGACCTCCGGGCCGTGTCCTGCGGCGGCGCGGTTCGCCACCCGGTCGACCGTGATCGCGGTTACTGATGCCCCCCGGTGCGTGAGGGCTTGTCTTCGTGAAAGGAGTTGGTCGTGGAAGCTCGCCGAATGGTACGGGCCGTACGGAGAGCGTGCTCAGCTGTTGACCGGCTGAGCGATCAGCACGTGCGAGCCACGCCGCTCGCCGGCGACCGCCCACTCGGTCCCGCGACAGCTGAAGTGGGCGCCGATACCGACGCCCTCTGCGAGCTGGAGCACCTCGATTCCGCTCTCGATCCCGGCGTCGAGGATCACGACGCGCGGGCGAACCGCCCGGTACTCCTTCCCGCTCCCACCGGCGACCGACCGCCGCTGCTCGCGCATCGCTGGCCTCCCCGCTCTGTCTATTACAACGCTCGAATGCCCTCGAAGTTACACTCCACGTCCTGAGTAGCGAGAGGCAATCTCCGTGCCACCTGGGGATCCCCGCAGCACGAGGGGTTCGTGGCCGCGATGTCCTCAAAAGGGGAGCCGGCTGAGCATTCCAGGAGATCGGCCCGCTCAACGAAGACCTCGCGAGCCTGAGGCGCAGGCCGAGCTTGTCGATGGGATAGGGGCTCTCAGCGCATCTCGCTGCGCAGGTCGTCGATCCGATCGTGGAGCTTGCGCGCGGCCTCCTTGGCGACATCGGAGTCGAGCGAGCGCTCAATCTTCGTGAGCCTCCGCTCGATCCGGTCGAGGTCGGCGATCGCTGCCGTGGCATCGGCGGTGGTGTCGAGACCGCCGATTCCGGCGCTCCGCTCCGCCGCCTGCCAGTCCTTTTCCACCGAGCGTAGGTCGGACTCGAGGTCAGCGAGCTGCTGCTGCTCTGCGCTGAGGCCCTTGAGAGTCGGCAGACCACCCTTGAGCAACACGTTGGCGCCGACGGCGACGACACCGACGAAGATCACGAGCGCGAGGAGCTTTCGCATCGACTCCCTCCTTTCGAGACCCACACCGGGCCCGGCTTCCAGACTACATCGTCGCCCCGGTTCTGCGAATCCTCCGCCGGTCCTCAGTGAGGACGCTGCCTGCAACCCAGGGGCGTGAATGGTGAATAATGTGGGCGAGCGAACGGGCGGGTCCGCAGGTCCCGCTTCACGGAGGTGCCGATGGTCGCCGCACGAGCCGCCCTCACGGGCCTGATGCCGCCCCTCCCGACACCTTTCGGCACCGATGGCGAGATCGACATCGGCGCTCTCGAGCGCAACATCGAACGCTGGAACGCCCACGCCCTGTCCGGCTACGTCGTGCTCGGCTCCAACGGTGAGGCACCCCTGCTCGACGACGACGAGCGCGTGCGGCTGATTGAGACGGTCCGAACAGCGGTGCCCGGCGACCGCCGGGTGGTGGCCGGGGCAGGTGCGGAGTCGACCCGCCGCAGCGTCGCGCTCGCCCACGCGGCGGCTGCGGCAGGCGCCGATGCGGTGCTGGTCATCACCCCGCACTACTACAGCGGCGCGATGACGCCGGACCGGCTGGTGCGGCACTTCCACGACGTGGCGGAGGCGTCCCCGATCCCGGTCATCGCGTACAACGTACCTCGGAACACCCACCTCGACATCGACGCCGCGACCGTGGCGCGGCTCGCGGAGCATCCCAATCTGGTCGGGCTCAAAGACTCGAGTGGAAACGTCGCCAAGCTCGCCGACGTTGTCCGGCGCTGTCGCGGGGACTTCGCGGTCCTGGTGGGCTCCGGCGGCGTCCTGCTGCCGGCACTCACGGTCGGGGCCGTTGGTGGCATCGTCGCCCTGGCTCTGGTCGCCCCGCGGGAGTGCGTGGAGCTGGTCGCCCTTTCAGCGCGGGGCGAGGTGGCCCGCGCGGCCGAAATCCAGCGTCGGCTGGTGCCGGTCAACGAGGCGGTGACGGTGCGTTTCGGGGTCGCCGGCCTCAAGGTCGCCCTCGACATGCTGGGTTGGGAGGGCGGCCACGTGAGGGCACCACTCGGCGATCTTCACCCGGAGGCGCGCGGGGAGCTGCGAGCGACCCTCGTCGAGGCCGGCCTGCTCGGCTGAAGCGGGAGTGCCGTCAGTCTGGTTCGTGGATCAGCGACCGCAGACTGCTCAGCAGTGTCGCCCCTTCGCCGGGCTTTGACGTGAAGCCGGGTGTGGGATTCCGACACAGTCTCCGCCCGCCGTCGGAGCACGTCGTCAGGCGCGAGATGACGTGTCCGCCGAGCCGCATTCCTCCGTGTAACCACGGGCGCGTCGCCGGCAACGGAAGCACGGAAGGATGCGATGGGTTCTCATGTCAGAGACGACGTCGGGAGGGACTCGGGATGTGGGACGCCAGAACCGACAGCACTGCATGGACGACTGGCCGTCGCGTGACGATCGAGCGCGGTGCGGCGGTCGATGGAACAGGCGACGGCACCCTCGAAGCGGTGCGCGCTTCGCTCACCGACGATCCTCCCTGGATCTCCAGCACCTACCTCTACGACAACCGCGGCAGCGAGCTCTTCGAGGCCATCACCCGGCTGCCGGAGTACTACCCGAC
>CAZQYU010000078.1:0-11276 GCA_964597585.1 uncultured Thermoanaerobaculia bacterium
TGTACGCCGGCTACACGGTCCCACCCTACTACGACAGCCTGCTCGCGAAGCTCGTCGTCCACGGCCGCGACCGCGACGAGGCGATCGTTCGCGCCCGGCGGGCGCTCGACATGCTCCGCATCGAGGGCGTGAAGACCTCGATCAGCCTCCACCGCAAGATCCTGGACGAGGACGACTTCCAACGCGGCGACCTGGACACTCACTTCATGGAGCGCTTCCTCGTCCGGGGCTGAGCTTCCCGCCCGAGCGGACCCGCGCCCGGTGCTACCATGAGGAGGATGGCCAACACGTTTCTGGTGGGCTTCATGGGGGCGGGCAAGACCGCGGTCGGACAGGCGCTTGCACGGATCCTCTGCTTCCGCTTCGTCGATCTCGACGGGGCACTGGTCGAGCGCTTCGGCGCCTCCATCCGTGAGATCTTCGAAAGCCGTGGAGAGGCCGCATTCCGGCACGAAGAGACACTCCTCCTCGAGCGCGTCGCCTTTTCGCCGCGATCCGTGGTCGCCACGGGGGGCGGTACCTTCTGCTTGCCGCACAACCGCCACGTGATCCACATCGCGGGCGGCTACTCGGTCTTTCTCGACGTGCCGTGGCCGGTCATCCTGCGCCGTCTGCCCGGCAAGAACCTCGACCGGCCGAAGTTCGTCGACCCGGAGCAGGCGAGGCAGCTGTATGAATCACGGCGGACGTCTTACCTGCTTGCCGATGCCAGTCTCTCCCTGGGCGGGGACGAGCCGCCCGACCTGATTGCCCAGAGGATCGCGTCCCTCCTCCCGGAGGTGGCGTGAGGTATCTGATCCTGAGCGACATCCACGCCAACTGGGAGGCGCTCCACGCGGTGCTGAGCCACGTCCGACGCAAACGATGGGACCAGGTCCTGTTCCTCGGCGATGCGGTCGGGTATGGCGCCTCGCCGAACCAGATCCTCGCGTGGTTGCGCTCGGTGCAGCCTCAGGCAACCATGGTCCGCGGCAATCATGATCGGGTGTGCGCGGGCCTCGACAGCGGCGAGTACTTCAACCGCTACGCCCTCGAGGCCGCCACCTGGACCTACGATCATCTCGAGCCGCGGAACCTCGAGCTGCTGCGGGAGCTGCCGCAGGGGCCGATCGCGGTCACCGACCAGGTAGCGGTGTGCCACGGCTCGCCGATCGATGAGGACGCCTACGTGTTCTCCGCCTACGACGCACAGGTCGCACTCGACGCCTCGCCGCAGCCCGTGGTCTTCTTCGGCCACACCCACATCCCGTCGATGTTCGTCCTGCGCCGTGTGAACGGCCGCACCACACTCCACGCCCGGCTGCTCACCGGCTCGCGGCTGGTGCTCGACCTCGATCCGAACGACCGGTACCTCATCAATCCTGGCTCGGTCGGCCAGCCGCGCGACCGCGACCCGAAGGCAGCGTATGCGATCTACGACGCCGAGCAACGCCGGCTGTTCGCCTACAGGGTGGGCTACCGCGTGGGCGCCGCCCGCCGACGCATCATCCAGGCGGGTCTGCCTCCCGTCCTCGGGGATCGGCTCCTCTATGGCGCCTAGGAGTGCCGTGGCCCAGTGTGTCCGGGTGGCGCTTGGCGCTGTCGTCGCGCTCGCTGTCGCCGGCACGGTCGCGGCGCAGCGCGGGCGCGAACTGCTCCAGGCCACGCTCCTGGAGGCGCTCGATCGCGGCGCCGTGCCCGCTTCCCTGTGGGGCGGGCTCCTCCTCGACCCCGAGTCCCAGGTCCGTGTCGAGGCTGTGCGAGTGGTGGCATCCAACCCCGGGCCGGGCGACGTGCTTCGGCTGTCGGTGCTGGTACGGGATCGCGACCCGAGGGTTCGTGAGGCCGTGATGCTCGCTGCAGGGCGAATCGGAGCCCCGGCGGCTGCGCTGGTCGGGACCGCGCTGCACGACTCCTCGCCGCTCGTGCGCAGGGCCGCGGTGTGGGCCGGTACCGAGATCGGGGAGCCGTGCGCCGCCGCGGTGCTCGCTCAGATGGCCGTGGAACGCGACCCGAGCGTCCTCGAGATGGCGCTGGCCAACCTCTGGCGGCTGCCGTCCTCGCAGTGGGAAGGCACTGCCGGCGGCTTCGCGACCCACCCCGATCCCCTGCTCCGGCGAGCGGCGGCCTACGGACTGTCGCGTGGCCACTCCGAGCAGAGACTGGCGCCGCTGCGTCGCCTTGCCGCGGACCCGGAACCGGTCATCAGGCTCACCGCCCTGCGCGGGCTCGGCGGTGACCCGCCAGACGCATCCGACCTCATGCGGCTTGCGGTTGCCCTCAGCGATACGGACTGGCGGGTGCAGGCCACAGCCTGTATGGTCGTGGCAGGGACGACGACCCGGCTGCCGGATACCGCCCTCGCACGGCTCGGCGAGCTCGCCGCAGATGCTCGCGCTCAGCTGGCGGTGCCGGCGATCCGGGCCCTCGGCGCGAGCCCCACCCGCGGCGGAGTGAGAGTCCTCGAGACCCTGGTGCGGGAAGGCGAGCCGTGGCCGGCCGCCGAGGCCCTCGTCGCACTCGCACGTCAGGGCGCCGAGTCCGCCCGCTCCCTGGCGGACGAGTGGGCCTCGAGCCCCGAGACGTGGCGCCGCCGGGCCGCCGCCCGCGCGTCGGTGACCCTGTCTGGATCCCGGGCGCTCGCCCGTGGGTTCGACGACGCCGACGCGAGCGTTCGACTGGCGCTCCTCGATGCGCTGCCCACTGACGATGCAGACGCCGACCGTGTGCTGGCCGACCGGCTCACGCGCGAACCCGACCCGGCGGTGCGGGCGAGCCTGATCGAGCGACTGGCGAGCGCTGGCGTCCTGAAGGCTGGGCGCCTGCTCGAGCTCGCCGCTTCGTGGCGGAAGGATGACGCCGGAGACGCGCGAGCTGCAGCCCTGCTCGCGGCGTGGAGAGACGGCGACGGACCGGTTCGGGCGAAGGTCCTCTCCGCAGCGCTCGACGATCCGGATCGTACGGTGGCGGCGCAGGTGATCGCGGCGGCTCGGGCGGCGGGTGCAGCGGCGATGCTGCCACCGCGGGCTGCGCCGCACGAGCTCGCCTGGTATCGGGGCCTGGTCACGTGGTCCGGTCGCGACCATTGGCTGGACCTTGTGACGGTGCGCGGAACGGTCCGCCTCCGCCTCGAGTCGGCAGCGGCGCCGCTGACCGCGCGCGCGATCTGGGACCTTGCCGAGCAGGGCTTCTACGACGGACTCACCTTCCACCGGGTGGTGCCGAACTTCGTGGTCCAGGGCGGCGACCCGCGTGGTGACGGCTGGGGTGGGCCGGGATTCACCCTCGCGGACGAGCCGTCGCTCGATCCGTTCGACTCATGGCGGGTCGGTATCGCGACCTCCGGTCCCAACACCGGAGGCTGTCAGCTCTTCGCCACGCTGACGCCGGCCGACCACCTCACCGGTCACTACACCAACGTCGCGGAGGTCACCGCGGGCCGGGAGGTCCTCGAGCGGATCGAGGTCGGCGACACGATCCTGCGCGTGGAGGCCGCCGAGGGCGCCGAGCCGCCGGCCCCGGCGCCGACCCTGATCGGACCGCTGACCTGGGCCGACCTCGCCGCGATCGACGGCTGGGAGGCGGAGCGCTCGAGCTACGTGCCCGATCCGGAGGAGGTGGGCCGGCTGCGCACGGCCACGGGCCGCTACCGGATCGTGGTCGTGCTCGGCTCGTGGTGCTCGGACTCGCGGCGCGAGGTGCCGCGCCTGGAGAAGGTCGTCGAGTCGGTCGGGGGAGGCGTGTTCACCGTCGAGCTTGTGGGCGTGGACCGGACCAAGCGGGTCGCACCCACCGGCCCGGCGGCCGGCCTGCTCTCCGACCGCACGGCGGACCGGGTGCCGACGCTGGTCGTCCTCGACGCCGACGGCCAGGAGCTCGGGCGTGTCGTGGAGACTGCTCCAGAGCCCCTGGAGCGCCTGCTGGTGGAGCTGATCGGGCCGGAAGAGGGTTGGCGGTGACGGCAGGCCGCGAGGTCGCCGTCACGTCGCCGCTGCCCGGACGCGCGGTCGAGCGCCTCGAGACCGTGCACCGCGTCCGGCTCCACGTCGGGCCTCCCCTGGTCGACGCGGACGATCTGGCCCGGTTCATCGGTTCAGCGGCCGGCGTGGTGACATTGCTCGCCAACCCGATCACCGAGAACGTTCTCGCAGCCTGCCCGCATCTCGAGGTGGTCGGCAACTGTGCCGTCGGTTTCGACAACGTCGATGTCGAGGCCGCCCGACGCAGGGGAGTGTGGGTGACCAACACGCCCGACGTCCTCACCGAGGCCACCGCGGACCTCACATGGGCGCTGATCCTCGCGGTGACCCGTCGCCTCGTCGAAGCCGACGCGTTCGTGCGCTTGGGGCGGTTCACCGGATGGCGGCTGGACCTGCTCCTCGGCCGAGGCCTCCAGGGCAGGACACTGGGCGTCGTCGGCTGGGGCCGTATCGGCCGTGCGGTCGCCCGTCGTGCCGGGGCGTTCGGGATGAATGTGGTCTTCGCCACGCCGTCCCCGCCGCCGCAGCCCGAGCCACAGGCGCAGGCGGTGTCTCTCGCCGAGCTGCTCGCAGTGAGCAGTGTGGTCTCGCTGCACTGCCCGTTGACGCCCGGGACCCGCCATCTTCTCGATCGCGACCGGCTCGCTCGGATGCAGCCCGGCGCAGTGCTCGTGAACACCTCGCGCGGGCCGCTGGTGGACGAGGCCGCCCTCGTCGACGCACTCGACTCGGGCCGTCTCGGCGGGGCCGGCCTCGACGTCTACGAGCACGAGCCCGCGGTCCATCCCGGCCTCCTGGGCCACAGCAACGTCGTCCTCCTGCCCCACATCGGCTCGGCGACCGCCGAGACCCGCGCCGCCATGGCCGAGCTCGCCGCCGAGAACGTCTGCGCCGTGCTCGCGGGGCACGAGCCGCCGACGCCGGTCGTCCGCGGAGGCGAGCCGACGGATGCGCCTGAAATGCCGACTCTTTGCTAGAATTCGCGCATGGAGAGAGAGTTGGTTGACACTCCGCCTGCGCCCGCCGAGGTGGCCGCCCCAGACGAGCTCTCCGTCCCGCCTCCGACGGCGCGCCCGATCCGCGAGCTGTCCGCCGTGATGCCCGCGCATGACGAGCAGGACATCCTGCCCGAGTCGTTGGCGGAGGCGGTTGCGGCGCTGGAGACCCTGTGCGACTCCTGGGAGCTGATCGTCGTCGACGATGGCTCGACCGACCGGACGCCGGAGATCCTCGGGGAGTGGAGCCGCCGCGATCCGCGCGTACGCGTGGTGACCCTGCGGCCTCAGCGGGGCTACTCCAGGGCAATCGCGGCAGGTTTCGAAGCGACGCGCTATCTCACTATTTTCTACACCGACGCGGACGCCCAGTTCGACCTCCGGGAGATCGTCGAGCTCTACCCGTGGCTTCGCGATGTCGACATGGTGGCCGGTTATCGGATCGATCGACAGGATCCGTGGACCCGGCGGTTCGCGTCCGCGGTCTATAACCGGATCCAGGCCTGGGCGCTCGGGCTACGGAGGGTACGCGACGTCAACTGCGCCTTCAAGCTGTTTCGTCGGTCGTTCTTCGAGATCGTCCGGCTGAGCAGCGACGGCTTCTTGATCGACGCCGAGATGTATGCGCGTGCCTCGCGCGCCGGCCTCCGGTGGACTCAGGTCGGCGTCACCCATCGTCCGCGCACCCGAGGCAGCTCCACTGTGCGAGCGCGAACCGTCTCCGAGACCCTGCGCGAGCTGCGCAGCCTGCGCCGCAGCCTGTAGCATCCGGCACCGCCTCCATGGCACCGCACTGCGAGACCGCCTCCGACCGCTGGCTGTTCGCGGCCGTCGTGATGGCGGGTGTGGCGCTGCATGCGTGGCTCGCCGCCTCGCTTCCGTTGTCGGGCGATGAGGCCTACTACTGGGACTGCGCCCGGCACCTCGACTGGTCCTACTTCGACCAGCCCGGCCTGGTGATCTGGCCGATCCGACTCGCGACCGCGGTGCTCGGGGACACCGCGCTCGCGGTCCGCTTCCCGGCGATGCTCGCGAGCCTGCTGTCCGCGTTCTTCCTGCTGCCGTTGGTGCGGCGCCTGGGTGGCGGTGCGCGCCAGGCCGCGGTTGCCGTCGTGCTATGGCACGCCATGCCCGTCTACTTCTTCGGCGCCTTCTACGAGTCGACAGACGCCGGAATGATGGCGGCCTGGATCGGGGCGACCTGGGCTGCAGTCGCCCTGGCGCAGGGCGAGCGGCGGGCGTGGTGGGGGTTCGGCCTGGCCCTGGGGCTCGGCTTCCTGGCCAAGTTTCCGATCGTCCTCGCGTTGCCGGCGCTGGTACCGGCGCTGCGGGTGCCGGCGGTCCGCCGCCACCTGGCGACGCCCGTGCCGTGGCTCGCGGCAGCGATGTCCTGCGTGCTGACCGCTCCGGTGTGGATCTGGGCTGCGCGCCATCACTGGGACAACATCCGCTTCCAGCTTTCTGGACGCCACGAGACCCATCACCTCACACTGCGCTACCTGGGAGAGTTTGTCGGTGCCAACCTCCTGCTCGCGACGCCGTTCCTCGCGGCGGCCCTGGCCGTCGCCTGGTGGCGCGGCTGGCGGCGCCGTGATCCTGCGTGGCGTGTGCTGCTCGTGGCCGCGGCATCCCCGTTGGTGGTCTTCGGTCTGGTCTCGCTGCGCGAGCGGGTCGGCGGGCACTGGGGCGTGCCCGGGCTCGTCGTGGCCATGGCCGCGCTGGTGCTGATCGAGTTCCGTGGACGGCGAACGCTGATCGCCCTCGGAGCCGTCTTCGGCTTTGTGTTGTCGCTGGCGTTGGTCACGGCAGTGCTCCACCCCGAGCAACTCCTCGGCCGGCGATGGCACCTCGCCGGACGGACGTTCGAGGTGCCCGAGCGCCCGGTCGCGATGGCGTTCGGCTATCGCGAGGTCGCGGCCGACCTCCAGTCTCGGTTGGCCCCTGGCGAGTGGGCCGCCTGCGAGAGCTACACGACCGTCCATCTGCTCGCGTTTTACTCCGGCGGTCGCCTCCCGGTGCTGCTGGCGCGGTTGACCGGAGGCCGTCACGGGCTCGCGGGCCTGTACTGGCACCGGCCTGAGACGCTGCAGGGCCGAGACGTGCTCTTCGTCACCGAACGCGAGGGGGTTGAGGATCGGCTCGCTGGCCTGTTCCTCTCGGTCGAGGAGGAGGCGCCGATTGAGGTGCGGGTGGCCGGCCGGGTGATCCGGACCTTTCGCGTGCTGCGCTGCCAGGACCTCCTGCACCCGGAAGGCGCTTTCACCTTGCTTCCCAGGAGCCCGTCAGGGGCCATGGACGGTTGACCCGGGTCGAGCGCTCGAGCCCTCAGCCGAGCGGTGCAGGCTTGACACGGAGCAGCGTGGCGCGCCCGCTGTCGACCTCGCGCACCTCGAGTGCCAGACCTTCCCAGTGGACGACGTCGCCGGCGGCGACCTCGGTCTCGACCAGCGAGCCGACCAGGCCTCCCACCGAGTCAACGCCCTCCGGCGCCGGCAGGCTGCGGTGCAGGATGCGCTCGAGCCGTCGCAGGGCGAGGTAGCCGGGCACCAGCCAGCCATCCCCCTCGGCTACCACGGTCGTCCCCAGCTCCCGGTCGAGCTCGTCCTCGATCTCTCCGAAGACCAGCTCGAGAATGTCCTCGAGGCACACGACGCCCGAGAAGCCACCGAACTCGTCGAGCACGATCGCGAGGTGCTGACCGCCCTGGCGCATGTCCTGGAGGAGGTCCGGAAGCTGCTTGGACTCGGGGATGTAGATCGGGTCGACGACCGTGGCTGTCCAGCGGGTGCCCGGTTCCAGCCGGAGGAGGTGACGGGCGTGGAGCACGCCGACGATCCGGTCCGGAGAGCCGTCGACGACCGGGAAGCGGCTGTGAGGGGACTGTCCGACTGCCTCCCGCAGCCTGGTGTCGTCCCACGAGGCGTCGACGGTCTCGACCCGCGGTCTCGGCACCATGATCTGGCGCGCCGTCGCCTGCTGGAAGCGCAGCACCGACTCGATCACGTGACGCGCCTCGCGCGGCAGTTGGGCATGCCGGTGGGCCAGCCGGAGCATGAACAGGAGGTCCTCCTCGGTGACCGGCACCTCCTGCGGGGTGCGCGGGGAGAGCGCCCGGGCGAGCAGCCCGAGGATGGCGTTGACCGGGCGCAGCACGATATCGAGCAGGTACAGCACCGGTGCCACCCGGGCAACGACCCACTGTGCATGGCGCTGGGCCAGGGTCTTCGGCGTGATCTCCCCGAAGACCAGGATGAAGAGGGTGATGACGCCGACTGCGACGGCGACCGCCGAGCTTTTCACCAGCCGATAG
Organism: uncultured Thermoanaerobaculia bacterium; assembly: GCA_964597585.1. Classification (GTDB taxonomy): domain Bacteria; phylum Acidobacteriota; class Thermoanaerobaculia; order Thermoanaerobaculales; family Sulfomarinibacteraceae; genus CAVSIS01. The sequence continues at coordinate 8,265 of CAZQYU010000078.1, forward strand.
GCCAGGGTGGTGGCGAGGGAGGAGGCGAGCACGTTGACCAGGTTGTTGCCGACCAGGATGGTGATCAGCAGCTCCTGGGGCGCACGCGTCCATCGGTCGAGGGCCGCGCGGGTGAGCCGACCGCTCTTCTCACGCAACGCCTCTCGACGGGTGACCGGAAGGGAGGTGAGGGCGGTCTCCGAAGCGGAGAAGAATGCCGAGCCGGCGAGGCAGAGGACGACCGCAACGAGCTCAGCGTTCATGACGTCCGGGTTCGGGGTCGGGATCCTCCATCTGGGCCATGCTACCACGGCACCGAGAGCGTTCCCGCCGTGCTATCCTGGCGCCGTTTTCCAACCACTCAGCGATGAGACGGCCGGAGCCGTCGAGGACCAAGGAGGCAGGCATGGCGAATGGCGACCCGACGCAGGGCAAGAAGGGGCTTCCGGCCCTGGCGTGGATCGGGATCGGGTGCGGGGTGATCATCCTGATCGGTGCGATCGCGCTGGTCGCGGGCGGCGTGTTCGTCGCGAAGAAGGTCAAGGACGTGGCGGGGGACTTCGAGAAGAACCCCGCTCTGGCCAGCGCGAGAATGATCGTGAAGGTCAACCCGGAGTGGGAGGAGGTCTCGACCGACGACAAGGCCGGCACCATCACCGTCCGGGAGAAGAAGACCGGCAAGGAGATGACGATCGGGCTCGACGACCTTGCCAAGGGCCGCGTCACCCTCTCCTCCGAAGGCAAGTCGTACACCCTGGAGGCGCAGGGGGACAAGGACACGGGCCAGCTCAAGGTCACCGACGGGTCCGGCAAGACGGTCTTCTCGGCCGGCGGGGCCGGTGGGACCAAGCCGCCCGAGTGGGTGCCGACCTACCCCGGGACCAGCGCCGAGGGCGGTCTGGTGATGCAGAACGGCACGAGCGTCAGCGGCAGCTTCCAGGCCGCGACCGACGACGCCCCGGACAAGGTCGTCGACTACTACCGAAAGACGCTCGGCGACGCCGGCTTCAAGGTGCGCGTCAACACCTACTCCGAGGACAATGCCCCTTCAGGCGGCGTCGTCTACGGTGAGAACGAGGCAGCGAAGCGCACCGTTACCGTGATGGTCAGCGTGGAGGACGGACGCACCACCGCGGCAGTGAGCTACTCACAGGGCGAGTAGGCGACCACCATCACACCGCGTCCATGACGGTGCGGTCCAATGCGGTGGCGATCTCGAGGAAGCCTCGAGCGGCCGCGGAGTCCGGTCGGTCGGTGACGACCGGCCGGCCCGTGTCTCCGCCCGCCACCACCGCCGGGTCGAGCGGAATCGCGCCGAGAAACGGCATCTCGAGCTGCTCCGCGGTGCGTCGTCCGCCGCCCGAGCCGAAGATGTGCTCGGTGTGGCCGCACGCCGGACACTGGTAGTAGGCCATGTTCTCGATGATTCCGAGCACCGGAACGCCGAGCTTGGTGAACATGTGCAGGGCCTTGCGTACATCGATCAGGGCAATGTCCTGCGGTGTGGTCACGATGACCGCACCGGCGAACGGCAGGTTCTGGCACAGGGTGAGGGCCACGTCTCCGGTGCCCGGGGGCAGGTCGACCACCAGGTAGTCCAGCTCGCCCCACTCGACGTCGCCCACGAACTGCTCGAGCGCCTTGACCAGCATCGGGCCGCGCCAGATCACCGGCTGGTCGACGTCGATCATGAAACCGAGCGACATGACCCGCACCCCACCGGGCGCGGTCACCGGACGAATGCGACCGTCGGCGCCTCCACGCGGCTCCTCGGTGGCGCCCATCATCATCTGTTGGGACGGGCCGTAGATGTCGGCGTCGAGCAACCCCACCGAGCGTCCGGAGCTTGCCAGCGCGAGAGCCAGGTTGGAGGATACCGTGGACTTTCCGACCCCGCCCTTGCCGGAGGCGACGGCAACGATGTGGCGGACGCCGCGGATCCGGTCGGCCCATGTCGGGGCGGGCTCAGGGCGGCCGCCGCCGACGGTGGCGAGCAGCGATTGAACCCGAACCTCGGCCTTCGTGACACCGGACAGCGCGAGCAGTGAGGTCTCTGTGGAGGTGCGCAGGCTCTCGGTGACGTTGGGCTGATCGGCCTGGATGGCGAGCATCACCCGCACTGTGGTCCCTTCGACCTCAACGTGGCGCACGGCGCCGCCGTCGATCACGTTCGTAGACTCGCCCGGCAGCGCGATCCGGCGTAGGCAGTCGACGATCTCCTGTTCAGTCACCGGCATCTCAAGACCTCCAGCCCGCGGTTGCGGGCCGTTCATTGTAACGCTGCCGGTTCGCCTGCATTTCTCACCAGCTCCCTGCTGCGGGCATCTCGGCGCCCTCGCAACGTGACCTGGTGAGAAGTGTAGGCCGGCGACCCTTTCCGGCGGGCGTACAATTTCGGGCGAGGAGGTCCGATGCCTGAAACACGGTCCGATGGGGTGCGCATTGCCTACCGGGACGAGGGCTCCGGACGTCCGGTGCTGCTGCTGCACGGGCACACCTTGGACGGCCGCATGTGGGACGGCGTGGTCGCGCCGTTGACCGCGGCGGGGATGCGGCTGCTGCGGCCGGACCTGCGCGGTCACGGCGCCAGCGAACGGCCGCCCAAGGGCTATCACTGGAGCCACCACTGCGCCGACGCGGCGGCCGTTCTCGACGCGGCCGGTATCGACCAGACCATCGTTGCGGGCTTCTCCCTTGGCGGGGGTATCGCGCTCGAGCTCGCGCTGAGGCGACCCGAGCGCGTTCGGGCGTTGGTCCTGATCGACCCGGTCATGCCCGATCGGCCGTTCGAGGCCGCCTTCATGGACAACCTCCGCCAGGTGGCGCGGACGGCGCGGGCGGAGGGAATCCGCGCGGCGATGGCCGGACCTTGGATGGCGAGCCCGCTGTTCGAAGCGTCGCTCGGGGCGCCGGGGGTGCGGAAGGCCGTCGCGGCGATCGTCGCCGACTTCCCGGGCGCGGAGTACCTCGCGAGCGAGCGCGACACGGTCGAGCGCGAGTGGCGGACGCCGGACCGGCTGGCGGAGATCACGG
>CAZQYU010000079.1:0-11227 GCA_964597585.1 uncultured Thermoanaerobaculia bacterium
GCAGTCCGTACGCCGATCTTCCCCCCGAGCAGCGTGCGGTCGCCGAGCGCGGCCGTCAGCTCTACGACCGATTCACCTGCGGCCGCTGCCACGGCGAGGAGCGCCAGGGGAAGCGCACCGCGCCGCCGCTGACCGGCATGGCGGCGCACTGGGACGAGGCCACCATGGTCCGCTACCTGCGCGACCCGGAGGCGGAGCGCGGCCACCACGCGCGCCTGCTCCAGCTCCGCGACACCTATACCCTGACCATGCCCGCGACGCCGGGCACCGACCAGGAGCTGCACGAGCTCGCCGCCTACCTGTTCCTCGATCCACCCGAGCGGTGACGGGCTGAGGATTCGCCACAGAGGCACAGAAAGCACAGAGCGGCCCTCCCACCCCTGAGTCGTGGGACAGGGCTCGGTGCCGAGCCCTGTCACGGCATACCCGCAGGCGGCACCGGTGCAAGCCCAAGGTCGGGCGGCGGGCAGCGGGCGGCAGGGTCGGGCTTGGCGTTCCGGCCGGCGACGCCCCGACGTGCCGATCCCGGTTCCCCGCGGCCTGCCGCCCGCAGCCTGAACGTGGTCCTGCCCCCCGCCCCCCGGCCGATCTCCTGACGGCCTGACCTCCCGACTTCTCGCCTCTCGCCTCTCACTTCTCGCTTCTCGCTTCCTCTGCAGGGACGCGGGCATAGCCCGAGCTGTAGCTTCTGTTCCCCGTGATGGATACTGGAAACGCGCCCGCTCCGCGAGGGAGCGAGGCACGCGGATTGCAGGAAAGTCTCTCACGATGCAGCCTCGCGCCTTTCTCGTCGCTTCCATGGCCTTCCTGCTTGCCTGCGCGAGCGGGCCGAGGAGCCTCAGCACGGTCGGGATCACGCCCGAGGAGCTTCTCTCAGGCAGGTCCCTGGGCGTGGCTCAGGAAACCTCGCCGGCCGTCGCCACGGGGGCGGAGGTGCTGGCCCTGAGCCCCACCATGCGGGCGTTCCTCGACGCCCACGTGGACCGCAGGGGCAGCGACAGCCTCAAAGTGCGCCAGCTGGTCGGGGCGATCTTCGACCCGGCCAGCTTCGGGCTGCACTACGACGAACACACCCGCACCGCGTCCGAGACCTTCCGCACCCGGCGAGGCAACTGCCTGTCCTTCTCCGCGATGTTCGTGGCCATGGCGCGCGACGTCGGGCTGCGGGCGGAGTTCCAGGAGGTCGACATCCCCCCCAACTGGTCGCTCGACAACGACACCCTGGTTCTCAACCGGCACGTCAACGTGCGCCTGAAGATCGAGCCGTCGGGCACGCTCGTGGTCGACTTCAACGTCGCCGACTTCCGGGCCAGCTACGACATGCGCACGATCTCGGACACACGCGCCCTGGCGCACTATGCCAACAATGTCGGCTTCGAGCGCATGCAGGCCGGCGACACGGCCGCCGCCCTCGCCAACTTCCGCGCGGCCATCATCGACAGCGATCGACGTTTCTCGCCGGCGTGGACGAACCTGGGCACGCTGTACCTCAGGTCGGGACAGCTCGCCTGGGCCGAGGCCGCATATCTGCAGGCGCTCAAGTCCGACAGGACGAACCTGGTCGCGATGAGCAACCTGGCCCACGTCTACGAACGCCAAGGAGACTTGGAGCGGGTTGAGCGAACCCGGAGGCGGGTGACCGCCTACCGCTGGCGCAACCCCTACTACCGCTATCAGCTCGCCAGCCAGGCCTTCGCCGACGCCCGTTACGACACCGCCATCGACCACCTCAAGTACGCCATCCGTCACAAGCGCAACGAGGACCGCTTCTACAAGCTGCTCGGCCGGTGCTACCAGCGGCAGGGGGATGAGCGCGCGGCCGAACGCTGGTTTGCCCGGGCCCGGGATGTGGCCGCGTCCCAGACGCTGCAGGACGCCTATCCGGATCACTAGCAGCGCGTGCCGCATGGCCCATTGGAAGTAGCCTCTCATAGGCAAGCGGGCGCAGAGGCCAGGCGGCACGCGCTGCTATGGATTCGCTGCGCGAACCTCGTCGGCACGACAAGAAAAGGGGCGGCCCCGAAGGGACCGCCCCATGGTTGCGTCGTCTGTTCGAGCTAGAAGTTGACGTTGATGCTGCCGTGGATGACGCGGCCGTACGGATCGTAGAAGCCGTAGAAGCCGGGGCCGTAGTCGTTGGTTTGGAAGCCCACGCCCAGCGGCGGCTCCTTGTCGAGAATGTTGTTGATCCCGAGCGCGAACTGGATGTCCTTGGTGACGTTCCAGCTCGCCCCGAGGTCGAAGTAGTTGTAGTTGCCGTTCTCGTAGCTGCCGACAGCCTTCCAGAGCGGAATGTTGTCGGGGTTGTAGAGGGCCTCCTGGTTGCTCGACTCGTCGACCTTGACCGAGCCCTGCATGCGCCAGCCGAGGGTCAGGACCCAGGGGCCGGTCTCCCACGCGACCTGGGCGCGATGCCGCCACTTCGGGGTCGGAACACCGCACGTGTCGCCGAACAGACCCACGCAGTCATAGGCGAAGAGGCCGGTGTCGATCGTCTCGCCGAGCAGGTAGGTGCCCATGAGGTTGAAGTTCAGGAAGCTGTTGGCGAGGGGCATCAGGTAGGTGGCGTTCAGGTCGACGCCTTCCGAACCGAGCTTGCCGATGTTGACGGTGGTCGCCACCGTGTAGCCGTCCGGGTTGAGCCACAGCGTACCGCGGGAATCGCGGTGGATCAGACCGCACAGGGAGGGGTCACCGGTCACGGCGCACTGCCTGAGCACGTCGTCCGGGTTGAGGGTGCCGATCCTGCTGTCGATCTTGATGTCGAAGTAGTCGAGGGCGACCGAGAGGCCCGGGATCGCCTCCGGAGTGATCACCACCCCGCCGAAGTGGGTGTCGGCGGTCTCGGGCTCCAGGTCCGGATTGCCGCCCAAGAACGCGTTGTACTGCCCGGCCGGGTTCGGGAGGATGTGCCCGTACTGGGAGGGGTCCACACCAGTGTGCGCGCACTGCTCGGGCGTGTACGAGGGGTCGGAACCGGAACAGGGGTCGATGCTGCCGTAGAGTGCGACCCTCTGAGGCGCGAACAGCTCCACGATGTTGGGCGCGCGGGTCGCCCGGTTGACGCCGAAACGGAACTTGAAGCTCTTCGAGGGCGCCCAGCTTCCCTGGGCCTTCCAGGTGGAGGCGCCTCCGGTGGTCGAGTAGTCGGAGTAGCGGTAGCCGAGCTCCAGGCTCAGGTTCTGGGCGCCGGGAGCGTCCTGAACGATGGGAATCAGGGCCTCACCGTAGAGCTCTTGCACGAAGTAGGAGCCCGAGACCGGGAGCGCCTTGGCGCCCTGGCCCGCGCCCCAGCCCTGCTGGTACGCAAAATCGGGCTGGTAGAACAGCGACTCCCTGCGGTACTCGGCGCCGACGCCGACCTGCAGGTTCTCGGTTGCGCTGGGGAGCTTCGCCCCAGTGTCACCGGTGAGCTTCGCGCTGATCACATCCGTCCTCAGGCCGGAGATGGAAACCAGGGGAACCTGAATGTAGGCGAGCGCCTCAGGGGTGACCCCGCCGATCTCGAAGATGTTCCACGGCACGCAGCCGTTCTCGGAGTCGTCACGGCACGTCCAGGTGCTCGGGTCGTTCGGGTCGCCGTCGACGATCAGGGCATTCTGCAGGCGCTGGGTGTTGAGGTCGTTGTTGTAGGTCTCCGGGGCGCGGGTCTGACCGTGGAGACCGTACACGTCGTAGGACCACTTGTCACCGATGTCGCCCTTGATGCCGGTGACGAGGCGGTAGGACTGGTGCTCGAGGTGGTCGGACCGCTCGCCGCCCTCGATGTTGCGGCGCAGAATGGTCACCTCGGCGAGGTCATTCGGCCCGTAGCCGGCATCGACGCAGAACTTCTGGTACTGGTCGGCGCTCAGCATCGGGTTGTCGCAGTTGACGTAGCCCGTGTTGCCGAAGTCGCCCGAAGGCGCGATCTGCGCGTCGGAGACGTCGTCCATCATCATCAGGCTCATATAACCCTGGGCGTGCTCGTTCCACTTGTAGTCCAGGAAGGCGCCGGCGGTCCACCTCTGATCGGGGCGCTGCATGAAGTTGACGGCGCCATAGTTGTACAGGTGGTCTAAGCCGAAGTCCTTGAGCGTGTTCCCCGGTCCGTTCTCGTCGAGGGTGTAGTCCCCCAGGAGGTCACCGTCAGGGGTGAACACGAGGAAACGACCGTACGGGTTGGTGCTCGAACCGCCGCAGTATACGGACGTGTCGAGAGAGCTGAGGGCGCAGTTGGTGTAGTCGCGGCGCTTCTTCAGCAGCGCGGACGTCCGGCGGTACTCGATGTAGGCCGTCGCGTGGCCCCTGCCGTCCGCGAACTTGGCGCCGTACGCCACGTGGGCGTCGATCGAGCCGCCGTCCATGGCGCCGCCCGACGGGGGGGTGAAACCGCTTTCCTTGTTGACGTCCTGGATGAAGGTGTTGTTGTTGTTGTGCTGGTAGCCGCTGAAGCTGACGCCGGTCTTGAGGCCCTCGAAGTCTTTGTCCATGACAAAGTTGACCACGCCGGCGACGGCGTCGGCGCCGTAGGTGGACGAGGCTCCACCGGTCAGGATGTCGATCCGCTTCACGAGGAAGGCGGGGATGAAGTTGAGGTCGGGCGCAAGCGCGTACCGATCTCCACTCGGCAGGCGGCGCCCGTCGACCAGAACCAGCGTGCGGTTGGGACCGAGGTAGCGCAGGTCGACCGTCGCGGTGCCGGAGGCGCCGTTGGCGATCGTCGAGTTCTGCGCCTGGAAGACCTGGGGCAGGCTGGTCAGGATGTCCTCGAGCCGCGTGGTCCCTGCAGTGGCGATCTGCTCGGGGTCCAGGGTCGCGACCGGGCTCATCGCCTCCAGGGTGGGGCGCGGAATCAGGGAGCCCGTCACCTCGACCACTTCTTCGAACTTCGGCTGCGCCTGCGGCTGGTCCGCCTGCGGCTGCTGCTCCTGGGCCACGGCCGGAGCGCCATAGCCGACCACCCCGATTGCGGTGACGAGGATGCCCACAAACAGCAGACCCCGCCAGACACGGTTTCTCGAACTACCCATATCCTCCTCCTCTCTTTCTGAAACGACTCTCACAAGACGACAAAAATAATGGGACCAACCTACCACCGTCGAAATGAGCCTGCAAGTCTTGGAAACGAGCTTTCGCAATGGTGTGAGTGCTTTCTGGGCCAATCGGCACGCAGCTGCCTCTGCCTCAACGGCCAAAGGACGGACCCCGCGAGCCCCGAGCCCTCGCCTCGTCCCCTAGGAGCCGAAGAGTGCGTGCGTGCCAAGTTGGCCAAGCTGTATGCATATACTGCGCCGGCCCCAGATGAAGGAGTCAGTCCGTGCGATGGCCGAACCCGCGCCCCTCGTCCGGGTTCCCGTCCGTCTCGTCCGATTTTCCGGACAGGTCCACCGTGCGCGGCGTACGGCTCGCTCCACCGTCGATGCCGTCCCCGAGGGCTCGTCCCAGTGGCTGCATCCTCCTGTCCACCCCGACCCCAGGACGAACCTCTGCGCGGTGCTCCGCACAAACGCTTCTTCCGACGCGCTGTGCGCACCGAGAGATTCGATGTGCCATCGACCTGCCTGCACTCATCACCGGCGTCCGTCGCGAGATCGGTGAGGCGTTGTGCCCAGCGGGGTTTTCGGTTCTTGATCTCAGCGGGGCGCTCAACGGACTGTCAAGTACGCTTCCGCGCCCCTCGGCTCGAAAACCCCACTGCGGACGCCACCTCGCCGGTCCCGCGGCGAACCCAGGTGAGTAATGCGGGTTTAGTGCGTCTGGAGATACTCGAGCATCTGTCGAGCGGGGGTGGCTTCCTTGTCGTTCGGCGCCAGCTCCAGGAAGTGCTCGAGGTGCTGTATGGCCTCCTGGGTGTCGCCAAGGTTGACCTCGACGAGGGCGCCGTAATAAAGGGCCACCGTGTCGTCGGGGGTGAGCTGGAGGACTTTCAGGAAGCGCTCCTTCGCCTTGGGCATGTCGTTGGCGTCGTACGCGTCGAAGGCCAGCTTCAGGAGACCGTCGTGGGCGACCTTGGGCTCGTAAGGCGCCAGCCCGACCAGTGCGCCGACGAGCTTGTCGGGGTCCCCGAGGGCGAGGTAGGCGTTGAAGCGGATCCGAGCGGCGCCCTCATCGTGGGGGTCCTGGGCCAGGATCCTCTCGGCGGCGCTGGCCGCCTGCTGGTTGTGGCCCAGCTTGAGGGCGGTTGTAGCGACACCTTCGGCGGCGGCCCGGAGGCTCGGGTCGAGGTCGGATGCCTCCTGGAACTTCGTCAGGGCGGCCTCGTTGTCCCCCGACTTGAGCAGCGCGACCGCGTCGTTGTAGGTCGCCTTCGCCTCCTCGGCCACCTCGCCGGCCTTCTGCACATCCTTGAGAGCGGCCGCGGCCTTTGCCTTGTCGCCGAGGTTGCGGTAGGCCTCCCACCGCGCCCGCAGCACCGGTAGCTCGTTCGAGCCGAGCGCGACGGCCTTGTCTCCAGCCTCCGCCGCCTGCTGGTTGTGTCCCTGCTGGAGCTGGGTCACGCTCAGCGCAGCCCACGCTTGGCGCAGCTCGGGGTCGTGCTCCACCGCCTCCTGGAAGTGCGCCTCGGCGGCCGCGTAGTCCTTGGCCTTGAAGGCCTCGAGCCCCGCGTTGAAGGCCGCGACGGCCGCGTTCGAGGTCGTCGCGAGCGGCTCTGTTCCCAGCTGCACCGCCCCTGCGGGCTGCAGGGTGAACTCCTTGCGCTGGGTTCCGGCCAGATCCCAGGTGAGCTCGGCCTCGAGGGCCGCGTACCCGACCTTCTCGAACCGCAGCAGGTAGGCCACGCCGAGCTGGGGGATGTCGACGATGAAGACGCCCTTCTTGTTGCTGGTATCCTCGACCCGAAAGTCGGGAAGGGCCTGGGCGGTCGCGACCACTGTGACGCCCTGGATGGGCTCGCCCTTGGGGTCGAGGACCTTGCCGACGAGCCGGCCCTCCCTCGAGGCATGGGCCAGCCCCGGGACCGTCAGCATCAACAATGCGAGCCAGACGATGGTGGAGCGCTTGGAATACATCTGTGTCACCTCGCTTCGCGGGGGTTGCCGGCCCGGCATCACGCCTTGGGCGGACCCTCTCCCGGCGTGGTATATCTCGTGCCTCGATGAGAAGTCAAGGGACGAACCCCGCCGAAGAACGTTGACAGCGTCGCGGTTTCCCCGCGTCTGGCGACGCGCGACTCCGCGCCCTGGTCGCGGGATCGGAACGGGGAGAAGCCAGCCTCTCTGCGGCGGGTCCTTTTCTTGGGATCGGATGCGCTGCATCATGGCGCAGGAGGGGAGGCTCCGAATGAGACCATACGCATGGGTGCTCGCCGCGGCGCTGGCAAGCGGGCTCGCCGCGGGGACCCTGTGCGCGCAGACCACCAGCGGGGGCTTTCGAGGGATCGTCCGGGACCATAACGGCCAGGTGCTGCCGGGAGTGGGCATCACAGTCTCCTCGCCAGAGATGCAGGGCGTCCGCACCGCGATCACCGACCGGCACGGTGTCTACCGGTTTGTCCAGCTTCCGCCCGGCACCTACAGGGCGGTGTTCTCGCGCCCCGGCCATCGGACGGTGGAGGAGGAGCACATCCGGATCGGGATCGGGGCGGTGGTCACCATCAAGGTCGCCCTCAAACCGACCTCCATGGATGAGGTGGTGGTGAGGGGCGACGCGCCGATGGTTGACGTCACGTCGGCCGCGACCGGAGACGCGTTCTCAGACTCGGTGATCGACAATGTCCCCGTCGAACGGGAGGCCGCGGACATCACCTCGCTGGCTGCCGGCGTGGTCGACGACGGCAGCATCGCGGACGACCGGCTCGCCGGCAACGCCTCGATCATGGGCGCCTCGGCGCTCGAGAACCGCTGGGTGGTCGACCAGCTCGAGACCACCGACCCGGCCGACGGCGGCGCCGGGACCCGGGTCTCCTCGAGCTTCATCGAGGAGCTCCGGGTCACGACCGGCGGCTGGGAGGCAGAGCTCGGCGGCGCCGTCGGCGGCATCGTCAATGTGATCACCGGGTCGGGCGGCAACGAGGCCCACGGCGACATGTTCGCGTACTTCACCGACGACGCGCTGACCTCGATCGCGAAGATCCCCGAGGGGCGCGGCGACGCCAGGACCCCGGACATCGCGTGGGACATCGGGTTTGCGCTCGGCGGCAGGATCGCCGCGGATGAGCTGTGGTACTTCGTGGCCCTGAACCCGGGCCGGCTCGACCAGAGCATCCGTCAGGACGCGTTCAGCGGCACCGAGGTCGACCAGAGCAACCGGATCGTGCGCGAGTCTGAGCACAACAACTTCGCCGGCAAACTGACCTTGCGGACGAACCGGACGAGCTCGCTGGTGTTCAACGTCCTCGGCGACCCCACTGACGTCACCAACGACGTCTCGGACACGACGAGCAACTGGGTCGACTCACCGTGGGTCGAGGTCACCGACCTGACCACCAACGCGACGCGGGGAGGGATCAATCTCGGCCTCAACTGGAGCTCCGTGCTCAGCGACACCGCCTCCCTCGAGGCGGGCGCCGGCCATCACCGGAACCAGGACCGGAAGCTGCCCAACCTCGACACCACCAGCTACCAGGACCAGACGACGAACGGACGATGGTCGTACGGCGCGATCGGCAACGCGTTCTTCGGCGGCGCCGGCTTCCAGCGGCCCACGGATCAGCGCACCCGGGACCAGCTCCGCGCGTCCTTCACCTGGTTTCTCGGCGACACCCACGAGCTCACCATGGGCGGGATGTACAGCAGCCTCGAGTACGAGCTGGACTCGAGCACAAGCGGTCCCTCGAACGCGTTCTGCGCCGCGACCGTCGCGGGCGGTGCGATCGAGGTCGACCCAGCGACCGGCCTCGAGCGCGTGATCCCGAACGACTGCGACACCAGCGGCGACGGCGTCCTCGACGGCGTGGTGATGCCCGCCCGGGTCGGCAGCAGCTACCGGCTGCGTGACGGCGACTACGCCGTCCGCAGCTCGGAGAACCGTTCGACCGGGGCAACCACCTCGTACAGCGTTTTCGCGCAGGACTCATGGAGGGCGAGGGGCAACCTCACCGTCAACGTGGGCATCCGTGCCGAGACCCAGCTCAGCACGGGCGATCTCACCGACGTCGTCCCGGAACGCAAGCTCGACTTCGGCCTCGGCGACACGATCGCGCCGAGGCTCGGTGTGGTGTGGGATCCGACCTCGACCGGCCGGTCGAAGGTCTACGCCCACTACGGCAGGATCTTCCAGGCGACTCCGCTGGCGTCCATCGTGCGCTGGTTCGGCAACGAGCACGACGAGACCTCGTTCTACGAGTACCCGGAGAGCGGCCTACCGAGTGCCGCCAACCCGGGCGCGCTGACCTCGATCCATCGCGCCTCGTCGCTACTGACGCTGGTCGACCCGAACGTCGAGCCGCAGGTCCTCGACGAGGTCGCGCTCGGCGGCGAGTACGAGGTCATCACCAACCTGGCGGTCGGCATCAGGTACGTCAATCGAAACCTCGGTCGGGTGATCGAAGGCATCTCGGTCGACCAGGGCCAGACGACCTTCGTGACCAACCCCGGCGGCACCTACGACGTCAACCCGGCAACCGGAGTGCCGCTCGACTCCCCAGTGACGTTCCCGGAGGCCAGGCGCAGCTTCGACGGCGTCGAGGTCTATCTCGACAAGCGCTACAGCGACCGGATCCAGCTCTTCACGTCCCTGCTGTGGTCCAGGCTCGAGGGCAGCTGGGAAGGTCCATACAGCCGCGACAGCCCCCAGGTGAACCCCGACATCACCTCGACGTCCGAGCTCCCCGAGCTACTCGAGGGCGCCTACGGACCGCTGCCCAACGACCGCACGTGGCAGGTCAAGGCATACGGCTCATACCTTTTCCGCTGCGGGCTCACCACCGGCTTCAACTTCTTCTATCTCACCGGCACCCCGGTGTCGAAGCTCGGCGGCCACCGTATCTACGGCCTCGACGAGCGCTTCGTGACCCCGCGCGGCAGCGAGGGCCGCGCATCGAGCTGGTCGAACCTCGACCTCCACCTCGGCTATCCGTTCCAGCTCGGGGACGGCGACCTCGAGGTGCTGCTCGACGTCTTCAACATCTTCGACACGCAGGTCGCGGTCGAGGTCGACCAGCGCTGGACCGTCTACGCCCCGGGTGACGAGGATGTCGCGCCGGGGGGCGACATCAACGCCCAGACAAACCCACAATGGGGCAAGCCGCTGGCCTACTCGGCCCCGCGCAACATCCGCGTCGGTCTCAAGTTCAGCTGGTAGCCTCAGGCGCGCCTCGCCTGCACGTCTCACCACGTCACGTCGCGGGGACGCCGAGACGCCCGCCAGCGATGAGGCATCGAGTGACGGGCCACCGCGGCGTGTCTGAAGACGCGTCGCGTGTGGCGAGCTGCGAGACAGCCCGCGATGGCTGGCAGATCGGCGCCCGCAGTAGGGAGATGGCGAGGAACGCAGGCCGGGCTTCGTGCTACCGTGCTCCGGCCCACGCGGCGGGCCCGGAGGACGACCATGGACGACACCGCCACTCTGCTCGCCCACAGCGATCTCTTCGCCGGCCTCGACGATGGCGATCTTGAGCGACTCGCCCGCGCCGCCCGTCGTTCCCGCCTCGCTGCCGGCGACATCCTGTTTGCGAGCGGCCAGCCGCGCTCCGCGTGCTTCCTGATCCTCGAGGGTCGCCTCGAGGTCATGGTCGAGACCGGCGAGGGCGCCGGCGCGCTCGCCGTGCTCGGGCCGGGCGACGCGGTCGGCGAGGCGTCCCTGCTCGGCGTCGGCGAGCACTCCGCCACCGCCCGCGCGCTCACCGAGACACGTCTGCTCGAGCTGCCCGCCGACTCGGTCAGACGCGAGCTCGAGGACGATGCGCGCGCCGCGATGGCGGTCACGGCGTCGGTGGCCCGCCTGGTCATCCGCCGCCTCCAGTTCACCCCGGCGCGCCGGATCGGCTGGGACCTGGTCTACCGCTCGGGCGCCACCCGCCGCGAGCACGACCTGCTCGGCGAGCGGGAGGTCCCGGCCGAGGCGCTGTACGGGATCCAGACCCTGCGCGCAGCGGAGAACTTCCCGATTACCGGCATCCGCCTTGCTCACTTTCCCCACCTGGTGCGCGCGCTCGCCATGGTCAAACACGCTGCGGCGCGCACCAACCGTCGCCTCGGGCTGCTCCCGGCCGAGATCGCCAATGCCGTCGAACAGTCGTGCCGCGAGGTCGTCGACGGCCGCTGGCACGGCCACTTCGTGGTCGACGTGGTGCAGGGCGGCGCCG
>CAZQYU010000080.1:0-11155 GCA_964597585.1 uncultured Thermoanaerobaculia bacterium
GCTACGGCTACACCGCCGAGTACCCCGCCGAGCAGTACATGCGCGACGCCGAGATCGCCACAATCTACGAGGGCACCAACGGCATCCAGGCGCTCGACTTCGTGGCTCGCAAGCTGCCAATGGACGGTGGGGCCCCGATCCGCGAGCTCCTCGGCATGGCCGAGAAGACCTTCAAGCGTGCCAAGGACGACGCCGAGCTGATGGAGCCGGCGTGGATGCTGGCCGCCGCGTTGAAACAGATCGAGACCATCTCGAAGGACCTCACCAAGCGGCCCGACGCCATCCAGTTGGTGCTGATCAACTCGGTGCCGCTGCTCGACATGGTCGGCACCGCGCTCGGCGCCCACTTCCTCCTCGACCAGGCCATGGTGGCCAAGGGAAAGCTCGCGGCGATCCTGACCGGGGCCGGGATCGGCACCGACGACAAGAAGGCCTACAAGGCCTTCCTCCAGGACAACGCCGAGGCCGCCTTCTACCACAACAAGGTCCAGACCGCGATCCACTTCGCCTACCGCGCGCTGCCCAACGTCGCAGCCCGTGCCGCCGCGATCCGCTCCGGCGAGAAGGCGCCTCTGTACGCCATCTTCTGAGCGGAACCACCCCCGACCCGACACGCCCCGCCAACCCGGCGGGGCGTTTTCTTTTCATTCGGAAGGCGCCGACACAGGGCTCGTGCGCTCTCATGACTCAAGGTCGGATGCGCACGACGCATCCGATGCAGCGGGTGCTGCAGAGCCCCCGCGAGGCCGCCGCACTCTGGACCGCCCACATGGGGCTCTGCAGCCCGCGCTGCTAAAGGACGAGGCCGTCGCGCATCCGGACCAGTCGGTCGGCGCGCGCCGCAACGGCGGCGTCGTGAGTCACCAAGACCAGCGTCGCGGCGGTGTCGACGCTCCATCCGACGAGTACGCCGAGCAGGCGGTCGGCGGTCTCGGAGTCGACGTTGCCGGTCGGCTCGTCGGCGAGCACGAGGCGCGGCCGGTTGACCAGTGCCCTCGCCACTGCGACCAGCTGGCGCTCACCGCCCGAGAGCGAGCCGGCGAGCTGGTGCGACCGGTGCTCGAGCCCGAGCCGCTCGAGCCCCGCGAGGGCGCTCGCCGTCATGTCCGCCGGCCTGGGCCGGACGGCCATGAGCGGCAGGCACACGTTCTCGACCGCCGTCAGGTGCGGCAACAGGTGGTGGAACTGGAAGGCAAACCCGACGTTGGCGGCTCGCCATGCCTCGGCGGGACGGGTGCGCTCCGACGGCTCTCCGTCGAGCTCCAGCGAGCCTGCATCCGGCTGATCGAGGAGCGCGATCAGGCCGAGCAGGGTCGACTTGCCGCAGCCGGTGGGCCCCATGATCGCGACCCGCTCGCCGGCGTCGACCTCGAGGTCGACGCCGGCGAGCGCGCGCACCAGTCCGCCGTCGAAGGTCTTGACCAGACCTCTGGCACGAATCGAGACGCCTCTCGCCATCGCGCCATTCTACTGGAATGTCACGGCACGTCGTGCAACCGAGACTCGTCCCGAACCCACGCTGCCGCAGGATGACGCGCCGCACCTTGCGAGGCGCCCTCCGAGCCCCTATACTGCACATTGTGAAGTGGTTCACATTCGGGTCGCGGCCGATGCCGCGGCCTCCCGCCGCACCCGTCCGGGTACGGCACCGACCCGGAAGGAGCACCAATGACGAGAGAAGTCCTGCTGGGTGACGAAGCGATCGGCCTCGGGGCGATCCATGCCGGCATGAGCGGCATCTACGCCTACCCGGGCACGCCGTCCACCGAGATCTTCGAGTTTGTCGAGCGCTGGGCGAAGTCGACCGGGGACGTCCACGCCTTCTGGTCGACCAACGAAAAGGTCGCCTACGAGGAGGCGCTCGGGATGAGCTGGGCGGGCAAGCGTGCGCTGGTGTGCATGAAGCACGTCGGGCTCAACGTCGCAGCCGACGCGTTCATGAACTCGGCGGTCACCGGCACCAACGGCGGGCTCGTGCTGGCGGTCGCCGACGATCCCGGCATGCACTCGAGCCAGAACGAGCAGGACAGCCGGTACTTCGCCCAGTTCGCGCTCATCCCCTGTTACGAGCCGCACGACCAGCAAGAGTGCTACGACATGATGTGGGAGGCCTTCGACCTTTCCGAACGGCTCGCTGTGCCGGTCATGGTGCGGCTGGTGACGCGGATCGCGCACTCGCGGGCCGGAGTGGCGGTCCGTGAGGCCAAACCGCAGAACCCGCTCCACCCCTCCCGCGACATCCGCAAGTGGACCCTGCTGCCGGCCAATGCCCGTGCACAGTACAAGGGCCTCACCGAGAAGCAGCCCGAGCTGCTCCGCCTTGCAGAGACGAGCCCGTACAACACGCTCGACCTGCGCGGCCATAGCGGGGTGATCGCCTGCGGCATCGCGGGCAACTACCTGCTCGAGAACCTGGACGAGGACCACGACCTGTCGGTGCTGTCGATCCGGCAGTACCCGATCCCGGCCGCCAAGATCCGCGCCCTGGTCGAGCACGTCGACGAGTTGCTCATTCTCGAGGACGGCTACCCGCTCGTCGAAAGCACCGTGCGAGGTCTGTTCGGCCTCGACTCGGTGCGCGTTGCGGGCCGCATGACCGGTGAGCTGCCCCGCACCGGCGAGCTCGACCCCGACCTGGTGCGCGAGGCGCTGGCGCTGCCCGCACTCCAGGTCGCCCACACCCCCGACTCCGACATCGCGCGACGCCCGCCTGCCCTGTGCAAGGGCTGTCCGCACACCGACACCTTCAAGGCGCTCAACCAGGCCCTCGAAGCGTTCGAGAACCCGCAGGTCTTCTCCGACATCGGCTGCTACACGCTGGCTGCACTGCCACCGCTGGAGGCGATCCACAGCTGCGTCGCAATGGGTGCCTCGATCGGCATGGCGGCCGGAGCCGCCCACGCGGGCTACCGGCCCGCGGTCGCCGCGATCGGCGACTCGACCTTCTCCCACGGCGGCATCACCCCGCTGCTGTCGGCGGTGCAGCAGCACGTCAACCTCAACGTGCTGATCCTTGACAACGACACCGTCGGCATGACCGGCATCCAGCGCTCGATGTCGACCGGCACGACACTCGACAAGATCGTGCTCGGCGCTGGGATCGACCCCGACCACTTCCGGATCATCGAGCCGACACCCAAGAACCACGAGGACAACGTCAGGGTGCTCCGCGAGGAGCTCGCCTTCGACGGCCCGAGCGTGATCGTCGCCCGCCGCAGCTGCCTGGAGGCGATCAAGAAGTCCGCACGGAGCGCGTGATCATGGAGAAGAACATCATCCTCGCGGGCGTCGGCGGGCAGGGCATCCTGTCCATTGCCTACGTGATCGACAACGCGGCCCTCGCCGCCGGTCTCGACTTCAAGCAGGCCGAGGTCCACGGTATGGCCCAGCGGGGCGGCGCGGTGCAGTCACACCTTCGCTACTCCGACAGGACCATCCACTCCGATCTGGTACCGCGCGGCAAGGCCGACCTGGTGATCTCGATCGAGCCGCTCGAGGTGCTGCGCTACTGGCACTTCCTCCGCCCCGGCGGGTGGGTCGTGACCAGCGTGACGCCGTACGTCAACATCCCCGACTACCCGGACCTCGACACCCTCCTCGAGCGCCTGGCGTCGTTCCCCGACATCGTTCTGGTGGACTCGGCGCAGATCGCGCGGGCGGCCGGCAACCTGAGGGCGCAGAACATGGCCGTGGTCGGTGCGGCCGCACCGCTGCTCGACTTCAGCGACGCCGAGCTCGAGCACTGGGTCGCGACCCTCTTCGCCGGCAAGGGTGAGCGGATCGTCGAGGTCAACCTCGCCGCGTACCGTTACGGTCGCGCGATGGGACGGTTCTTCCGCGGCCTGGTCGATGGCGGCGTCACCGCGCTGACCGCGCTCTCCATGTGCCAGCGGCTCGACCCCACGTCCATCAATCCCGACCTGGCGCCCGCGTGGGCGGCCTCGATCGCCGGCGACAGCGCCCGGCTCGACGCCCTCCTCGCCGCCGAAGAGCTGGTGGCGTGCGATCCCGTCCCGGCGTGACTGGTCCGAGGGACTCGGCGTCGTCGTCCTCGCACCTCACTGGAGTGACGTGAGGTCGTCCGTGAAGGAGCGACCATGACCACCGTTGACGTGGAACGGATCGAGCGCATTCTGGCCGCGGCCCACGAGGTAGGCCGCACCAGCCTGCTCGAGCACGAGTGCTACGACCTGCTCGCCGCGACCGGCGCCGAGGCGGCGCCGGTCAACCGGCTGATCCCGATCGGTGGGCGTCCGACAGTCGCGGACCTCGACGCCATTCCCGGCGACCGCGTGGTGCTGAAGATCGTGTCGCCCGACATCACCCACAAGACCGAGGCCCGGGGGGTGCGCATCGTCGCCAACGAGATCGGCGCGATCGAGGCCGCCTTCGACCTCATGCGGCGCGAGGTCCCCGAGGCCTACGCCGCCTGGCTCGCCGGACCCGCGGGCGAAAAGCCGGCGGAGCTCGCCGGCCTCGTCGGCGCCGACCTCGAGCGTAGGCTCGCTCAGCGCCTGGTCGGCATCCTGCTCGCGCGTTTCATGGAGCCCGATGCTCGCGGCTTCGCGACCGAGCTGTTTGTCGGCATCCGGGCGACAGACGAGTTCGGGCCGATCATCTCGGCGGGGCTCGGCGGCGTCGAGATGGAGATCCTCGCCCGCTCGACCCGCAAAGGCTGTGCGGTCGCGATCGCGCCAACCGGTGTCGTCGACGGCCCCCAGTTCTTCGAGCTCTTCCGTCGCACGCTGAGCTATCAGCGCCTCTCCGGGCGGATGCGTGGCTCGGGCACCCTGGTACCGGACGAGCGCCTGGTGGAGTGCTTTCAAGCGTTCATCGACCTCGCCAATGCGTTCTCCGCCGACAACCCAGCGGCCCGGTTTCACCTCGAGGAGATGGAGGTCAACCCGTTCTCGATCTGTGATGGCCGAATCGCGCCGCTCGACGGCGTGTGCCATTTCCGGCCCGCCGAGCCCGCGGGCGAAGAGCGGCCGATCGCCACCATCGCCCACCTGCTCAAGCCCCGGTCGGCGGCGCTGATCGGCGTCTCGTCGAAGGGCATGAACATGGGCCGGATCATCCTCAACAACCTCTTCGACGCCGGCTTCGAGCGCACGCGGACGTGGGTGGTACGGCCCGACGAGCCCGAGATCGACGGCGCCCGCTGCGTGCCGTCGATCGCAGAGCTGCCGGAGAAGGTCGACCTGTTCGTGGTCGCGGTCGGCGCGGCGCAGGTCCCGCAGGTGGTCCACGACCTGATCGATCACGACAGGGCACACGCGGTCATCCTGATCCCCGGTGGGCTCGGCGAGAAGCAGGGCTCCCAGAGCATCGAGCGCGACATCAAGGCCAAGATCCGCGCAGCCCACGCGACCGGCGACGGCGGTCCCGTCTTCCTCGGCGGCAACTCGCTCGGGGTGATCAGCCACCCCGGCCGCTACGACACCATGTTCATCCCCGAGACGAAGCTCGCCAAGTCGCGCGGCGAGCGCCGGCGACGAACCGCCTTCATCAGCCAGTCGGGCGCGTTCATCATTGCCAACTCCTCGCGCATGCCGTGGCTCGACCCAGCCTACGCACTGTCGATCGGCAACCAGATCGACCTCACCGCGTCGGACCTGATGCGCTACCTGATCGACGACGACGCGATCGACGTGTTCGCGGTCTACATGGAGGGCTTTCGGCGCGGCGACGGGCTCGCGTTTGCGCGGGCGGTGCGCGATGCGGTCACGCGTGGCAAGGAGGTCGTGTTCTACAAGGCCGGCCGCACTCGCGAGGGACGCTCGGCAACCGCAGGGCACACGGCCTCGGTCGCCGGCGACTACGCGGTGTGCGAGGCGGCCGTCGCCGAGGCCGGAGCCTTTGTCGCCTCCGACTTCAACGAGTTCTCCGACCTGCTTCGGCTCGCGGTCACGCTCCACGACGCCCGTATCGCCGGTCCCCGGCTACTTGCAATGTCCAACGCCGGCTTCGAGTCGGTCGGCATGGCCGACTCGATCCGCACCGAGCGTGGCGACCTCCGCCTCGCGAGGCTCTCGCAGAAGACCTCATCCGCACTCGCGGCGACCCTCGCCGAGCACCGCCTCGACGGACTGGTCGACGTCAAGAATCCCCTCGACGTGACGCCGATGGCGAACGACACCGCCTACGTCCGCCTGGTCGAGCAGGCGCTCGCGGACGACGGCGTCGACCTGGTGGTCACCGGCATCGTACCGCTCACCCCGGCGATGGAGACCCTGCCCGCCGGACCAGGCCACTCCGAGTCCCTCGACGACCCCGGGTCCATCGCCCGACTCCTGCCGGTCGCGGCCCGCGCCCAGACCAAGCCGGTGGTCGTGGTGGTCGACTCCGGATCATGGTTCGACCCCCTCGCCGGCGCACTCGAGAACGCCGGTCTGCCGGTGTTCCGTGCCGCGGACCGGGCCGTGCGCAGCCTCGCCGCATACGTCGCCCTGAGAACCCGAAATACAGCCCGCATCATTCACCAGGCTCCTGCTGCGGCCGACGAATGATGCGGGCCAAGGAGCTGAGATGAAGAGCCACACCGTCACCCTGACGATGAACGTCCCGACGCGCATGGACTTCGTCAACATCACCCAAGAGGTTGAAAAGGCGGTCCGCGAGTCCGGCGTCGCCGAAGGTCTGTGCCTGGTCAACGCCATGCACATCACCGCCTCGGTGTTCATCAACGACGACGAGCCGGGCCTGCACCGCGACTACAAGCGCTGGCTCGAGCAGCTCGCGCCCTTCGACGCCTCGCCGGAGCGATACCAGCACAATCGCACCGGGGAGGACAACGCCGACGCCCACCACAAGCGCCAGATCATGGGCCGTGAGGTGGTGGTCGGCATCACCTCGGGCAAGCTCCACTTCGGGCCCTGGGAGCAGATCTTCTATGGCGAGTTCGACGGCCGGCGCCCGAAGCGCATCCTGATCAAGATCATCGGCGAGTAGCGAACGCGATCCGCAGGGCGAGCTGCGACAGCAGGGGAACGAGAGCGCGCGGCGAAAGCTGCCGGGCGTGGACGCCGAGCAAACGGTCGAAGGCCGCGGTATCCACGCTCAACACCCTGAGCACCCGACGACGCAGGCGCGGTCGATCGGCGACGATCAGGATCAGGCGGGCCAGCAGCGCCGGCAGCCTGCGCAGGCGGCGGCTCTCCCGCTCGTAGCGACCGAGGTCGCCGGTCCTGATCGCGGCTACCACCGCCTCGGCGTCTGCGAACGCGATCGACATCCCCTCCCCCGTGATCGGGTCGATCGACCCCGCAGCATCCCCGATCAACGCAACCCTTCCGCTCACCACCCGCTGCGCCCGCCGGCCGAGCCCGGCTGCGCCGCGCTCGCGGGACGCGCGCTTGGTGCCCGCCAGCCGGGTCTGCAGGCGAGGGAACGCCGGTAGCGCATCCTCCACCGGCCGTGCTTCACCTTCGGACAGCACCGCGACGCCCATCAGATCCGGTCCGACGGGTGTGACGTAGGCCTGTGCCTTGCGGGCGAAGTGCACCTCCACCCGGTCGCTCCACGGGGCGGCGGCGAAGTGAGCCCTCACTCCCACCCGCTCCCGGCCGGGCCGCAGACCGATCCCGGCCCAGACCCGGACCCGCGAGGCGCGACCGTCCGCACCGACGATCCAGCGCCCCGGGACCGGCCCGTGGTCGGTCGCAACGGTCTCTCCGCCGAGACCGACCGCGCGCCATCCCCAGCGCAGCTCGGCGCCCTCCGCCGCCGCTCGGGCGGCCAGCGCCTCGTGGAGTGCGGTGCGCCGGATGCCGGCGCCGGACCCGCTCGGGAAGCGGCCGTCGACGGCGTTGAGACCGTCGACGAAACGGATGCCGCGGAAAGGAGCCCAGCGGCCGGCCGGCATCGCGACCCCGAGCCCTTCGAGACGCACCAGCCCATCCGGCATGAGGCCCTCGCCGCAGGCGCGGTCCACCGGCAGCTCAGCGGGTTCGAGCACCACGACGCTCAGCCCGGCGTGGCGCGCCAGCAGTGCGGTGGCGAGACCTGCCGGCCCGCCACCGACGATCACCACGTCGTACACCCCGTCACACTACACGACTGCGGCCCCCCGCCGGGCGCACCAACATGACCGCTTGGCCGGAAAAGCGCACCGTGCCTGAGGCCCCGCCGAGGAGTGTGATCGTAAGCCTTGACACCGGAGAGCCTTCACAGTATGTTCACTGTCCCGACGCGGGAAGGAGGCGCGGATGATCAAGTCCGATCTCGTCGACAAGGTGATGGAAGCGACCGAGCTGCCCAAGCCCAAGGCCACCGAGGCCGTCAACGCCCTCTTCGAGGGCATGAAGGACGCACTGCTCCGTGGGGAGCGGATCGAGCTTCGTGGCTTTGGCGTCTTCCAGGTAAAGGACCGCAAGCGCGGCATCGGCCGCAACCCGAAGACCGGCCGCGAGGTCGAGATTCCGCCTGGAAAGACCATCCGTTTCAAACCCGGCAAGGCGCTGCGCAACATGAGCTGACCGGGTGCGACCGTTCGAGTCGACACCGATTCCGGACCCCGGCGGGCCGCCCGTCGGGGTCTTCGGTTATCCCCCCCTCGAGTACCGTCCGCGGTGGTGGCTGCATGCGCTGCTGTTCGTGCTGACGCTGGCCACCACCACGGTCCTCGGTGCGACGTTCTCTTCCAATCTACCCCCGGAGATCGGCGAGCTGCCCCTCGGTAAGATCCTCATCCACCCCGGCTTCCTGGTCGAAGGGCTGAAGTTCTCGCTGCCACTGCTGTTCATCCTGCTGTGCCACGAGATGGGACACTACGTCGCCTGCCGCCGCCACGGATTGGCGGCGACGCCCCCGTTCTTCATCCCCTTTCCCTTCGGCATCGGCACCATGGGCGCCGTGATCCGGATCAAGGAACCAATCCGAGACTCCCGCCAGCTCCTCGACGTCGGCGCCGCCGGACCGATCGCGGGCTTCGTCGCGCTGCTTCCGTTCCTGGCCTACGGCATCGCCGCCTCGACACCCGCGACCAACCTGCCCGCCGGCAACTACGTCGTGTTCGGCGAGCCGTTGATCTACAGGCTGATTGCGGCGGTCGTCCAACCGAGCGTCCCGACCGGCCAGGAGCTGCTCATCCACCCCACGGGCGCCGCCGCCTGGTTCGGGATCCTGGTCACCCTGCTCAACTTGCTGCCATTCGCCCAGCTCGACGGTGGTCACATCGCCTACGCCATGTTCGGGCGTTGGCACGTTCGCTCGGCCTGGCCGCTGCTCGGGCTGCTGGTGGCGGGCGGGTTCCTGTGGCCGGGTTGGTGGCTGTGGGTGGTCATCGTGCTGATCATCGGACTGCGGCACCCGCGCCTGTGGGACGAGGGCCGACTCCTCGACCCGCGGCGGCGGGTCATCGGCTGGCTCTGCGTCGCGATCTTCGTGCTGTGCTTCATGGCGCAGCCGATCCAGTTCGTGCCATGAGCGGCGCCGTCGTTCTGCCATCGCGTGACTCCCTCCGGCATGCGCGCTAACCTGACGACGATGGAGATGGTCACCCGGGTCCTCGCGACCACCCACGAGGTCAGCCTCAAGGGCGGCAACCGGCGCTGGTTCGAGAGCAAGCTCACGGCCAACGTGCGCACCGCCCTCGCCGACCTGCCGGTCGCCGGGATCGACCGCCCGTCGTGGCGGGTACTGGTCCGTTTTGCCGAACCGGTCCCCTTCCGCGAGGTCGCGCGCCGCATGGCGTCCGTGTTCGGGCTCCACGCGGTGATGCCGGTGGAGCACGTGGGAGCGACCCTCGACGACGTCGAGGACGCGCTCGGCAGCCGCATCGACGGACTGCCGCCGGCTTCATTCGCGGTGCGCTGCATCCGCTCCGAGAAAGCCTTCCCGATGGCCTCGCCCGACATCGAACGCCGCATCGGCACCTTCATCCAGGCACGCACGGGTTGGCCGGTGGACCTGGTCTCGCCCGAGCGCACGGTCCAGCTGCTGATCGACATCAACGGCATCTGGATGTGGCTGCACAGCGTCCGCGGTCCGGGCGGGATGCCGCTCGGGGTCGGCGGCAAGGCCCTCGCCCTGATGTCCGGGGGGATTGATTCCCCGGTGGCGGCGTGGATGGTCATGAAGCGCGGCGTCAAGCTCGACTTCGTCCACTTCCACTCCGTCCCGCGGACCTCTCCGGCGAGCCTCGAGAAGGTCGAGGAGCTGGTGCGTCTGCTCGACCGCTACCAGGGACCGGCGCGGCTCGCGCTGGTACCGCTGCTGCCGATCCAGGAGAAGATCGTCGCCCGCTGCCCGGCCGAGCTCCGGGTGCTGCTCTACCGCCGCTTCATGCTCCGTCTCGCCGACCGGATCGCGCGCCGTTGGCGGTGCCGGGCCCTGGTCACCGGGGAGTCGCTCGGCCAGGTCGCCTCCCAGACCGTGGAGAACCTCGGCGCCGTCGAGGCGGTGACCCCGATGCCGGTGCTGCGCCCGCTGATCGGCATGGACAAGATCGAGATCGTCGAGCGTGCCCGGCGGATCGGATCGTTCGAGATCTCGATCCGGCCGCACCTCGACTGCTGCTCGCTGCACGTCCCCGAGCACCCGGCGACCCGCTCCAGCTTCCGCGAGCTCGACGCCGCCGAGGCCGAGCTCGATGTCGAGGGGCTGGTCCGCGAGGCGCTGCGCG
This sequence comes from uncultured Thermoanaerobaculia bacterium, assembly GCA_964597585.1. Classification (GTDB taxonomy): domain Bacteria; phylum Acidobacteriota; class Thermoanaerobaculia; order Thermoanaerobaculales; family Sulfomarinibacteraceae; genus CAVSIS01. The sequence goes on from CAZQYU010000080.1 coordinate 10,625, forward strand.
CCGCGACTCTCCGGCGGGTCGCGGAGCTCGCTCCCTGGGACGACATCCCCCTCCCCGCAGGGTTGGGAGCCTGAACGTGGACCGGCGACGCTCGCGACGTGAGCTCCTCACCGGTTGGCTCGACGCCCTCCGCGGCGCAGGCGAGGTGGTGCGAAGGCCGGGCCGTCCCGATCCCGTGACCGCGCTGCGTCCACCTGGGGCACTGGTCCCCGACCAGCGCTTCCAGGACACCTGCACCGGCTGCGGCGACTGCGTCGGAGTGTGCCCGGTGACGGCGATCGTGATGCTCGACCTCGACGACGGCCGCACGCTGCCCGCGATCATCCCGTCGCTGAAGGCCTGCGTGCTGTGCGACAGCCTGCCGTGCATCGCGGCCTGCCCGGAGGGGGCGCTCGCCGATCCCGGGGGCACGGCCAAGGTCCGACTCGGGATCGCCCGGGTCGACCCCCGCCGCTGCGTGACCTTCTCGGGCCAGGCCTGCGACCGCTGCCTGCGCGCCTGCCCCTACCCCCACCAGGCGATCATGATGAT
>CAZQYU010000081.1:0-11149 GCA_964597585.1 uncultured Thermoanaerobaculia bacterium
GGCCTCGACATCGAGCGCTCGATCGTGCTCGTCGACGAGCTCCAGAACGGCGACCGGCACCTCGCCAAGACCCTCATGAGCCGCTTCTGCGCGAGCTCCAAGGTTGCCCTCGCCGGTTGTCTGGACCCGGTCCAGATCGACAACCCGTACGTCGATTGGCGCTCCAACGCCCTGACCCGGATCAAGGAGACCTACCGGGCGTTCGGACCCGAGGTCGCCCAGGTACGCCTCAAGCACAACTACCGCGGACCGATCTCGACCAAGGCCGACGAGCTCTAGGGGGTCTGGCGGACGCGGCTTCGTCGCTGCGGGCCGCCATCCCGGGTCATCTGCCGTGCTTCGGGAGGCGCGCCAGTCCTCAACGTAGCTCCGCTACGCCTCCGGCTGGCACGCCTCCCGAATCCCAGCATCTGACTCCGGTCTGACGTCCCTCGCATGACGAAGCCGCCCCCACCAGACCCCCAAACCGATCATGCAGAGTTGCTCAGCCGGTCGGAAGACGATGACGACGCACAGGAACCTCCCCGCCCCACGTCTCGCGTCTCGCGTCTCGCATCTCGCGCTTGACAACGAACACGGTTGCTCTGTAGTTCAATCCCTGGTGACGCTTTGGACGGTCATCTCCGGCGGGCTCTCCATCGTTTTCTTGACCGCGCACTGGCTCGCGGCGCGGACGACGGCATCGCGGTACTGTTCAGGAAAGCTCCCCGGGAGCTCGATGTCGATGCCGAGCCGCGCCAGCTTGCCCTTGTCGTCCCGCTCCCAGCGCTGCACCAGGCGGACGCCCTCGGTCGGGATGTCGCGCTTGGTGCAGAAGCCGAGCACGTAGATCCCGGCGCAGGTCGCCAGCGAGGCGAGGAAGAGATCATAGGGCTCCGGCGCGCTCGCCTCACCACCGTACTTGAGGCCCTGGTCGGTCTGGATGTCGAACCCGGCATAGTGGGCGGTCACCCGCTTGCCGCCGGGAAAGCTCACGGTCATCTGCTTGTCGGCCATGTTCGCGCCTCCACGGCGCCGAAACTCGCCGATTTGCCGCCCTCTGTCAACTCCCCACGATCGGCTCGGGCAGGCGGAATACCGCGAGCTCCTCGCGGTTGCCCTTCTGGCCGGAGACCGGAGAGGGCACCACGCCGACCCGCTCCAGACCGAGGGTCTCGAGAGCGGCAACGGTGGCGTCGATCGCCTGCCGCCGCACGTTCTCGTCGCGGACGATCCCACCCCTGCCCACGCCCTCCCGTCCGGCCTCGAACTGCGGCTTGACCAGGCAGACCAGCAGCCCACCGGCGCGCAGGTGCGGCAGCAGCGCCGGCACCACCAGCCGCAGCGAGATGAAAGACACATCGACGGTCGCGAGGTCGACAGGGAACGGAAGGTCGTCCGGGCCGAGGTGACGGGCGTTGACACCTTCCAGGACCACCACCCTCGGGTCTTTGCGCAGGCGCCAGTCGAGCTGGCCGCGGCCGACGTCGAGCGCGATCACACGGCGAGCGCCGCGTGCGAGCAGGAGGTCGGTGAATCCCCCGGTCGAGGCGCCGACGTCGAGGCAGTCGCAGCCGGTCGGATTGATGTCGAACCTGTCGAGGGCCGCCTCGAGCTTGAGGGCGCCGCGCGACGCCCACGGATGGGCGGGCTCATGGACCTCGAGGCGACAGTCCTCTCTCACCGGCGTCCCCGCCTTGGTGACGACCACACCGTCGACCCGAACGCGCCCGGCGAGCACGAGGGCCTGTGCGCGGGCACGTGAGGCAACCAGACCGCGTCGTGCGAGTGCGACGTCGAGCCGCTCGCGGACGGTCATCGCTGCCCGGACAGGGCAACCCGCTCGATCCGGTGCTGCCAGGTCAGGGCCGCGAGCACCCGGCCCTCGGCGACCACGGCCAGTCCCGTGACGCCGTCGAGACCGGTGGCGACCCGCTCCGGCTCACGCCCGCCGGAGGGATCGAGGCGCCACAGCTCGCCCGGACCGGGCGCACTGGCCAGGAGGTCGCCGGACGGCAGGCGCACCACGTAGCCCTCCTGCTGATCCCCGCTCCGCCACCCCGGGACCGGGAGGGTGCGCTCGACCTCGCGCCGGGCAGGGTCGATCAGGGCGACGACGCCCTTGACAGGGACCGCCGCCGCCAGTCGGTCGCCCAGCCACGCGAGGCCGACCACTGGCGCGTCGAACTGGACGATCTCGGTCAGTCGCCAATCCGGCGGGGTCGCACGCAGCACGCGCCGGTTGCCGGTGTCGGCGATGTACAGACTGCCGGCATCGTCCCACGCGACGCCGCGCGGCCCGTAGAGATCGCGGCCCACCACCCGCACAGCCCACTCGGGCGCGATCAGCTGGATGCGTCCGTTCCAGGTGTCGGCAATGGCGAGCTTTCCGTCGCTGGCCAGGGCCAGTCCGGACGGCTCGCGAAACGCGCCCGGGGCGCTTCCCTCGGCACCGAGCTCGTCGAGACATGCGCCGTCAAGGGCGAACCACGCGATGCGATGATTCTGCGTGTCGGCCACCGCGAACCACCCGTCAGGCGAGAGCGCGATGCCCCGCGGCTCGGCCAGCCCGGTGTGTCCGCCGGGCGGAGCGAACGCGACCAGCCCGCCACAGCCGCCGCCGTGCCAGGCCACCAGGTCGCCGTTGGGGCGGACGAGCCAGACTCCGTCCTGGCCGCCCGCGAGCGCTGCGACCGGACCCGCGTCGGGCAGGCGCCGGCGCCACGGCAGGCGCGCGCCGCCGCTCGCAGCCAGCCCCTCAGGTAGCAGCACCCAGAGGTTCGGACCCGACCAGGCGAGCGCCTCCACCGCACCCGGAGGTGCGCCGAGATCGCGGATGCGTCCGGAGTCACGGACCCACACCCTGCGCCCGTCGGACCACGCGACGATCTCGCCGCGCACCGCGGCAGCGCGGACCGAGCCCGACGCCTCGCGTCGCCAGTCCCGACCGTCGCCGGATGACCTCAGGCCGTCGGAGCCCCACGCCCACAGCCGATCGCCCGCCGCGAGCCCCGTGAGGCTGCCACCGCGTGGTCCGCTCGACCAGCCGTCGGTCGTCGACTCGGCGATGGTGCCGTCGCCACAGCCCACCCACACCCGTCCGCGCCACCCCGCAGCGCCGACGGGATCGCAGGGGGGCGGCGGCAGGGGCTCCTGCGGTTGACCCGCCGGGCCCAGGCGCAGCACAGTTCCGTCGAGCAGGACCACGATCCCGCCATCGCCGTCACGGGCAAGGGCGCGGACCGGCCTCGGGACCGACACAGGGACCCGGCCGAGCCGCTCCAGGCCGGGCGGAAGCACACTCGGCGTCGCCACGACTGCGGCTGCCGCCGGACAGCTCGGCTGCACCATCCACACGCTGGTCTCGCCGCGGCTCGCGAGCCGCACCACGCCAGGTGTTCCCGCCAGCGGCGCATCGCCGCGCAGCTCATAGGTTGCCCGCTCGAGCGGACCGACGACCACCCAGCGGATGTCGTAGCGGTCCAACACCGCCCGACGATGGCGCGGGTTGGGATCGGTGTAGAGCGTCTCGAGATCGCGGCGGCGCGCGAGAATCTCGTCCAGGGAGTGACCGCGCTGCTGGAGGTGATACTCCCAGCCGACCACCGTCGCCAGACCGGTGTGCATGGCGATCCTCGTGTAGGCGGCGTAGGAGGCCCCCGCGGCCTCCGCGACGGTGTCGCCCGAGCCGGCGACGCCTTGCAGGACGCGCACCGCGAACCAGGTGTCGGGATCGCGGACGGGGAGGAACGCCTGACCGTTCAGGGTGGGCACCGGCGAGGCCATCCGCGGCTGGCGCAGACCCTGGACCACGCCGAGCGGGAGGTTGACGAGGGCCACCGCCTCGAGCGGCAGCCACGCCCCGATCAGGAGCGACCGACGCCATCCCCGGGCGGAGAGCAGGAGCAGCCCGAGCGCTGCGGCGAGCAGCCACCACACCCCGTTGTAGAGCTTGAACAGAGTGTTCATGCGGTCGATGAACGTGTAGCGCTCGGCAACCGCCACCAGGGTCACGCCGAGCGCAGCGAGTGCCCACGCCAGGCGCGCGGTCCGGCCGTCGGACAGGGCGGCCATGCTCACGAAGAGGCCGAGCAGGCCGAGGGCGACCGCGGCGGCACCGGAACCAAACAGCATTCCGGCCACGACTCCGAGAGCGGCGAGCGGGACCGCCACCGACGCACCGCGGCGCAGCGACGCCGCCGCGAGCGCTGCGAGCGGGATCAGGAACACGCCGAAGTGCCGCAGCACCGCCCACCACGGCGCGAAGTCGGCCCCGGTCAGGAAGAGACCCCGTCCGCCGATGCCGCGGTCGAAGCCGTCAACAAGCTCCACGATCCACGGCGCCGCCGCCACGACACTGACCGCCGCGGCCAGTGCGAGGCGTGCGATCGCCTGGAGCTTCCGGGATGCCGCCGTCACCACCCCGACGGCGAGCGCCGCGGTCACGACCAGGATGTCCCATGGGTTGGTGGTGGCCAGGACGCCGACCGTGACACCGCAGGCGACGGCGGCAAGCGGCCAGCCTCGCTCGCGGTGGATCGTGACCCAGCCCCACAGCGCTGCGACCAGCGCCACCGGCAGCGCCAGGAAGTGGGCGTGAAGGTCCGCGAAGAGCGTCGTCCACAGCGGGTACTCGTCGATCGCGAACCCGGGGACGACCCGCGAGGTCGCCCACCACATGTCGAACCAGCGCCCCGACCGCGCCATCCCGAGCAGCCACGGCCAGGCGAGGTTCCCGGTCAACAGGACCAGCACCGGCAGCAGCCAGGCGGCTGCCGCGCGGCGACGTCGCGCGATCAACAGGCCGAGAGCCGCCAGAGGCGCCGCCGCGAGGGCGGGCACGGCGGCGGCCATCAGGTTGTAGCCGACCGCGGGGAAGGTCCCGGCGAGCAGGATCGGCCACGCGGCCAGGATCTCGCCGCCGTAGTAGTAGTAGAGCGGCAGGCCAGCGAGCCACGGCTCGCCCGGAGGCCATGCCCGAGCGCCGAGGAACGCGTTCAGGAAGGAGAAGTCCATCGGCTTCTCGCCCCAGTGGATTGCGGGGTTCGAGACCCGCACCACGAGGAATGCGAGCCACACAGCGACCGTCACCAACAGCACCGCCGACATCGCCCAACCGCGCGATCGCACCAGCCGGACGACCTCCTTCGAGCGCGCCCGGAGTGCGACCGCGCCTGCGGTCAGAAGACCAAGCTCGAGGCAGGTCGCGGTGGCCGCACCGACCGGCCACAGCCCGGCCTCGGAGCCGAACCAGAGCAGCCATGCCGGCGCGATCCAGCCGGTGGTCAGGGCGAGGCCGAGCCCAGCGTCCGGCCAGCCGCGCAGCGCGGGCAGTGCGAGCGCCCACACCGCAATTCCCGAGGCTGCAAAGAGCAGCGCCCAGAGCGCCACGTCGACGATCTGGCGGACGCCGCCCGGCACCGCCGGGAGGCGCGGGAGGGTGTCCACGAGCCGATGCTCGACCCCTACCGGCCCGAGCCCCTCGAGCTTCGGGAGCGGACGCCCGACGCGGTCGACGAGGGCGGTGGGATCGACCGTGCCGGTGCGGCGCAGCACCACCACCCGCGGAAAGTCGTAGTTCACAAAGCTCTCGTCGGCGAGCTGTACCGGCAGGCGGAGCCCGAGCAGGTGCGGCCCGCGCTCGACGCGGGTCACCGGCGTGAATCCGGCCTCGCCGGCCAACAGCAGTCGGTACAGCCGACCCGTGAGCGGAAAGCGCTCCGGGTTGGCGAGGACCGTGCGCCGGACGCGGTTCGACGTCAGCACCACCCAGTCGGCCTGGGCGAGGGTCTCGCACCACCTTTGTGCCTTGTCGGCGTCGTCGGGAAGGTCGTAGGACGGCAGCTGCACCTGCTCGACGTCGGCCATCCCGGCGAGGTCGAGGGTCTCGTCCCAGGTCTCGAAGGCCACGGTCTGGCCCGACTGGACCGTCATCCGAAGCCACTCGGCCGCGGTCCGGTGGGGGTGCGGCACGAGGAAGGCGGACAGGTACACCACGCCCCACAGCACCGTCCCAGCGACGACCGTCCGGACGAGCGGCCGCCGGCCGAGACGCGCGGCACGGGTGAGCGCCCACGCCGTGACCATCACCCCCGGCACCACCAGAGGCTCCCAGTAGCGCAGGTACTTCACCTGGAGGGTGGCGAGCCGGCCGGCCATCGGCACCAGCCATGCGAGCAGCACGAGGAGCGCGGCGTTGCCGGCGGCCACTCGGCCGTCGACGAGGCGCCGCCAGCGCGACCCCAGCCGCCATAGGGCGAGGCCGGCAGCGCACACGGCCGCCGCAGCGAGCAGAGGGCCGAGCCCCCACAGGGCGAGCTCGCGCGCCGGGTAGAGCACCGGCAGTGTCCCATGGTACACGCGCACATAGGCGAGGTCCGCATGGCCGAGGACCATCGCGACCTGCTCTCCGACTCCGGCAAGGTAGGCCGGGTTGAGGTGTGCCGCCACCATGGCGACGGCACCGCCGAGCAGAGCGGTGAGCCCGACCCCTGCCGCCGCCTGGCGTGCCCGTCCAGTGCGCCTCGCCGCGATCGTCAGGGCGATGACCGCGGCGGCGAGGGCGGCAAGGACCACCGGCGGCGGCTGCGCCGAGGGAAACGCCCACGGCTGGGCGAACCAGAAGGACGCCACGGCCGAGAACGTCGCAACTGCCGCCAGTCGGGCCAGCTCGAGCGCTGGGCGTCCGCGCGCGGCGAGCGCCACCGCGACCGCCAACGGAAACGCGAGTGGTATGGACGCGACCTTCACCGCCAGCGAGGCACCTGCTGTCGCACCGGCTATCACAGCGGCGAGGGTTCCGCCACCCGTGGCGAGCCAGAACGAGGCCGAGAGGGCCGCCATGACCCACGCCGCGTGGTCCGCCTCGACGGTCGCGTAGTGCGACTGCTGAAGGTCCAGGGGCACCCACGCTCCGAGCAGCAGGACGGTCCAGGCTGAGCGCCTGCCCCAGGCGCGGCGCGCCATCCAGGCCCCGAGGGCAAGTGCGAGCAGACTCGCGACCAGGGAGAGGATACGGCCCCCGATGAGAAGCCCGCGGTAGTGCCCGCCGTCGCCGGTCAGCCACGAGGCGAGCCGGACCAACTGCAGGTGGAGTGAGCCGTAAGCGTAGAACCCGGGGTCCGTGAGCCAGCCGTGGAGACGTTCCGCAACGAACGCGACCTGGCGCTCGTCGGGGTGGGGGGACCGCAACGACGAGTCCCAACCCTGCACCGCCAGCCGCAGCAGGCCCGCGAGCAGGAGCAGCAGCCACGCCCGACGCGATCGCATCAAAGCGAGCCTACCGGATGCGGCGAGGCGGTGGCAATGTGAGGGAGTGCGCCATCGGAGTCACCGACGTCGCCGGGCGACGTAGTGCGCCAGTGCGGCGAGGGCGCCGTCGTCACCTTCGATTGCGCCAGCGCGCACGACCAGCTCCGCCTCGAGCTCTTCAAGGCGCACCCGGGCGCTGGGAAGACCGTACAGGGTGACGTAGGTCAGCTTCCCGGCACGCGCGTCCTTGCCGGGCGACTTGCCCAGCTCCTCGGCGGTAGCGGTCGCGTCAAGAATGTCGTCGGCGATCTGGAACGCGAGACCGAGACCCTCGCCGAAGGCGGCGAATGCCGCCCGGGCCGCCTCGTCGACTCCCGCGAGCACCGCCCCGATCTCCACCGAGGCGCGCAGCAGGCAGCCGGTCTTGTGCCGGTGGATGCGCTCCAATCGGGCGGCCGGCGCCTCCTCCACGCCCGGTCGATGACCGGTGGCCTCGAGATCCTCGGCCTGGCCGCCAACCATGCCGCGAGACCCGACGGCATCGGCCACGAGGGCGGTCGCCGCCGCGCGCCGCCCCGCCCAGGTCTCACCTCGAGGGAACCGTGCGAGGAGGCCGAGACCTGCCGTGAGAAGGGCGTCACCGACCAGAATCGCGGTCGCCTCGTCGAAGGCGACATGCACCGTCGAGCGGCCACGCCGCAGGACGTCGTCATCCATGGCCGGCAGGTCGTCGTGGACGAGCGAATAGGTGTGGATCAGCTCGAGGCCGGCAACCGCCTCGCCGATCGCCTCCGGATCGCCACCGGCCGCCGCGTGGGCGAGCCGGGCCAGGATCGGCCGCACCCGCTTGCCGCCTCCGAGCACCGCATAGCGCATCGCCCGGTGCAGGCGCGACGGCCAGGCATCGGACGGCGGCAGCACCCGGTCGAGGGCGGCGTCGACCGCCGCCCGCTCGCGGACGAGAAGCTCGGTGATGTTCACACAGCGTCCGGGTCGAGGGTCTCTGGGGCGCCCTCGCCCTCCTCCGGGGCGAGCAGGCGCGCCACCTTGAGCTCGACGGCCTCGAGCCGCGTGCGGCACGCCTTGGCCAGGCGCATGCCCTGCTCGAAAAGCTCGAGCGCCTCCTCGAGGCCGACGGAGTCATCCTCGAGACGGTCGACGATCTCCTCGAGCCTCGCGAGCTGGTCTTCGAATCGTTCGCCGCCGGCCTTCTTCGTCATGGTTCCTCCTCGCCCTCTCGGCCGGAACCCGCCCCCCGACTCACCGGCTGCCCCGGTTCGTCGCCGAAGAGCGTCGCCTGGGCGGTCGGCGTGGAGCTCCCGGACCGCGGTCGTTCGCCGGGGGCCGCGATCGAACGCAGCTCGCCATGGGCGAGCCGCGTGCTGATCACCTGACCCGGCCGCACCTTGGAGGCCTCCTTGAGCGGAGCGCTGTCGTCGACGAGGGTCGTGATCGAGTAGCCGCGCTCGAGCACGGCGAGCGGACCGAGGTGGCCGAGCGATCGCTCGCTCGCGGCAACGCCGCGAGCGAGGCGGTCGAGCCGGCTCCGCATGAGCTGGACCAGAAGCTCGCGGCGGCTGGTGAGCAGGCGTCGGTGGCCGCCGGCCGCAACCCTTCCCGGCAGTCGCCGCAATCCTGCCCGGGCGGCCTCGGTACGGACGTGCAGGCGGTCGAGCCGTCTCCGAAGCACCGCAGCGAGCCGGTCGGCCCGCTCCAGTCGTGCCGCCGCCAGGCGGAGCCGATGAGGAAGTCGGGCGAGCCCGGAGGACCCCTCGAGCCCCTCGAGGCGCGCCCGCGCCAGGCCGAGGTGGCGCCGAAGGTCGCGGGCGAGGCGCAGGCCGGCGTCGTCCACCCGGCGCATGCAGCTGTCGAGGCGCTCCGCGACCAGCTCCGCGGCCTGGGTCGGTGTCGCCGCCCGGAGGTCGGCGACGAAGTCAGCGATCGAGACGTCAGTCTCGTGCCCGACGCCGGAGACTACCGGCACCGGGCACGCGGCGATCGCTCGCGCGACCGGTTCCTCGTTGAACGCCCACAGATCCTCGAGGCTGCCACCGCCACGTGCGACGATCACCACGTCGACCAGGCCGCTCGCGCCGAGACGGTCGACCGCGACCGCCACCTGCTCGGCCGCGCCCTCGCCCTGGACCTGCGCGTGAGCCAGCAGCACTTCGGCGAATGGGGTCCTCCGCAGGACCTTGAGCATGTCGCGCAGGGCGGCGCCGGTGCGCGAGGTCACGATCCCGATCCGGCGGGGAAAGACCGGCAGGGCTCGCTTGCGCTCGGGCGCGAACAGGCCCTCCGCCGCGAGGCGCTGCTTGAGCTGGTCGAAGGCGAGTTGGAGCGCGCCAAGGCCCTGCGGCTCGAGCGCCTCCACCACCATCTGCAGGCGCCCCCGCTGCGGGTAGATGCCAAGGCTGCCGAGAGCGCGGACCGCGAGCCCGTCCTCGAGCCGGAAACGCAGGCGCTCCGCACGCGATCCCCACATGACGCAGTCCAGGGCCGCTGCGCCGTCCTTGAGCGTGAAGTAGAGGTGCCCTCGCCCGGAGACGCTGGCGTTGGTCACCTCGCCGTCCACTGCGAGGCCTGCGAAGCCCTGCTCGAGCAGTGAGTTGAGCTCGCCGACAAGCTCAGAGACGGTCCAGATCCGGCGGTTCACGCCAGCTCCGGCGCCAGCGCCCAGGGCGCAGCGAGGCAGGCATACGTGATCATCGAAACCTCGGCGTCGGCCCAGTTGTACTCGAACAGACCGGCGACGGTGATGGCGGCGATCGCCAGCAGGCAGCCGGCGAGGGCGGCGAACTCGGGGCCGTCGCGGCGGCGCAGGGCGCGCCAGGTGTGGCGCGCAAAGACGACCAGGATCACGAGGTAGGCCGCGAGACCGAGCAGGCCCCGCTCGGCGGCGATCTGCACCACGTTTGAGTGCAGATGGGGCACCTGCCAGCGCGGTGCGTCCTCCGCCCGGTAGAGCGGGTAGCGCCGCTTGACCATCCCCGGGCCGACCCCGAGCAGAGGTCGATCCTGGACCATCTCCGAGCCGGACACGGTCATGCACAGGCGGTCGTAGTTCGACGGCTGCGAAAGGTCGAAGATCGACACGAAGCGGTCGAGCACGGGGCGTGGCAGCAGAATCGCCAGCAGGACCGCGATGATGGGGTAGGCATAGAACGCCTTGGGACGCCACACCGCCGCCATCAGCACCGCCCCGGCGGCGAGGCCGACCCACGCGTTGCGGGTGAAGGACAGCAGCAGTGCCGTCGTGCACACGGCCACTGAGGGCACGGTCCACAGCAGGCGGCGGCGGTTCGGGTGGAACGCTGCATCGGCGGCGAGGAGCAGAACGACCACCAGGGTCCAGCCCGAGAAGGTCATGTAGTGGTTCATGAGCCCGGTGAGCCGGTGGTCGAGGTTCGAGGAGCCGTGGCGGTACTGCCACAGCCCGACCAGCGACGACGCGACGCCGCTGACGGTCACCGCGACCAGGAAGCGGTCCCACCAGCTCCGATCGATCAGGGAGGCGGTCATCGGGATGATGGCGAACAGCGAAAGCTCACCGAGGTCGCCGAGACTGAAGCTCGGGTCGTACGAGGCGAGCGCCGAAGCGACGCTCACCAGCACGTAGCCCAGCACCGGGAGGTAGAGCCGCGAGGGTCGCCACGTCGCCGTGCCGCGCACCATTCCGGTGACCCACAGCAGCAGCGCGAGACCAAGGATGCTGTTGGCCAGACCCAGCTTGAAGCTCAGGGCCACCCCGGCGACGAGCAGGCCCGCCGCCACGCCACGCAGGATCAGCCGAACACCTCCTCCCAGGTCAGGGCTTCGTCGACCAGCATCACGGGGATGTCGGACACGATCGGGTAGACGCGACGCGAGGAGTCGCTCGCGAGGCCCTCCTCGACCACCGGCTCCTCGTCCTTGAACT
>CAZQYU010000082.1:0-1414 GCA_964597585.1 uncultured Thermoanaerobaculia bacterium
TGCCGCGAGGGGCTGCCGTGGCTGACCCGGATCCTGGGCGCCCTCGAGGCCGGCCGCGGCACCGAGGCGGACCTCGACCTGCTCCGCGCCCACACCCGTTACCTCGGGCCGGGCCACACCTTCTGCGCGCTCGCGCCCGGCGCGATGGAGCCCCTCGCCAGCGCCCTGCGTCACTTCGGTGACACCTTCTCCCGCCACGTGCGCGAACAGCGCTGCCCGTGGAGAGACGCCTGATGGCCGGGATCGTGGTCGACGGGCGTCGCCACGAGGTGGACGACGGCGCCAACCTCCTCGAGGCGCTGCTCGGGCTCGGCTACGACCTGCCCTACTTCTGCTGGCACCCTGCGCTCGGCTCGGTGGGGGCGTGCCGGCAGTGCGCCGTGGAGGTGGTCAAGAAGAAGAGCCACGACCACAGGCCCGAGCTCGTGATGGCGTGCATGACCCCGGTGGCGGAGGTGGCGGAGGTCTCGATCACGGCCGCCGACGCAGTCGACTTCCGTGCCCGCGTCATCGAGTGGCTGATGCTCAACCACCCCCACGACTGCCCGGTGTGCGACGAGGGCGGCGAGTGCCACCTGCAGGACATGACGGTCATGACGGGCCATGCGTACCGGCGCAACCGCTTCCCCAAGAGGACCTACCGCAGCCAGTACCTCGGCCCCCTGGTCCACCACGAGATGAACCGCTGCATCCAGTGCTACCGCTGCGTCCGCTTCTACCGCGACTACGCCGGCGGCGACGACCTCGACGTCTTCTCGAGCCACGACCACGTCTTCTTCGGGCGTGAACGCGACGGCGTGCTGGAAAGCCCGTTCGCCGGCAACCTGGTGGAGGTCTGCCCGACCGGCGTCTTCACCGACGCCCGCCTCAAGCGCCACTACAGCCGGAAGTGGGACCTCCAGTCGGCGCCGTCGCTGTGCCAGCACTGCGGTCTCGGCTGCAACACGCTGCTCGGCACGCGCTACGGCACGGTGCGCCGGGTGCTCAACCGCTACCACCACGAGGTCAACGGCTACTTCCTGTGCGACCGCGGCCGCTACGGCTGGGAGTTCCTCGAGCACGAGAGCCGGCTCAGGGAGCCGGCGGTCGCGACCGCGGAGGGTCCCCGGACGGCGACTCCGGACGACGCCGTGGCCCGGGCCGCCGAGCTCCTCGCGGGTTGCGACCGGGTCGTCGGAGTGGCGTCCGGCCGTGCGAGCCTCGAGTCGGCCTTCGCGCTGCGCCGCCTGGTGGGTGCGCGAAGCTTCGTGCGCGGAACGTCGCACGCCGAGACGGCGGTTCTCGACGCCGTCCTCGAGGTCCTCCGCGCCGGGCCTGCGCCCGCCGCGACCCTCGCCGAGCTCGAGCGCGCGGACGCGGTGCTCGTTCTCGGGGAGGACCTCACGGCGACCGCCCCCCGGGCGGCCCTCGCGGT
>CAZQYU010000082.1:1514-3516 GCA_964597585.1 uncultured Thermoanaerobaculia bacterium
CTGTTCCGCCGCTGCGATGCCGCACGGGTGCTGCTGGCGGTTCCGGAGTGCAACGCCCTCGGCCTCGCCCTGGTCGGCGGCCCGGGCCTGGGCGCACTCGAGGATGCGCTCGACGGTGCGGGCCGCGTCGGCCTGGTGATCGTGGAGAACGACCTCCACCGCCACCTGCCCCCGAGGGCTGCCGAGCGGGCGTTCGAGCGCTGTGCGGTGGTGGTCGCCGTCGATCACCTCGCCACCCGCACCACCGAGCGCGCCGACGTCGCCCTGCCGGCGGCGACCTTCGCCGACGGCAGCGGCACGATGGTGAGCGGCGAGGGACGCGCGCAGAGGTTCTTCCGCGCCCTCGAGACGACGTCCGAAGCGGTCGAGAGCTGGCGCTGGCTGAGCGCACTGGCCGCTCGCATGCACGGCGGTCCGCCGCCGCCCGAGACCCTGGACGAGGTGGTCGCGGCGATGGTCGCCGAGCTGCCGGTCCTGGCCGGTGTCGAGCACGCCGCACCGACCGCTCATCTGCGCGGTCCCGCCGGGGGCAGGTTCCCCCGCCAGTCGGCGAGGTTCAGCGGACGTACCGCGATGCATGCCGACCGCGACGTGCGCGAGCCGCGCCCCCCCGCGGACGTCGACTCCGCGCTCACGTTCTCGATGGAGGGCACCCGCAGTCATCCGCCCGCCGCTCTGATTCCGCTGGTGCGCGAGCCGGGCTGGAACTCGGCCCAGGCGGTGAACGCCTACCAGCGCGAGATCGCGGGAAGACTCGCGGGAGGCCCCGCCGGCCGGCGACTGATCGAGCCCGGCGGCGGGTCCGAGCGGCCGAGCCCCGAGCCTCCGCCGCCATGGCGACGGCGGGAGGGAAGCTGGCTGGCGATCCCGCTCCACCACGTGTTCGGCTCCGAGGAGCTGAGCCGGCTCGCCCCCGGGGTCGCCGAGCTCGCCCCGACGCCCTACGTCGGCCTCGCCGAGGGCGATGCGGCACGGCTCGGCGTCGGCGAAGGCGACGCGGTGCGGGTCCGCCTCGACGGCGCCGAGCTCGAGCTCCCGGCGCGCCTCGGCCTCGGCCTTCCCGAAGGCGCGATCGGGCTGCCGGTGGGGCTCGACGGCCTGCCCCACGCGGATCTCCCGGCCCAGGCCGTGATCGAGAGGGGGCGCCGGTGAGTGGCGTTGCCGTCGTCCTCGTGCGGATCGTCCTGGTCCTGCTCGCCGTGCTCACCGCGGCCGCGGGGCTGATCTGGCTCGAGCGGCGCCTGCTCGGGCTGTGGCAGGACCGCTACGGGCCGAACCGGGTCGGACCCTTCGGGCTCCTGCAGGTGCTCGCGGACATGATCAAGATCTTCTTCAAGGAGGACTGGATCCCGCCCTTCGCCGACCGCCCGGTCTTCGTGCTCGCGCCGATGATCGTGCTGGTGACGGTGCTGGCCTCCTTCGCCGTGATCCCGTTCGGACCCGCCGCTCAGGTCGCCGACCTCGACGTCGGCCTCCTGTTCGTGCTCGCGATGACCGCGATGGGCGTCTACAGCGTGGTCCTCGCCGGGTGGGCCTCGGGCAACAAGTACGCCCTCATCGGCGGCCTGCGCGGCGCGGCCCAGATGCTCGGCTACGAGGTCTTCATGGGCCTCTCCCTGATGGGCGTGGTGGCGATGACCGGCTCCCTGCGCCTCGGCGACATCGTCGCCGCGCAGCGCGGGATGTGGTTCGTGGTGCCGCAGGCGCTCGGCTTCGTGGTGTTCATGGTCGCCGGCGTCGCGGCGACCCACCGCCTGCCGTTCGACCTCCCGGAGGCGGAGAGCGAGCTGGTGGCGGGCTACCACAGCGAGTACTCGGGGATGAAGTTCGGGCTCTTCTTCGTCGGCGAGTACGCCGCGATCGTGATGGTCTCGGCCTTCGTGACCACGCTGTTCTTCGGCGGGTGGCTGGGGCCGTCCTTCCTGCCGGGCGTCGTCTGGTTCGCGCTCAAGACCTTCGTCTTCATCTGTTTCTTCATCCTGCTGCGGGCGTCGCTGCCGCG
>CAZQYU010000082.1:3616-7410 GCA_964597585.1 uncultured Thermoanaerobaculia bacterium
CAGTACCCGGAGGAGCGTCCCGAGCTGCCACCGAGATGGCGCGGCCGCATCGTGCTCACCCGGGACCCGGACGGGGCCGAGCGCTGCGTCGCATGCCAGCTGTGCGCGGTCGCCTGCCCGGTCGACTGCATCGCCCTGCAGGGTACCGAGGACGAGCACGGACGACGCTATCCGGAGTTCTTCCGCATCAACTTCTCGCGTTGCATCTTCTGCGGCTTCTGCGAGGAGGCCTGTCCGACCTACGCCATTCAGCTGATCCCGGACTTCGAGATGGCCGACTACCGGCGCCAGGACCTGGTCTACGAGAAGCACGACCTCACCATCGCCGGCCAGGGCAAGGTCCCGGGCTACAACTTCTACCGCGTCGCCGGGCTCGACGTCGGGGTCAAGCCGACCGGATCGGGCGACACCGAGCGGCCGCCGGTGGACGTGCGCTCGCTGATGCCGGGCTCCGAGCCTCCGGAAGGGGAGGAGTGAGCCGATGCTGATCGCCTTCGCCGTCGCCGCCACGGTGGCCGTCGCCGCGACCGCGCTCATGGTCTCCAGCCGCCATCCGGTCCACGCGCTGCTCGACCTGATCCTGTCGCTGCTCGCGGTGGCCGTGATCTTCTACCTGCTGGGCGCGCCCCTCGCCGCCGCGCTCGAGGTGATCGTCTACGCCGGCGCCATCATGGTGCTGTTCCTGTTCGTCGTCATGTTGCTCGACCTCGGCCGGGTCGCGGAGGAGGCGCAGGCCGCTCTCGAGCCGCGCGCGCTTCGGGTGCCGGTGCTGCTCGCCGCGGTGCTCATCGCCGAGGTCATGAGCCTGCTGGTCCAGGCGCCGTCCGGGGCGGGCGGCCGCCAGGTCGGTGCCGCGGCGGTGGGCGGGGCGCTGTTCGGCCCCTATCTGATCGCGGTCGAGCTCGCCGCGCTGCTGCTGCTCGCGGGCCTCGTCGCCGCGGTCCACGTCGGCCGGCGCGAGGACGCGGGTGACACCCGGGGGAGTGGATCGTGAGCGGCGCGGTGCCGATGTCCTGGGCGCTGCTTCTCGCCCTGGTGCTGTTCGCACTCGGGCTGATCGGGCTGCTGGTGCGCCGCAACCTG
Source organism: uncultured Thermoanaerobaculia bacterium (assembly GCA_964597585.1). Taxonomy (GTDB): domain Bacteria; phylum Acidobacteriota; class Thermoanaerobaculia; order Thermoanaerobaculales; family Sulfomarinibacteraceae; genus CAVSIS01. The sequence goes on from CAZQYU010000082.1 coordinate 4,700, forward strand.
GTGTTCATCCTGATGTCGACCGAGGTCATGTTCAATGCGGCCGGCCTCGCCTTCGTGGCCGCCGGGGCACGCTGGGGCGAGCCCGACGGCCAGGTGATGTTCCTCTTCATTCTCGCGGTGGCCGCGGCCGAGGTCGCGATCGGACTCGCCCTGGTGCTGCAGATGTGGCGCCGCTTCGGCGACGTCGACGCCGATCTCACCGGCCGCAGGGACGGGGGCTGAGATGGCCGGTGCACTCCCGTTCGTGATCGCGTTTCCGTTCGCGGGCTTCGTCATCCTCGCCCTCGCCGGCGCCAGGATGTCCCGACGAGCGGTCGCGGCCATCGGCGCGGGCTCGGTCGGGCTAGCGGCGGCGGCGGCGCTGGCGACGATCCCCGCATGGCTCGCGGCGCCGCATCGCGAGCTGGTGTGCACCTTGTGGCGCTGGATCGAGGCGGGCAGCCTGAGCACCCCGATCATGCTCCGGCTCGACGCCCTGTCGCTGGTCATGACCGGCGTCGTTACCGGAGTCGGGTTCCTGATCCACCTCTACTCGATCGAGTACATGCGCGACGACGACGGCTACGCCCGCTTCTTCGCGGCCATGAACCTGTTCGTCGCCGCGATGCTCGTGCTGGTGCTCGCCGACACCCTGGTCCTGCTGCTGCTCGGCTGGGAGGGCGTCGGGCTGTGCAGCTACCTGCTGATCGGCTTCTGGTACCGCGACCCCGCCAACGGCCGCGCCGCCCGCAAGGCCTTCGTGGTCACCCGGATCGGGGATACCGCGATGCTGATCGGCCTGCTCGTGCTGTTCGACCGCCTCGGCACCTTCGCCATCCCCGAGCTGATGGCCCGTGCCGCCGCGCGCTGGCCGGTGGGCTCCCCGGTCGCGATCGCCGTCGCCGCCCTCCTGCTCGCCGGCGCTGTCGGCAAGTCGGCCCAGCTTCCCCTGCAGACCTGGCTTCCCGACGCGATGGCGGGCCCGACCCCGGTCAGTGCGCTGATCCACGCCGCCACCATGGTCACGGCTGGCGTGTACCTGATCGCGCGCACCCACGTCCTGTTCGAGCTCGCTCCGCCGGTCCAGACGGCGGTCGCCGTGGTCGGGGTTCTGACCCTGCTGATGGCGTCCTTCGCGGCGCTCGCCCAGCACGACATCAAGCGCGTCCTGGCGTACTCGACCATCAGTCAGATCGGCTACATGTTCCTCGCGCTCGGCGTCGGAGCCTGGACCGCGGCGATCTTCCACCTCGTCACCCACGCCTTCTTCAAGGCGCTGCTCTTCCTCGGCGCCGGCGCCGTGATCCACGCGGTGGACGGGGAGCACGACATCTTCAAGATGGGCGGTCTCGCGCGCAGGATGCCGCTCACCTTCTGGACCTTCACCGCCGCCTCCGCGTCGCTCGCCGGGTTGCCCCTGGTGACGGCGGGCTTCTACAGCAAGGACCTGATCCTGTGGCGCGCACTGTCGGCGCCGGGGATCGGCCCGCTGCTGTGGGCTGGCGGCCTTGCGGGTGCGTTCCTGACCGCGGTCTACATTTTCCGTGTCGTCTTCATCGCGTTCGTGCGGCCGGCTGCCGAGCCCGGACGTGCGCTCCACCGGCCGGGACCGTGGATCGGGGTGCCGCTGGTGGTGCTCGCAGTGCTCGCCCTGACTGCGGGCGCGCTCGAGGTGCCCCGCACGCTGGGCGGAGTCCACCTCTTCTCCCACCTCCTCTCCGGGGTGCTCCCGGAGGCGGCCCATGAGGGCTCCCTCGGCCTCGAGGCCGGCGCCCAGCTCGCCGCCGCCGTGGTCGCGCTCGCCGGCGTGGCGGTCGCCTGGTGGGCCTTCGGCCGCCGCCCGGAGTCGGTCGCCGCGCCTCTGGGGACGGCACCGCGGCGGCGCGTCTTCGAGCTGTGGGCGGACGGCTGGGGTTTCGACGCCCTCTACGACCGCGTCGTGGTGCGACCGCTCGTGCGCCTGTCCGAGGCCGCGAAGGGCGACGCCATCGATGCGCTCGCGATGTCGATCGCCGGCCTCGCCGTGCGCCTCAACCGGGGCCTCGCCCTGACCCAGGACGGCCGCGTCCGGCGCACGCTGGCGGTGCTCGCCGCCGGCGCTGTGCTGGTGGGTGCTCTGGCGGTGCTGACGTGATCCTCCTCGCCATCGTCCTCATTCCGCTCGTCGCGGGCCTGGCCGCGTGGATCGCGGCCGCGTTCTCGACCCGCGCCGCGCGCTGGATCGCCTCGCTCGCGCTGCTCGTCGACCTCGGCATGGTGCTCGGCCTGTGGGGCCGGAAGGCGCCCGCCTCGGGGCACTGGCTGGCCGAGCTCGACCGGCCGTGGCTCCCGAGCTTCGGAATCCACCTCCACCTCGCCGTGGACGGTCTCGGCCTGGTGATGCTGCTGCTCACGTTCGTGCTCGGCCTGGTCGCCGTGGTCGGCTCGTGGAGCGAGATCACCGAGCGGGTCGGGCTCTTCCACGCCAACCTCCTGTGGGTGATCGCCGGGGTCTGCGGTGTCTTCCTCGCCGTGGACCTGATCGTGTTCTACGTCGCCTGGGAGGCGATGCTGATCCCGATGGTCCTCCTGATCGCGATCTGGGGCGCCGAGCGGCGCACCGCGGCGGCGGTCAAGTTCCTCATCTTCACCCAGGCCGGCAGCCTCGCGATGCTGCTCGCGATCCTCGGCCTCGCCTTCCAGCACCGTGCGGTGAGCGGACAGCTCAGCTTCGCCCTCGACGACCTGCTCCA
>CAZQYU010000082.1:7510-8972 GCA_964597585.1 uncultured Thermoanaerobaculia bacterium
GCCTTCGCGCAGACCGACATCAAGCGGCTGGTGGCCTACACCAGCGTCAGCCACATGGGCTTCGTGCTGCTGGGAGTGTTCGCGCTCGACCCGATCGCGCTCCAGGGCGTCGTGGTCCAGATGGTGGCGCACGGCTTCGCGACCGGCGCGCTGTTTCTGCTCGCGGGCACCCTGGCCCACCGCCTCCACACCCGGGAGATGGGCGAGATGGGCGGCCTGTGGGCCCGTGTGCCGCGCATGGGAGCGGCCGCGATGTTCTTCGCCATGGCCTCGCTCGGACTGCCCGGCATGGCGAGCTTCGTCGCCGAGCTGCTGGTGCTGCTCGGGGCCTGGCAGGCGTGGCCCCCGGCGGCGGCGGTCGCCGCGCTCGGGCTGGTGGCCGCGACGGTCTACTCCCTGTGGCTGATCCAGAAGGTCTTCCACGGCGAGCCCCGGGGGGATGAGCCGATCGCCGACCTCGACACCCGGGAGGTGGCGCTGGTCGCCATGATGGGCGCGGTCCTGGTGTGGCTCGGCCTGTACCCGATGCCGCTCCTCGCCGGCGTCGCCCCGGTGCTCCACCAGGTGCTCTCGGTGGTGGGAGGCTGAGGATGGTGGCATCTCCCCAGCTGTGGGTCGCGCTCCTGCCGTGGCTCGCGCTGCTCGCGACCGCGCTCGCGGCGATGCTGGCGATCGCGGTGCGGCGGCGCCCGGACGCTGTGGTGGCGGTCGTTTCCCTCGGTCTCGGCGTGAGCTTCGCCACCCTGCCGGTGGCGGCGACCGCCGCTCCGGCACGCTGCGGCAACCTGCTGGTGATCGACCGCTTCGCGCTCGTGGTCACCGGCCTGCTGGTGCTCGCCGCCCTCGCCGTGGTCGCGCTCGCGGCGCCCTATCTGCGCGCCCGCACCGCTCGCTCGGAGGAGGCCTTCGTGTTGCTGGTGCTCGCGACCCTCGGCGCTGCGGTGCTCACCGGCGCGACCCATGTGGCGAGCCTCTTTCTCGGGATCGAGCTGCTCAGCGTCTCACTCTACGGCCTCGTGGCCTATCTGCGCGTCCGGTCCGGAGCGGTGACGGCCGGGGTGACCTACCTGATCGTCGCCGCCGCGTCCTCCGCCTTCCTGCTGTTCGGTGCGGCGCTGCTCTACGCCGGCGGGGGCAGCCTCGACCTGGCGCTGCTCGCGTCGCGGATGCGCCTTGGGGAGAGTGGTGGGGGCTGGCTGGACCTCGGCTTCGCACTGCTGCTGGTCGGCATCGGATTCAAGCTCGCCGCGGTCCCGTTCCACATGTGGGCGCCTGACGTCTACCAGGGCGCGTCGGCGCCGGTGGCCGCCTTCATCGCGACCGTCTCCAAAGGCGGCGTGATCGCCGTCCTGCTGCGCTTCACACTCCTGCTCGGCGACGGCTCGAGCCCGCCGGTGCAGCGCTTCATGCTCCTGGTCGGCGTGCTCGCGGTGGCCTCGATCCTGGCCGGGAACCTGCTCGC
>CAZQYU010000082.1:9072-11046 GCA_964597585.1 uncultured Thermoanaerobaculia bacterium
CCATGCTGTCCCTGGCCGGGATCCCGCTCACGGCGGGCTTCGTCGCCAAGGTCTCGGTGCTCGCTGCGGGCGCGTCGGTGGCCCAGTGGCTGCCGCTGGTGGTGCTCGCGGTCGGCAGCGTCATCGGCCTCGCCTACTACCTGCGGGTGGTGGTCACCATGCTCCGCCCGGTGATAGGGGATCCCGAAGCGGAGGCCCTGCCCACGCTGCCGCGGCTATCGGCTGCAGGCTGGGTGGTGCTCGCGGTCGCCTCCGCGCTCACGCTGTGGATCGGCATCCTGCCCGGGGGTCTGCTCGACCTCGCCGCGCCTGCCGTGTCGGCGCTGCTCGGCTGAGGCCGGGGCATTGGACCGGACGGAAAGGACGACATCATGACAACGATCGACTACGAACAGCTCGAACGCCTCGCACGCCGGATCCGCGCGCTGATCCTGCGCGCCACCGGACGCGCCGGCTCGGGCCACCCGACCTCGTCGCTGTCGGCGGTGGAGCTGATGACCGTGCTCATGTTCGGCGGCGCCTTCCGCTACCGCATCGACGCGCCGGACTTTGCCAACAATGACCGCCTGATCTTCTCCAAGGGCCACGCCTCGCCGCTGCTCTACGCCCTGTGGACGGTCGCGGGGGCGGTGAGCGAGGAGGAGCTGATGACCTACCGGTCCTTCGGCAGCCGCCTCGAGGGCCACCCGTCGATGGCCTTCCCCTTCACCGAGGCCGCGACCGGCTCCCTCGGGCAGGGACTGTCGATCGGCCTCGGCATGGCGCTCAACGCCAAGTACCTCGACCGCCTGCCCTACCGCACGTGGGTGCTGCTCGGCGACAGTGAGATGGCCGAGGGCTCCCAATGGGAGGCGATCCAGCTCGCCGCCCACTACGGACTCGACAACCTGATCGGCATTCTCGACGTCAACCGGCTCGGCCAGCGCGGCGAAACCATGCTCGGCCACGATCTCGAGGCCTACCGGCGGCGGATCGATGCCTTCGGCTGGCACACTGTGGTCGTCGACGGCCACTCGCTGGTCGAAGTCGCGGCCGCCTACGAGGAGGCGTTGGGTGTGACCGGCCGGCCGGTGATGGTGATCGCGAAGACTCTCAAAGGGAAAGGCGTCTCCTTTGTCGAAGACCGCAACGGATGGCACGGCAAGGCGCTCGAGGGCGACAATCTCGAGCGCGCGCTGGCCGAGATCGGACCGGTGGACGACACCGCCCGCGGCACGATCGCGCCGCCGGAGGACCGCCTGCCGGGCGCCCGCTCGGTCCACCTCAGCCCCCCGCTCGAGGTCCCGGAGGGGCCGATCGCGACTCGCGACGCCTACGGCAACGCCCTGCGCCGCCTTGCCCCCCGCTTCCCCGATCTCGTCAGCCTCGACGGCGAGGTCAGCAACTCGACCCGTGCCGGGCGATTCAAGGAGGCCCACCCCGACCGCTTCTTCGAGATGTTCATCGCGGAGCAGAACATGGTCGGTGCGGGTCTCGGCCTGGCCCTGCGTGGTAGGATCCCGTTCGTGTCGACCTTCGCCGCGTTTCTCACGCGCGCCTTCGACCAGATCCGGATGAGCCAGTACTCGAGCGCCAACCTGAAGCTCGTCGGCTCCCATGCGGGGGTCTCGATCGGCGAGGACGGGCCGTCGCAGATGGCGCTCGAGGACCTCGCGATGTTCCGCGCCGTGAACGAGTGCGTGGTGCTCTACCCGGCGGATGCGGTCGCGACCGAGCGCCTGGTCGAGTGCGCCGCCGAACACTCCGGCATGGTCTACCTGCGGACAACGCGCGCCAAGACACCCGTGATCTACTCGCCTCAGGACGAGTTCGTGGTCGGCGGCTCGAAGGTGGTGCGCTCGAGCGGGACCGACGCCGCGACGGTGATGGCCGCCGGGATCACCCTCCACGAGGCGCTCGCCGCCGCGGACCGGCTCGCCGCCGAGGGTCTGGCGATCCGGGTCGTCGACCTCTACAGCGTGAAGCCGCTCGACC
>CAZQYU010000083.1:0-10914 GCA_964597585.1 uncultured Thermoanaerobaculia bacterium
CTCCCGGTTCACTTGTCGATGGTGCAGCTTCGGCGGGCTCCGGCCCGCCCAGGACCGCCCCGGTGACGCGTGCACATCCCTTGGGTTCCTCGGTCATGGAACCTCCCTTCTCGGTTCATCTCCAAGCTACGGCACCTCATGTGTGGAGTCAACTATCTGAAATCAAGTGAGATAATTGCGCGATTGTGCGAATGACGACAGCTCCGGCCCATCACCTCCATCGTGTCGAGCTCGAGCCGAGAAGAGCCTACGGCGAGTCGTCGGCGAAGCCTGGTGAATCGTGCGGGCTAGGATCCAGGGGTGGAACCCTCCAGAATCGCTACCAGACGGCGCGCGGACGCGGCATCGGCGCCATCCGGCGCAAGCTCGAGATAGCGCTCGAGGTGCTTTCTGGCGGCGCTGCGGTCCCCCTCGCGGTCGTAGCACAGCGCGAGCAGATAGTGGGCCGCAGCGTAGTCGGGAACCAGACCGAGCAGCTCGGTGACGGCGACCTTCGCCTCGGCGACGCGGCCGGCGTTGTACAGGTTGCTCCCTCGATTGAAGAGGTCGGGAGCGGCCCACTCCGGATCCACGGCCGCCACGGCCAGCAGCGCCTCGCGCGCCGCGTCCGCCTCGCCGAGCTCTCGTCGTGCGACGTAGCGGATCTTGAGCGCTCGGATATGGCCGGGCCGCGACCTCAGGACGTCGTCGGCACGCGCCGCAGCCTCACGCCAGCGGCCCTGCCGGGCGGCGATGTCGGTCAGGGCGAGAGATGCGTCATCGAGGTCCGGATCGAGCTCGAGCGCCGCGACAAAGCTCGTCTCGGCGCTGCGCAGGTCGTCGCGGTTCAGCGCATCGACCGCCTCGTTGAACACCACGGCGACAGCGTCCGCAAGGGATCCCCGGGCCCTCATCGCCGCGATCGTCTCGGCAGCTCCGTCCTCGTCACCCAGCCTGCGGCAGGCCTCGAAGCGCAGCAGCAATGCTGCGGCGCTCGCAGGATCGAGGTCGACCGCCCGCTTTGCCGCCGACGCCGCCTCCTCAGCGAGTCCGAGCCGAAGGGCGACCGAGGCCAAGCGAGCGTGGGCCGCCGCGAGGTCTGGCTGGAGACGGACCGCGTCCCTGAGCCCGACAAGCGCCGACTCGAGGTCCCCCACCCGCTCGGCTTCGATGGCCTCGACGAGCTTGAGCACGCCGAGCCGCGTCTCCCCCATCGAGAGGCGGTCCTCAGCCGAGACCACCACGCGGCTCTCGGCGCCTGAGCCCTCGCTCGCCAGCTGAAAGGTGCGCGTGTCGGTGGTCCCGAACACGATCTTGAGGCTCACTTCGAGACGCTGGAAGCCCTGCTTCATGAGGACAAAGTCGTAGGTCATGGTGGCATCGATGAGCGCGATCGTGCAGCGGCCGTCCGCTCCCGTGAGGCACTCGCCGCCCGCCATTGCCGTGCGCTTGGTCGTCGCCGTGATGCGAACAGCCGGCAGAGGGCTACCGCGCTCGTCAAGGACCGTGCTGACGACTCTTCCCTGAGCCTGTGCGAAGGCGGTCCCGGCAGACAACGCCGCGATGACCACACCTACAGCCCGAGCACCGAGCCGTCGGTCCCTCATCCTGAGCCCGTCCTTCCCACCCCACTCTCTACGGATGTCACGTGCAGCGGTTCTGTCGCAGGCTGCACGGTCGTGTGGACCCGGACCTGATCGCCTCCCCAAGGGGTTCCGAGTCAGGCGATCACCTTCGCTGACAGACCAACACGAGCTTGCTATGCTGAGCCCGTCAATCCGGGGGAATCACTGCAGGAAGGAAGGTGGGCCGATGTTGAGAACGACGATCGGGTGGTGGTGTCGTATCGGAGTATTCAGTCTGGCCGTGGCGGTGACCGGCGTGCCGGCGTTCGCCCAAGAGCCGGCCCAACAGGAGCCCCAACCGAGCCAGGAGAGGAAGGACGCGTCAAAGGAGGAGCAGCAGGCCACGACGGAACAGAAGCCGGTGGTCCTCAAGGAGATCGTGGTCACCGCACAGAAGCGCGAGGAGAATGTCCAGAACGTTCCGCTCGCGGTGTCGACCATCAACCGTGAGGACTTCAACGCGATCTCCGCCGGTGCGCCGGACGTGCGTATCCTGTCCGCGCGGGTGCCGAGTCTGATCCTCGAGTCCTCGTTCGGCCGCGCCTTCCCGCGCTTCTACATTCGCGGCCTCGGCAACACCGACTTCGACCTCAACGCGTCCCAGCCGGTTTCGATGCTGGTCGACGAGGTCGTGCTCGAGAACCCGATCGTCAAGGGCATGCCGCTCTTTGACATCGACCGGATCGAGGTCCTGCGCGGACCGCAGGGCACCCTGTTCGGGCGCAACACCCCCGCCGGCGTGGTCAAGATCGAGACCCGCAAGCCTTCCCAGACCTTCGACGCCAACCTCCGCGCGTCGTTCGGCAGCTTCGACACCGTCGACATCAGCGGCGCGGTCGGCGGGCCGTTGAGCGAGACGGTGTCGGCGCGGTTCTCCGGTCTCTACCAGTCCCAGAGCGACTGGATCGACAACGTCCACACCGGCAAGAATGACGCGTACGGCGGCTTCGAAACCACGGCGTTCCGGGCGCAGCTCCTGTGGCAGCCGACCGACACGTTCAAGGCCCTGTTCAGCCTCAACCGCTGGGAGATCAGCAACGGCACCGCGCGGATCTTCCGCGCCAACATCATCGAGAAGGGCAGCAACACGATCGTCCCCGACTTCGACTTCGACAAGGTCTACTTCGACGGGCTCAACACCCAGGAGATGTCGTCTCTGGGCGGTTTCGTCCGTCTCGACTGGGACATGGGCGCCGCAACCCTGACCTCGATCACCGGCTACGAGAGCATCAACGATATGTACAGCCGGGGCGACATCGACGGCGGATTCGGCGACGCTTCCCACCCGCCCTACGGGCCGGGCTTCATCCCGTTCTACTCAGAGAGCGCCGACGGGATCCCGAACCTGGACCAGTGGACCCAGGAGCTCCGGGTCGCCTCCAACGACGCCGAAGTGGTCGACTGGTTGGTCGGCGCGTTCTACTTCGACGAGGACTTCCGGGCCGACACGTACAGCTACACCAGCGTCGCTCCGGGCAACCCCCAGGAGGGATTCGCGTTCCAGACCCAGAAGGCGAAGTCTTACGCCTTGTTCGGCTCACTCACCTACCACCTCTCGCAGATGTGGGACCTCTCCGCAGGACTGCGCTACACCAAGGACAAGAAGGACTTCGCCGCCGAACGGCCGCAGCCGGTGTTCCAGACGCCGACCATCGCGCCGATCACGAAGCACACTGACGCCGACAACGTGAGCTGGGACCTGAGCGCGACCTACAAGCTCAGCCCCGACGTCAACATCTACGGCCGCGTCGCGACCGGCTTCCGCGCGCCCTCGATCCAGGGCCGAATCCTGTTCGCGCCTGACTTCGAGGGTGGCACCAACCCCGCCACCAACGGCGTTTCGGTGGCCGACGAGGAGACCATCCTGTCGCTCGAGACCGGCTTCAAGTCGATCCTCGCGGAGCGCACGCTGCGCCTCAACATGACGGCCTACTGGTTCCAGGTCGACGGCCAGCAGCTCACCGCCGTCGGCGGGGAGTACAACGTCGCCACCCTGCTCAACGCCGACACGACCGAGGGCCACGGCATCGAGGCCGACATCGAGTGGACACCGACCGGAAACTGGCTGATGACCTTCGGCGCGAGCTGGAACCCGACCAAGATCAAGGACAAGAACCTCACGGTGGCGCCCTGCGGCGGCGGCTGCACCGTGACCGATCCTCTGAATGCCGACGGCCTCGCGCTGATCGACGGCAACCCACTGCCAAACGCGCCCAAGATCATTCTCAACGGCATCGTCAACTGGCGCTCGGACCCGGCGACCAAGGCCTTCTTCGGCACCCTCGACTTCGCCTACTACAGCGACAAGAACTTCATGCTCTATGAGTCCAAGGAGTTCCACGACGACAGCTTCGAGGTCGGCCTCCGTCTCGGCTATGCCTGGAACCAGGCCCGTTACGAGGTCGCCCTGTTCGCGCGCAACCTCCTCGACGCGAAGATCCTGCGCGGCGGCATCGACTTCGACAACCTGACCGGTTTCACCAACGAGCCGCGGACGGTCGGGCTGGAGTTCGTCGCCCACTTCTGACCGGCAGCTGTCGACCAGCTCCTCTCAAGGCGCCCGGTGCGACGCCGGGCGCTTTCTTCATGTTCCGGTCAACGATCCAGCCGCCGCAGGGCCTCCGCCTGCATCTCTTCGAACTCCGGGTCACCGCGCAGCGACGCAAGATCGTGGTCGTTCGCGATGTCTCGCGGCGTCCAGTCGGTGTCGAGCGCAGCCCTGAGCTGCGCCAGGGCCTCGTCCCTGCGGCCCTGTAGCGCATCGAGACAGGCCAGGTTGAAGCGCGTCGCCCCGAGCCAGCGGGACCGGGGGGGCAGCGTGTGCACAAGGACTTCGAGCGAGCGCTCGTAGTGGGTGCGCGCCTGTTCGAGGCGGCCTTGGCTGTACTCGAGGAAACCCATCGCCGCTATCGAGTAGGCGACCTCGGGATGGTCCTCCCCGAGGGCCTGCTTCGCGACCGCGATCGCGCGCTCGATCAGCGCCTGCGCTCCGGCGAGATCTCCGAGGCGGCGCCGCACGCCTCCGTACTGGCGCAGCACCCAGGGCAGATCCGGCCAGTCGACGCCACGCGCCCGCTCGAGCATCTCCAGGGAACGCTTGAAGGTCTCAGATGCGCCCTTGAGGTCGCCCTCGGCGGCTCGAATCGCCGCGAGCGGTTGGAGACACATCGCAACCTCGTAGCTGTCGGGCCCGATCGCTGATGACTGGATCGCGATGGCGCGGTCAAGGGCATCGCGCGCACCGCCAAGGTCACCCAGGAGTCGGCGGATGAATCCGACGCTCCACAGCGACCATCCAACCATTGAGTGGGACGGCCCGAACAGCTTCTCGCGAATCGCCAGCGACAGCTCGGATGCGTCGAGGGCATCCCGGATGCGCCCGAGGTCGCGCAGGACGAGCGAGGTGTTGAAAAGCACGGCGGCCACGGGGATGCTCTCTTCTTCATAGGCCCGGACCAGCAGCTCGCGCGAGCGCTCGCACGACGCGAGCGCGTTCTCGTACCGGCCGAGGCGCCACTCGATGACACACAGGTTGCCCAGCACGTGGCCTGCCGAGCTGCTGTCAGGGCCGTCCGCAGCCTCGTAGATCGCGAGCGCACGCCGGTCGAGGTCGAACGCTTCGCTGAACTTGCCGGTCGAGAGCGCCGCCAGGCCGAGTTGATTGAGCACCTCGGCGACGGCCCGATCGTCATCCGGGAGAAGCTCCGTTCTGATCCGGTACGCCTCCTCGAACAGAGCCCGGGCCCGGTCCGGCTGACCCAACCCGAGTCGAACCTGGCCGATGAGGCTCTTCAGTCGCGCGACGACCAGCGGCTCCGCCGCGAGCTCGCGGTCGATCCTCGCCTCGCTCTCGGCGAGAACGTCGCCGATCGACTGCACCTGACCCGCGGACGCGGTCGGGTCCATGCTCACGAACAGACCGGAGAGCAGCCGGACCAGCCGCGCGGACGACTGCGCCTCGCGCCTGGCGCGGACCAGACCGACCGCAGTACCCACGACGCCGGCAACCAGCGTGGCGACCACGACCGCCGCCGCCGCGACACCGACACGGTGACGCCGGACGAACTTCCTTACTCGGTAGGACGCACGGGGGGGGCTCGCGAGCACCGGCTCATCGGCAAGGTGGCGTTCGAGGTCGGCCGCCAGCTCTGAAGCAGACCCGTATCTGCGCGCGCGGTCCTTCTCGAGGGCCTTCATGACGATCCAGTCGAGGTCCCCGCGAAGCTCCCGGACCAGACTCACCGGATCGGTTCGGCGCCGTCGTGCGGCAACCTCGGACTTGTCTCCCAGCGTGCTGACGCGGGTGCTCGGCCGTGGAGGCTCGTGCTCCCGGATCGTGCGCCTCATCTCGTCGAATGTGGCCGCCCGCAGCGCGATCGGGTCGAACGGCGCCGCGCCCGACAGGAGCTCGTACAGCACCACGCCGAGCGAGTACACATCGCTGCGGGTGTCGACGTCGAGGTGCGTCATCTCCGCCTGCTCGGGGCTCATGTACTCGGGCGTCCCGATCCACTGACCGAGCTGGGTGAACAGCGTCCGCTCGGTGAGACGCTGCGAGGTCGCCTTGGCGATCCCGAAGTCGATGATCTTGGGCACCGCCTGATCGCCCTCACCGGCCACGAGGATGTTCGACGGCTTGAGGTCGCGGTGGATCACGCCCCGCTGGTGGGCGTGCTGGACGGCGCTGCAGACCTCCATGAAGAGCCGAAGACGCTCAGCGGTGCTCAGCCGGTGGCGGTCGCAGTAGTCGGTCACCGGAACGCCGTCGACATACTCCATGGCGAAGTACGGGCGCCCCAGTCGCGTGGTGCCCGCATCGAGCACCGTGGCGATTCCATGATGGTTCATCAGGGCCATCGCCTGTCGTTCGGATTCGAATCGCGCCAGCACCTCCTTCGAGTCCATTCCCCACTTCACGACCTTGAGCGCCACCCTGCGCCGGACCGGCTCGAGCTGCTCGGCCTCATAGACCTCGCCCATGCCGCCCTCGCCGATCCTCTGGACGACGCGGTAGCCGGGAACGTCATCATCGGTTCCCAGAAGCGGCCCGGCTGGATTCGCGCTCCCAGCGCCGGACCCGCCCGAGTGAAAGCCGAGCAGCTCCTCGACGTCCCTGCGCAGCTCGATGTCCCCGGCACAGGCCTCGTCGAGCACGGAGGATCGCTCGTCCGCTCCAAGGTCGCAGACGTCGAGGAATATCTCCTTCGCCCGCTCATAGCGACTTGAGCTCACGGTGCGCCTCCGCAGTCGAGCTCCCGGTTCAGCCACGCGCGGGCGTGGGTCCAATCGCCTTCGACCGTCCGCGTGGACACCGCCAGGACGTGGGCCACCTCGGGCACAGTCAGACCGCCGAAGAAGCGCAGCTCGACGACCCGCGCGCTGCGCTCGTCGAGCTTCGCGAGCCGCTGCATCGCTTCGTCCAGCGCCAGCAGCTCGTCCGCGTCGAGGCCTCCGTCAGCGAAGGGTGCCGCATCCTCGCCCAGCGTGACCCGGTTCCACCCCCCGCCCCGCTTCGCCCTGCCGCGTCCGCGGGCATGGTCGACCAGGATGTGCCGCATCGCCTGGGCGCCTGCGGCAAAGAAGTGCGTCCGCCCCTTCCAGTCGACCCGCGTCTGGTCGACGAGCTTGAGGTAGGCCTCGTGAACGAGGGCGGTCGGCTGCAGCGTATGTCCGGGCCGCTCCCGGGACAGAAGACGTCGTGCGAGGCGTCGCAGCTGGTCGTAGACCAGTGGCAGGAGCTCGTCGGCGGCCTGCGGCCTCACCCCACCATCGGCGCTAAGACCCGTGATAATTGCCGTGATGCGGTCTCGTCCGTCAAAAGCCACGGTCATCTGCAGCCGTTCCACCGCACCACAACCCGGCTGGACATCCATCTGCACTGAGACAACATACGGGCGTCGAAGCCAAGGTGTTGCGGGATTCCCTCCCAATCATCGCATACCGGAGCAGGAGACAACATTGCGGATCACCCGTCCCTCAGTCGATCCGTCGAACCGCCCGCAGCGGAGCGGCAACAGGGGAGCAAATCACATGGACGTTTCGCCGGTTCGACTGCTCGAAGACAACGCCGGCCGCCGCCAGACCGAGGTGACCCTGGTCGCAGCGTTGATCCTCCTGATCGTCCTGATCGCGTCGCTGGCTCGCTCGTGCCCGTCTCTCCCGAGCGAAGGGTCAACCTCCCCGGCGCCCCGTGCCCTGTCCCCGATCCAGCTGCCTGCACCGGCAGCTTCCCCCCAACCCGACGCCACGACGGCCGCCGCCCAACCACGAGATCCCGAAAACCAGACAGGAGCGTGACCATGCCAGCATCTCGTGCCATTCGTGCTCTGGCGGCTGTCGCCGTCATCCTCGCCGCCGCCCGCCCAGCGCCTGCCGGAGATCTGAAGCTGCGGCTCTTCGCCGCGTTCGTCGAGCCCACCGGCGGGTCGACCCTCGTGTCCGCCGAGCCCGGCGAGGTCGCGGTCAACCTCGAGTCGGCCGGCGGCGGCGGGCTCGCACTCGAGTACATGATCGCGCCGCGATGGGGTCTCGAGCTCGGCGCTCTCTTCGCGCAGCCGGGCGTCAGCGTCTCGGTCAGCGCCGTGCCGCCATCTGTCCGGGTGACCCAGGGGCTCGGCATCACGCCGGTCAGCCTCGGCACCAATTACTACGCCGTTCCTGAAGGACGCGCGCGGCTCTACCTCGGGGTCCAGGTCGCCCGGGTCGGCTACCGGAGCCTGGAGGTCCGGATCGGGACCACCGGAGTCGCCGAGGAGATCTCCTTCGACTCGGACTTCGGCTTCGGGGGACAGGTCGGCCTCGAGGTGCCGTTCGGCGCGTCACGGTGGATGTTCAACGCCACGGCCCGCTACCTGATGACCACCGCTACGCCCCACGGAAGCGACAGCGGCGCCACGGTGGACCCGTTCATCGTCACACTTGGGATTGCGGTACGCTTGGGCTGACCACATGGCAGCAGGCCGAATCGAGTCAGAAGCGCAGCAGTCTACGGCAGCCGAGGCGGGCGCATCAGACCCAGGTCGCGGAATCCGCCGCGTCCTGGGGAGTCACGGGCTGCCTCTGGCGGTCACGGCGACGGCCGTGTTGCTGACATTGCCCTCGCTTTGGCTCGGATTGATCGCTGACGACCACGTGCTCGAGGCCACGCTTCGGAACCCTCCCTTTCAGGAGGTAGCGTCACGGTCACCGGTTGACGTGTTCGCCCTCGTCTCGGGCCGCTCCGACGGGGTCAACGCCCTGGTCCAGTCCGGAGGGCTACCGTGGTGGACATCGCCCAAGCTCCGGCAGGCGCTTCGCCGTGAGGCCTTCCCGGTGATCGTGCTCTTTGCCGGGGTCGACGGCGCCGGCAATCCCCTTCGAGTCGAGTAGCTCAGCCGCCTGCGGTGCCGCCGTACTCGCGGCGTAGCGGCTCGCTGTCCCAGGCCGCATCCACGTCGAGGTCGGGCTCGGCGCGGTCGGCCTGGAGCAGGGCCTCGAGCGCCTCCACCCGTCGCTTGGCCTCGTGCACATACACCGCCTCGTCGTGGCGATGCTCCCGCATCTCGCGCAGGAAGCGCTCGTCGAGGCGGCGGAAGGCGAGCGCACGCCGATGCGCGTCGTGAGCCCGGTAGCCGACTTCGTGGAGCACGTCGGCGCCGAGCCTGACCGCGCTGTCGAAAGTCTCCCGATACACCTGCTCCACCCCCGCGTCGAGGAGGTCGTACGCCTCGGTGCGGCCGAAGGCCCGCGCGAGCACTGTCAGGTGGGGAAAGTGCGACTTTGCGAGCGCCACGATCTCCATCACCTTGTCCGGGCTGTCCACCGCGACCACGAGCACCTTCGCGCGCTCGGCGCCGGCCGCACGGAGCAGGTCCAGCCGCGAGGCGTCGCCGTAGTAGACCGTGTGGCCGAACTTCCGCAGCAGGTCGACCTGGTCGGAGTCGTGGTCGAGAACCGTCGCGCGGACCCCGTTGGCCGACAGCAGGCGTCCTATGATGTTGCCGACACGCCCGTACCCGGCGATGATCACCGCTCCCTCCTCGGCGATCACGTCGGGATCGCGGTCGGGTCGCTCCCGGGTGCCGACGCGAGGTTGAACGAGGCGTTCGTAAACCAGCAACACCAACGGGGTCAGTGCCATGGAGACCGCGACCACGGCGACCAGAGGGCTGGTCAGTTCGAGGGCGAGAACGCCCTGCTGGGCCGCGAACGACAGCAGCACGAACGCGAACTCGCCGCCCTGTGCGAGGGCGAAGGCGAACAGGAGGTTCTGGTCGGCTCCCATCCGGAAGCCGCGTCCCAGCGCCAGCAGAATGACGAGCTTGACCACCATCAGCGCCGCGACGAGGCCGCCGATCAGACCCGGCCGGGCCGCGATCAGGGCAAAATCGATCGATGAGCCCACGGCGATGAAGAAGAGGCCGAGCAGCAGGCCCTTGAAGGGCTCGATGTCACCCTCGAGCTCGTGCCGGTATTCAGAGGTCGCGAGCACGACTCCGGCGAGAAAGGTCCCGAGCGCCGGGCTGAGACCGACCTGGGTCATGAGTAGGGCGATGCCGATCACCAGCAGCAGCGCCGCCGCGGTGAAGATCTCCCGCAGGTGCGTGCGCGCGATGAAGCGGAAGACCGGCCGGACAAGGAACCGGCCGGCAACGATGATCGCCACCACCGCTGCCAGGACGACCAGGGTCTGTGCCCATCCCGGCAGGCCCGCGACCCAGGTCCCGCCGTGATCCCCTCCCCCGGTGGCGACGCTCGAAGGGCGCCCTGTCGCGAGCAGGGGGAACAACGCCAGCATCGGAATCACCGCGATGTCCTGGAAGAGCAGCACCGAGAAGGCGCTCTGCCCGGCATCGGTCCGCATCAGACCCTTTTCGGCGAGCGTCTGGAGCACGATCGCGGTCGAGGACAGGCCCAGGGCGCACCCGATCGCCACCGCCGGTCGCCAGCCGAGACCGAGCGCGGTCGCGACGCCGGCGATGGCCGCCGCCGTTAAGGCCACCTGGAGACCTCCGAGGCCCAGGATCGGTCCGCGCAGCTTCCACAGGAGCGCCGGCTGAAGCTCGAGCCCGATCAGAAACAGCATCAGGACAACGCCGAACTCGGCGAAGTGAAGCACGTCCTGTCCCTCGGCGCCGACCAGCGCGAGGCCGAAGGGACCGATTGCAATCCCGGCGATGAGGTAGCCGAGCACCGAACCGAGGCCGAGCCGCTTGGCGATCGGCACCGACACCACCGCCGCCGCGAGGTAGACGAACGCCTGGAAGAAGAACCCGTCGCCGTGCACCGCTACCTCCGGATCACCGCGTCGAGCACGCCGTCGAGCCGCTCA
>CAZQYU010000084.1:0-10905 GCA_964597585.1 uncultured Thermoanaerobaculia bacterium
CGCCGTGGAGCATCTACCCGCCGTCCAACGGCCCCGGCAGCGCGGTCTTCAAGTCGATCGACGGCGGCGACCACTGGACCCGCCTCGACGGCAACGGCCTACCCGAGCGCCACGGCCGGGTCGGCTTGGCCGTCGCCGCGAGCGAGCCGCAGCGTGTCTATGCGGTCGTCGACGCCGATGTCGGCGGCGGCCTCTACCGCTCGGACGATGGTGGCGGGCACTGGCGACGAACCAGTGCGGACCCCCGCATCGCGGGCAGGGGATGGTACTTCGGCCGGATCGAGGTTGATCCCACAGACGCCAATCGCGTGTGGGCGCTGAACACGATCGTGCTGCGCTCGGACGACGGCGGTGCGAGCTTCGTGCCGGTGCGGGGAGACAGGACAGGTGACGACTTCCACGACCTGTGGGTCGACTCGACGGACCCACGCCGGCGCATCCTCGGTACCGACCAGGGCACCATCGTGACCCTCAACGGCGGCGCCACGTGGAGCTCGTGGCTCAACCAGCCGACAGCCCAGATCTACCGGCTCGCCACCGACGACGCCTTCCCCTATCACGTCTACGGTGCCCAGCAGGACTCGGGCGGCGTGCGGCTGCCGAGCCGGACCACCAACCGCTCCGGAATCACGGCGCGCGACTTCCGCGAGATCACAGCCGGTGGTGAGAACGGCATGATCGCCCCCGATCCGCGCGACCTTGAGGTGGTCTTCGGCGGTCGCGTCGAACGTCTCGACCTGCGCTCCCGGCAGACCCGGAATGTCGACCCGACTCTCGCCTATCCCGACAGCCACCGCCGTGCCTGGACGCTGCCGCTGGTCTTCTCGCACCGCCAGCCCGGTGTGCTCTACTTCGCCAATCAGCGCCTGTATCGGACCGACGACGACGGCGACCACTGGAGCCAAATCAGCCCAGATCTCACCCGCGAGGATCCCGGCGCCCCCGGGAACCTCGATCCCGTGACCGCCGTGCTGCGCCCCGGGTCAGGATCACGGTTCGGGGTCGTTTACAGCATCGCCCCGTCGCGGCTCGCCGATCACGACCTCTGGGTCGGAACCGACGACGGTCTCGTCTGGAGGACGCGCGACGAAGGGGCCCACTGGCAGAATGTGACACCGCCCGCGCTGACGCCGTGGTCGAAGATCGCGACGCTTGAGACCTCGCCGCACGACCCCGAGACCGCCTTCATCGCGGTCGACCGCCACCGACTCGACGACTTCCGGCCGGCGATCTACCGCACCCACGACGGCGGCGCGCACTGGCAGCTCGTGGTGCGCGGCATCGCCGATCGCCACACGGTCAACGTGGTGCGGGAGGACCCGGTGCGCCAGGGTCTCCTGTTCGCGGGGACCGAACGCGGTGTCGAGGTCAGCTTCGATGACGGCGATCTCTGGCAGTCCCTGCAGCTCGACCTGCCCGCGACCTCGGTGCGCGACCTCGAGGTCAAGGGCAACGATCTCGTGATCGCGACCCACGGTCGCGGATTCTGGATCCTCGACGACATCGCTCGGCTACGCCAGATCAAACCAGATCTGCTGGCACGAGGAGCCTGGTTGTTTGCCCCGTCTGCGGCCGTGCGGCTGCGACCGGAAGGCTTCACCGGCACCCCGTTGCCGAAGGAAGAGCCCGCTGCGGCGAATCCTCCGCCGGGCGCCGCTGTCGACTACCTTCTGGCACAGGCTCCGAGTGAACCGGTCGTGCTCACCATCCGCGATGCGCGCGGCGACGCGGTCCGTCGCTATACGAGCGAAGATCGGCCGCCGGATGTCGATCTGAGCACGGTGCACTCGACACCGGACTGGGTGGCCCGACCGGTCACCCTCTCCGCAGCCCCGGGCGGTCACCGGTTCGTGTGGCCGCTGCGCTTCCCGGCGCCGCCCGCACTTGGCCACGGCGACCCCTTCGCAGACGGTGTGTGGGCGCCGCCGGGGCGGTACACGGTCGAGCTCGAGGTCGACGGGATGCTGTTCCGGCAGGCACTCGAGGTCGCGCCCGATCCGCGGATCGACGTGCCGCCGGCGGCCTATGCAGCGCAGTGTGCTCTGGCGCGTGAGATCGAGCGGGCTCGCGCCCGGGTCGCCCAGGCCGCGAGCGCCGCCAAGCGTCTGCAGGAGGCGGTGAGGGCTCGCCGTGCCGGCGCATCGCCACCCGCGGCCGAGCTGCTCGACGCGTTCCACGAAAAGCTCAGAGAGGTCACCGGCTCCCAGCCCACCGAGGGTGGCGACGCCGCGTGGTGGATCCCGCCGCGCTCGCCCGACAGCCTGCGCGGCCTTGCGTCGCGTCTTGGCGGACTGCAGGAGGCCGTCGACGGTGCCGACGCTGCACCGTCGCCGGACGCCCGTGCCGGCTGGGCCGAGGCCGAGCGCAGTGTCGAGGCGTGCCTCGCCGCCTGGGAACGCCTCCATGCGGTTGGACTGCCCGCGCTCAACCGTGCCCTCGCAGACCTCGGCCAACCGCCGCTGCGCTTCGTGCCAAGGTAGATTCTGGCTGACGAGTCCGGGCTCGCAGTGGGTACTGCATCGTCTGGGGCAAGAGACTCCGGTCGGGCAACCGCGCCCCACGGGCTATGCGGTCCGCACAGCGCGTCACAAGGAGACCGACGGGATGAGCACAGCTCATCCGAAGCAACCCGCTGGGGAGAGGCCCCCGGCCGCGTCTCCATCTCCCGGGCGTCGTCAAGGGCCCATGCCCTGCGGGCTGCTAGGCCACCAGCAGCAGAATGCCCGTCGCGGTGGTGAAGTAGACCGTGAGCGCGAGCGAGTCGTTGATCGTCGAGACCAGGGGGCCGGACGCGACTGCGGGGTCGATGCTGACGAGGTCGAGGACGATCGGCATCGAGGCGCCGAGCAGGCTCGCGGCCGACATCCCGAAGGTCATGGCGATGCCGAGGGCGAGCCCGATGAGAGGGTTGTGCCCGAACAGCAGGGCGAGGCCGGCGGCGAGGCTGCCGCACACCGCACCCATGAGCAGTGCGACGGTGAGCTCGCGCAGGACGTGGCGCACGAAGCGTGTCCGGGGCAGGGTGTCGAGGGCGAGCCGACGGACGGTGGTGGTTGAGGACTGCAGCGACGTGTTGCCCGCCATCGCCATGATCGCCGCGGTGAACACCGATACCTGTTGGTAGAGGTCAACGTGGCGGGCCGCCACGACCTGAACCAGGGTCGAGAGCTGGGTCCCCGCAAGGCAGATCAGCAGCCACGGCAAGCGGTAGCGGGCAATGTGGAGGATCGACTCGGACTCCTCCTCTTCGGCCGACGAGCCGGCCATCTTGTAGATGTCCTCGGTAGCCTCCTCGGCGATGACGTCGAGCACGTCGTCGACCGTTACCGCACCGAGCAGCCGCCCCTCGTCATCGACCACGGGAAGCGCCATGAAGTCGTACTTGTCGACCAGGTCGGCGGCGTCCTCCTGGTCGGCCTCGACCCGCACCGAGATGACATCGGTCTCCATGAGGTCGCCGAGGCTGGCGCCGGGGTGGCTGGTCACGAGCTGACGGAGGCGCACCACGCCGAGGAGCCGGCGAAGCTCATCGACCACCCACACCGCGGCGGTCACGGTGTCGGGATCGGTGGTGCGCAGCACCTGGATGGCATCGTCCACCGTCGAGGTCGTGGCGAGCGCCACAACCTCCGGGTTCATGATGCCGCCGGCGGTGTCCTCGCGGTACTCGAGCAGGTCGCGCAGGACCTGCTCGTCCTCATTCGAAATGTGGTGGAGGACCCACTCGGAGTCCTCGTCCTCAAGCTCGCCGATCAGATCGGCGGCCTCGTCCGCTGGCATCGCCTCGGCAATCCTGGCAAGGCGCTCGACAGCGATGTCCTCGACCAGCTCGGCGCGGACCGACGGCGCCAGGTCGGTGAGCACGGCGCCGGCGGCGGAGTGGTCGAGGACGTTGAGGATGCGCTGGCGTTCGTCCGGCTCGAGCAGGTCGAGCCACTCCGCGATGTCCTCCGGCCGTGCGAGGCGCAGGAAGATCTCGAGCGCGCCCTCCTCACCCTCGGCAAGCAGGGCGTGCAGCTCGTCGAGCAGGTCTTCGGTGGAGTTGCCGTCGCCGGCCATGGGCCTCCAAGTCGAGAGAGAGAGTGCCGGGCTCTGTCCGCACCTGGGCCGCACACGACGGCGCCGTGCGCCGGAAGCTGGCCCTATCGCTTGAAGAAGCCCGGTGGGTTCTTGCCCGCGGGTTGCCCGGTCAGACGCTGATTGAGCTCCCGGATGCGCTCGTTGAGGGCGGCGATCTTCTGGTTCGACTCGTCGCGCACGCGTTGGGCCTCGGCCTGGGCGAGCTCAAGCTCACGGTGCACGTCGTCGGTGCCGGAGGTGGCCTCGTCAAGCCGTCGCCGAAGGTCGGTGAGCTCACTGTCGAGCGTCGCGATCTGCTCGTCCCGCTCCTGCATCTTGGCCCGATGGCGCTCCTCCGCTTCTTCGAACAGCTTCTTGATCTCGAGCAGCTCGGTGATCTGCGAAAAATCCGCGGGCGACGGCGCCATGACACCTCCCCTGAAGCGCTCCTCGATGGCCGGGAAGAGCTTGCGCAGCTTGAGCGACAGGTCCTCGGGCTCGGCCGATGCCTGCATCGCCTCCTCGTATGTGATCACGTTGTGCGCCAGGAGCGCGATGAGCGACTGGTTCATCGTCTGCATGTGGTAGTAGGCGACCGAGTTCTCCAGCTCTTCGAGAATCTCCTTGATCTCGCCGGCCGCGATGTGCTTGGAGATCTTGGGCGAGTTGACCAGGATTTCGACTGCGGCAATGAGCCCGCCGCCGTCCCCGCGTTCGACGAGCTTCATCGACACGATCGCGCGCAGCACCAAGGCGAGCTGCCCCCGGATCTGGTCCTGCTGCTCGACCGAAAACGAGTCGATGATCCGGTCGATGGTCTGGCCGGCCGAATTGGTGTGCAGGGTCGAGAACACGAGGTGCCCGGTCTCGGCCGCAGTGATCACGGTGGAGATGGTCTCGAGATCGCGCATTTCGCCGACCATGATCACGTCAGGGTCCTGGCGCATGGTGTTGCGCAGCGCCTCGTGGAACGCCGGGGTATCGGTCCCGACCTCCCGCTGCGAGACGGTGGCCTTGTCGTCCGAGAACAGGAACTCGATCGGGTCCTCGATCGTGACCACGTGACCAGGCCGGGTCTGCGTAATCCGGCGGATCATCGCAGCCAGAGTGGTCGACTTGCCCGATCCGGTTGGCCCCGTCACCAGCACCAGGCCACCGGGGTACTCGGTGAAGGTGTCGATCACGTCAGGCAGCGACAAGTCCTCGACGCTCTTGATCTCGAATGGAATACGTCGAAAGACCCCGGCGAGGGTGCCGCGCTGCTGGTAGAAGTTGCAGCGGAAGCGGGCGATACCGGGCACGCCGTAGCCCACGTCCACCGCCTGACGTTCATCGAGCTGTTTGCGCTGCGACGGCGTCAGAATGTCGAGCAGCATGCGCTCGACGTCGCTCGGCTGGAGCGGGTTCGCCTTGATCGGAAGGAGCCGCCCCTGGATGCGGAGCAGCGGTGGGCGCATCGGCTTGAGATGCAGGTCCGACGCACCCTTGCGTGTCATGAACATCAATAGCTCGTTGAGCTCCACGGCCTGCGCCCTTTCTGGCTGAGAGTAACACGGGTCCAGCCTGCACTCATCACCAGGCTTCTGCTGCGGCCGGTGATGCGCCGCGCTGAGAGGTGGTTTTGCCTCGCGGTGCTCGATGTACTGTCGTGTACGCCTGCGCGCCAGTCGGGTCGAAAACCCCTGTCAGCACAACCCCCCGCCGGCCTCGTGAGGGACCCTGGTGAATCATGCGGGCCAGGCGTGCGGTGCCATGGTGAGCACGGCGTCAGTCGGACGGAGTCGCGGGAGGCAAGGCCCGGTCTCACGAGCCGTGACCCGGCTCAGATCCCTGCGCGGCGGCCCGTACGAAGCGCCGCGCGCCGCTTCTTGAGCGGACCTCGCCACGGACCTGGGACCGCACGAGGGCTCGCAACAGGCGGCCGAGCTCGGGGCCGCTCAGGGGACCACCTGTCAGGGCCTGGACCTCGTCCACGCCCAGCAACGGTCTCATCGTCGCGAGGTACGAACCATGGCGGTGCCAGAGACGCCACCAACGGCGCCAGGGCCCGGACCGCCATCCAGTTGCGGCGTCGGCTGCTGCTGCTGCTGCGAGTGCTGCCGGGAAGCTCTCCCCGAGCATGGCAATGAGCTCGCGACGGTCGGCCGCGCTGCCGTCCGAAGTGGCGATCAGGCGTTCGAGGTTCGCTCCCGCCCGAACCGCCGCCGAGCGCACCGAACGATCCCAGGCGAAGCAGGCTGCGAGATCGTCCTGGGCGGCGCCGAGGCCTCGCAACAGGATCCCGCGCCGTGCCGCCGGGCCCGCGACCGCAACTGCTCCGGCAACCGGGTGTTCACCTCGTTCGGTGAGGGCTCGGATCGCTGCCAGCCTGGCAGACAGCCAGCCTGGTTCGGTGGTGCAGCCCGGTGGCGCCGCCGGGTCGAGCAGGCCCAAGCGGATGAGGGCCGCCACGCCTCGATCGGGCCGGTCGGCGTCGAGCAGGGCGGCAAGCTCCCGGCCGACCCGCTCGCGGGGTGCTGCGGCGAGCGTTGGGGCAAGCTCCCGCACCCAGGCGGAGGTCTCCTCCTCGAGTTGGAAGTCTTTGAGGTCGGCGAGAAAGCGGGCCGCTCGCAGGAGTCGGATCGGGTCGTCGGAGAGGCCACTTCGCGACACTGCGCGCAAGACTCTCGCCGCGATGTCGCTGGCTCCCTCAGTCGGGTCGACCAGAGGTCCGGAGGGCAGATTCCAGAGCAGGGCGTTGCAGGTGAAGTCCCGGCGACGCGCGTCGTCCTCGGGGGAGAGCCCGTCGAGCGGCCAGAGCTCGATCTCGACGTCGTTGGCAACGATCCGCCACACCGAGTGGGGCGGGCGCCCGAGCAGGTGTGCGTGGGCGCCGAGGACGCGGGCAGCTCGGCGTGCGATGCCGGCGACCGACTCGACGTTGCCCGCCACCGCGATGTCGAGGTCGCCGCTCGGACGACCGAGCAGCCGATCGCGAACCGACCCGCCGGCGAGCCACGCGCACGGCCGGCCCATCGCCTCCCACAGCCCGTGCAATCGGACCGGCGCCCGGAAGGCCTCCGGGCCGGTCCCGACTGCCGCGCCGGGCTCACGTGTCGGCATCGGCGCGCGGCCAGCGCGGAATGTGGATGGAGAAACAGGCGCCCTCCCCGGCGGAGCTTTCGACGGTGATCCGACCCCCGAGGGCTCGCATGATTCGCCGCGAGATGGTCAGCCCGAGCCCGGCCCCCTGGCGCCTTCCGAGCTCCGAGTGGTCGGCGCGGTAGAACTCGTCGAAGATCGCCGACAGCTGGTCGTCGGGGATGCCGATGCCGGTGTCGCGGATCGAAACGACGACCGAGTCCCCATCGGAGGAGACCTCGACCCACACGCGGCCGCCGGCAGGGGTGTACTTGATGGCGTTGTCGAGCAGGTTGTGCAGCACCTGCTGGACACGGTCGCCGTCGGCGCGGACCGTTGGCAGGGCGTCGGTGACGAGCCGTGCGAGGCTGATGTTCGCGCGTTGAGCAAGCGGCTGGAGCTCCTCCAGCACCGTCCCAACCAGCGGCCCGAGATCGACCTCGCCGATTTCGAGCTGGATTCTGCCACTCTCCATCGCTGCGAGGTCGACCAGGTCGACGACCAGACGCCGCAGCCGCAGAACGCTGTCGAAGGTGATGCGAAGGAAGGAGAGCTGCTCCGGGCTGAGCCCGGCCGAGAGATCGTTGAGCAGGATCTCGAGGTAGCTCTGGATGACCGTCAGCGGCGTCTTGAACTCGTGCGCGGAGGCCGACAGGAAGGTGGCGCGAGCGGTCTCGAGGGCGTCGATCTGGCGGTTGAGGCTCTCGATCTCCGTCAGCTGGCGCCGAACCGCAGCGCGCAGACTTTCCTCCCGCTGGAGCGCCTCCGTCTCGAGCCGGCGATCGATCAGGGCTGCCAGGCTGCTGAGCTCAGTCTCGCCGGAGACGGGAGCGCGGTGGATCCGCACCGGCACCGCGTGTCCTCCTGGCACGGTGAGCACCGGGTCGTTGGGTTGGCCGCCCACGATCTCGTCGAAGCGCCGTCCAACCAGCAGTGCGGATCCCGCGCTCGCGAGCTCTGCGAACGCCTGATTGGCCGACCGGATGGTTCCGTTGCCGTCGAGAACCACCATCGGAAGCGGGATGTCGAAGCCGCTGCCGAGGGGACGATCGCCGTCGCCTTGCGCATTGGCGACGGCAATGAGCGCGTTTCCGATCGGGCTCGATCCCTGAACGCTCTGGACGGTCACGAGGCGTCGACCGCCGTCCTCCGTGAGGAAGAAGCGGCTGCAGATCGGTTGCTGGAGAAGCTCCAGAGCCCGGTGCCACGGCTGCTCGGTGTCGACCTCGGCGAGGAGGTCGTCGAGCAGGCGGCCCGGAACGCTGTCGGCCTCGAGCCCGAGATTCTCGGGTGATCCCCAGACCCCGGCCACTCGTGCATCCGCCCGAACCTCGAGCACCATGTCCCATTCCTTCAGCGCCAGCTGGGTCCATCGCCGGTCAGCCGGCTGCGACTCGGGAGTGGCGGCAATCACGTGCTCTGCAAGGTGGCTGGCGGTGACCAGCAGGTCGAGATCGGCCGTCTCCAGCCGTCGTTGCCGCGACAGCAGACGCAGCATCCCCGCGAGGTGGCCGAGCCTCACCGGCGCCGCCGCCAGGCTCACGATTCCGGAGTGGTGCATGAGCTCACGGACATCGGCAAGGAGCGGGTCGGAGGAGATGTCCGAGATCAGCACGGGTTCGCCGTGCTCGAGCAACCACGCGAGCTCGGGGTAGCGGCCAAGGGAGACCAGGAGATCGCCGACGTCGCGACTTTCGGAGCTCGCGACCACTCGCAGCGCGGACCGGCCACACCGGACCAGCACCGAGCACCGCTGGGAGCCGGTCAGCTCGGCGAGCTCGGCGGTCGCTCCGAACAGCGCGGCCTGTCGTGTCGAGGACTCAAGAGCGGCGCCGACCCGTGACTCCAACCGTTCGCGGTAAGCAGCCGGAATCCGACCCAGGAGCTCCCGGCACCTGCCGCATTCGAGGGGCCGTGGTAGGATACCGTCGCCCATTGAAGTCTCATGGAGTATACCCAGTTTCCGACCAGTCCGCCGTCCTCCACCCCAGGCCGCAGTGCCTGCGTGAGTGCTTCTGAACGCCGGGCGGGGGAGCCGTTGGTGTGCCGAGAGGCCCGGGCGGAAACCTCCTCACGACTGCGAATCGCGACTGAGGTGCAATCTGCGGCGTTGGAAGTTCTTGAAGGAGAAGGACTCCATCTGCGTCCATCCAGCGCCGCATCTCACGCCTCCTCGCGATTCTCGCTTCGCGGGGGGTTCCCGGCCGGACCTCCAGCTCCGCCATGAGCGGCGGCGGCGGGTGTGCGACGGCGGACCGCCGTTGCCACCTCCCGCGGACGGTGGACGCGGCGGAGCGACGGGCCGGGTGAGCGCGCGCCGACGGCTCCTGCTCGCGACAGCGGTCGTCGCCCTGCTCGGCGCCGCATCGGGTCCGCAGCGCGTCGAAACGGCTCTGGGATCGGTCGGGCTGCTGCGCTGGGACCGAGGCGGAACACCGGTCGTGGTCGTCACCCCGCGCCGCGGCGAGGGTTGGATCGCGATCGCGCGCCGTCTGTGCGGCGATCAGACCGTGGTCGCTCGGCTCCGCGCGGCCAACCCCTCGCTGAGACAGCCGATGGCCGATCGGACGGTCGCCGTCCCGATGGAGCTGCTCGGCGCCCAACGACGGCTCGAGGCGGTCAGGCGCCTGTTTCCGGTCGATCGCAGGGTCGTTCTCGGCTGGCAGCACCGGGTCCTCGACCCGTTCGGGGGTGGCGAGGAGGGCTGGGCGTGGCTGGCAGAGGTCTTCACCGGCACTGCCCGGAGGGCGCGGGATCTGAAGCACGCCAATCCGGAGCTGGCCGGTTCCGCTCCGAGGCGGGGAAGCCTGGTGCTGGTGCCCGAGTCGATGCTGCTCCCGATCTTTCGCAGGCTGGCGCCGGTCGTGACGCCGACGCCGAGGGCAACGCCCTCGCGTCCTCCTACTGCCACCCAGGCCCCGCCACCGACGCGGGTTCCGAGCCCGACCCCGCAGGCCTCGCCGTCGCCGACCGCAGCTGCGTCCGGCAGGGCTGTGGGCGCTGGGCCATCCGACGGCACGGCGACCGCGGACCTCGACTACGGGAAGGACGCGCGCGGAGAGTTCGCGATCTACCGCCTGCGGCGAGGTGAGGCCCTGTACTCGGCGGTGGTCGTGCGCTTCACCGGCCAGCTCCAGGCGGTGCAGGTGAATGCCACCGCCGCCGAGATCGCGCGGCGCTCGGGGATCGACGACGTGACCTCGATCCCGGTCGGATTCCCGATCCGCATCCCCCTCGACCTTCTGCTGCCCGAGTTCCTCCCGCCCGGCAACCCGCGCCGCCTCGAGTGGGAGACCGAGCGCCGGGAGCTCGCACGTTTCTTCCAGGTGGTCAAGGCGACCGATCTCTCGGGCGTGCTGGTGGTGCTCGACTCCGGCCACGGCGGGGGCGACCCGGGCTCGGTCGTCGAAGGAGTCTGGGAGGCGACCTATGCATACGACATCATGTGCCGTGTCAAGGCCAACCTCGAGCGCCACACCCGCGCGACCGTTCGCGTGACCATCGAGGATGGCAGCCGGGGGTGCACAATCCTCCCGCAGGACCGCCTCCCCCAGGACCGCGACCAGCGCCTGCTGACCCACCCGCCGTACCGCCTCGACGACGCGTCCACCGGCGTCCACCTGCGCTGGTATCTTGCGAATGACATTCTGCGTCGTGGAGTCAATGCCGGCGTCGACCGGACCAAGACGGTGTTCGTGTCGATTCACGCGGATTCCCTCCACCCGT
>CAZQYU010000085.1:0-10880 GCA_964597585.1 uncultured Thermoanaerobaculia bacterium
GTCACCAGGTCCATGACCCGGGTGGTCATGTTGTCGGGCACCTCGAGCTTGATCCTCTCTTCGGGATAGAGGGGGGTGAGGTTGTCGAAGTGGACCTTCTCCATCGCCACCTCGGGAGGCTCGAAGTTGATCGCCTCGACCTTGATCAGCGCGAAGTAGCGCTCACCCTCCTTGGGCGGCCGGATCTGGCCGGACACGGTGTCTCCGGTGTGCAGGTTGAAGCGCCGGATCTGCGACGGCGAAACATAGATATCGTCAGGTCCGGGCAGGTAGTTGTACTCCGGCGCGCGCAGGAAGCCGAAGCCCTCGGGCAGCACCTCGAGCACTCCCTCACCGAAGATCAGGCCTTCGCGCTCGGTCTGGCGCTGGAGAATGCGGAAGATCAGGTCCTGGCGCCGCATCCCGGTCGGGTTCTCGACCCCGAGGGCGCGGGCTATCCCGGACAGTTCGTTGATGGTCATCTCCTTGAGCTGCTTGAGATCGAGCCGGCCGTCCTTGGCGGCCTCGGTCGATGCCTGCTCGTACTCCTCGATCTCGTCGTCGAGGTCGAGGGGGATGACCACCGGCTCCTGCTCTTGTGTCGTCGTCTTTTTTTTGCGTCCCATCTCACTGTCTCCGTTCGGAGGATCTCCAGCTCGTGACCAGGGAGTCGATGCGTGCCAGCAGCTCCCCGCGACCCTCGCCGCGGGCCACGCTCACCGCCAGTGGCGGTGACGGGAGCTCGAGCTCGGCGCGTACGCGATGCTGCATGGCGGCCCGCGGACCGCGACCGACCTTGTCGGCCTTGGTGAGCACGACCTCTCGCTCAAGGCCGATGCGTGCCAGCAGCGCCTGGAGGTCGAGGTCGAGGGGGGTCGGACCGTGACGGACATCGACCAGGCACAGCACGCCGGCAATGCGGTCGTCGTCGCACAGGTAGGCGTTGATCGCGGCGCCCCACTGCTCGCGCAGACCGCGCCCGGCCTTGGCGTAGCCGTAGCCCGGAAGGTCGACCAGGTACATGTTCCGGTTGATCAGGTAGAAGTTCACGGTTCGTGTCTTGCCCGGGGCCTTGGCGACGCGCGCCAGGTCCCGTCGGAAAAGCCAGTTCAGGAGACTCGACTTACCCACGTTGGAACGCCCGGCGACGACGACGTGCGGAAACGGCTCGGTGGGCCGATCCGCGGCCGCAAGGGCCGCCGCGCGAAACGTGACGCTGGCAATCTCCACATTCTGTCTCAGTGCGGCAGGGCGGGTTGGCCCGGCCGGTTCTCGGGCTCGTCGCCGGTTGCCGCAGACACCTCGCCCCCGACCGGACGCGCCAGGGCGTGCTCGAGCACGCGGTCCATGTGGTCGACGAAATGGAAGCTGATCTTGCCCCGGGTCTCGGCAGGGATCTCCTCGATGTCCTTCTCGTTCTCGTCGGGAAGCACGATTTCTCGGATGCCGGCGCGGTATGCGGCGAGAACCTTCTCCTTGATCCCACCCACCGGCAGGACCCGTCCGCGCAGGGTAATCTCGCCGGTCATGGCGAGGTCCGCCCGGACCGCTGCCCCAGTGAAGGCGGAGACCAGCGCGGTCGCGATGGTGATGCCGGCCGACGGCCCGTCCTTGGGAATCGCACCTTCCGGGACGTGGACATGGACGTCCATCTTCTCGAAGGTCTCAGGGTCGAGGCGGAGCTGCTCCGCCCGTGATCGCACATAGCTCAGCGCCGCCCGCGCCGACTCCTGCATGACCTCGCCGAGCTGACCGGTCAGCGTGAGGCGGCCGCTCCCGCGCATGTACGTGACCTCGGTTGACAGCAGCTCGCCGCCGACCTGCGTCCAGGCGAGACCGACCGCGGCACCAACCACCGGCTCGAGGTCGCGGCGCTGGGCGCGAAAGCGAGGCTTGCCGAGCAGGCTCCCGATCACCTCCGGCGTAACCTCGAGGAGCTCGCCGCGCGGGATCTTGTCCTTGAGCACGCGGCGCGCGAGCTTGCGGCAGATCGAGGCGATCTCGCGCTCGAGGTTGCGAACCCCCGCTTCGCGGGTGTAGCGCTCGATGAGGGCGAGCAGCGCGTCGCCGGTGAAATTGACCTTGAAGCGCCCGAGGCCGTGCTTGTCGAGCTGGCGCGGAATCAGGAACTGCTCGGCGATCGCCTGTTTCTCCTGGTGGGTGTACCCGGCCAGGTTGATGACCTCCATCCGATCGAGGAGGGCAGGTGGGATCGTGTGGGTGACGTTCGCAGTGCAGATGAACATCACCTTGGAGAGGTCGTATTCGACGTCGAGGTAGTGGTCGTGGAAGGTGTGGTTCTGCTCCGGATCGAGGACCTCGAGTAGCGCCGCCGCCGGGTCGCCGCGGAAGTCCGCGGCCATCTTCTCGACCTCGTCGAGCAGCAGGACCGGGTTGACCGAGCCCGCCTTGCGCATCATCTGGATGATCTGACCGGGAAAGGCGCCGATATAGGTGCGGCGGTGGCCTCGGATCTCGGCCTCGTCGCGTACGCCGCCGAGCGAGAGGCGGACGAAGTTGCGCCCGGTGGCGCGGGCGATCGAGCGTGCCAGTGAGGTCTTTCCGACGCCAGGCGGTCCAACGAAGCACAGGATCGTGCCGGTTGTCTTGCGCACGAGCTGGCGCACGGCGAGAAACTCGAGGATCCGGTCCTTGACCTTCTCGAGCCCGTAGTGGTCCTCGTTGAGCACCTTCTCGGCGCGAGTGATGTCGCGGATCTCGCGCGAGGCCTTCTTCCACGGCACGGCGAGCAGCCAATCGACGTAGTTCCGCGACACCCCGGCCTCTGCCGACACCGGCGGCATGCCCTCGAGGCGCCGGATCTCGACCAAAGCCTTCTCCCTCGCCTCCGCGCTCATTCCGGAGCCCTCGACCTGTTCCCGGAGCTGGTCGAGCTCGGCCTGTGAGTCGTTGCGGCCGAGCTCCTCATTGATCGCCTTGATCTTCTCCGAGAGGTAGTACTCCCGCTGCGCCTTCTCCATCTGCTTCTTGACCTGGGCGGAGACCCTCCGGTCGATGTTGAGCTTCTCGATCTCGACGTCGACGATGTCGTTGAGCCGCTGGAGCCTTTCGAGGGGCTGCAGGATCTCGAGCAGCTGCTGCTTGTCCGCGGTGGGCAGTGAGAGATGGGCGGCGAGGATGTCTGCGAACTGGTCGGGGTCCTGGGTCTGCAGAGAGGTCAGGACACCCTCGGCCGAGAGGTGGTGTGAGAGCTTCGCGTACTCCTTGAAGAGCTCGACCAGATGCAACATGTAGTTGGCAACCGCCTGGTCGGCGACGACATGGGGGACATAGGCCTCGACCTCGGCCATCAGGCAGGTGGGCTCGGAGACGAACTCCACCACACGGGCGCGCTGGAGGCCCTCGACCATCACCTTGATGTTGCCCGAGGCAAGCTGGAGGTGCTGGACGACGCGGCCGATGACGCCGATCGTGTGGATATCGCCGGCCTCCGGCTCGTCGACCTTCGGGTCACGCTGGGTGGCGAGGAAGATCCGCTTGTCCGGCCGTTCCAGTGAGCGCTCCAGGGCGACCACCGACGGCCGACGGCCGACCACGAACGGAGCCATCAGATAGGGGAACACGACCATGTCCCGCAACGGGACGATCGGCAGCTGCACGGTCTGTGGGTCTTGGCTCATGAGGCTCCACTCGGGCTCGGCTTAGCTGACCTTTCGCACGGCGGTGAGGGGCGGCACGCGTCGCTCCACCACGTCGCGCGAGATGACCAACTCCTTGACGTCGGGCACCGACGGCACCTGGTACATGATGTCGAGCATCAGCTCTTCGAGAATGATGCGCAGCCCGCGTGCACCGACCTTGCGGGTCAGCGCCTCGGTCGCGATGGCGGCGAGCGCATCCTGGGTGAACGAGAGCTCGACACCCTCGAAGGAGAGGATCTGGCGGTACTGTCGAACAAGACAGTTCTTGGGCTCGGTGAGAATTCGAACCAGGGCCTCGTGGTCGAGGTCGTGCAGCGTCGCCACAACCGGAATGCGGCCGACGAATTCAGGGATCATGCCGTACTTGATCAGGTCCTCGGGGTGGACGTGCTCGAGCAGCTCGGTCGCGCGACGCTCATTGCCGCCGAGATCGACGCCGAAGCCCATCCGCTTGCGGTTGAGCCGAGTGGCGATCACGTCTTCGAGCCCGACGAAGGCCCCGCCCGAGATGAACAGGATGTTGGTGGTGTCGATCTGCAGGAACTCCTGGTGCGGGTGTTTGCGTCCGCCCTGCGGCGGCACGTTGGCGACCGTGCCCTCGAGGATCTTGAGCAGGGCCTGTTGGACCCCCTCCCCGGACACGTCCCGTGTGATCGAGGGGTTCTCCGACTTGCGCGCGATCTTGTCGATCTCGTCGATGTAGACGATGCCGCGCTCGGTCGCCTCGCGGTCGCCACCGGACGCCTGGTAGAGCCGGAGCAGGATGTTCTCGACGTCCTCGCCGACGTATCCGGCCTCGGTCAGGGTGGTGGCATCGACGATCGTGAAGGGGACCTGGAGCTGGCGAGCCAGCGTCTGGGCGAGGAGCGTCTTACCGGTGCCGGTGGGGCCGATGAGGAGGATGTTCGACTTCGCCAGCTCGACGTCGTTGCGGCCGCGGCCGGTGTGGTACTCGATCCGCCTGTAGTGATTGTAGACCGCGACGGCGAGCTTCTTCTTGGCGGCCTCCTGACCGATCACGTACTCGTCGAGGGTTGCCTTGATCTCGTGCGGCTTGGGCAGAACCTGCTGCCGCGTCTTGGCCTCGTGGACACGATCCTCGGCGATGATGTCGAGGCAGACCTCGACACATTCATTGCAGATGTACACGGTCGGACCCGCGATCAGCTTCCTGACCTCGTGCTGGCTCTTGCCGCAGAAGCTGCAGCGCAAGACGTCGCCGTCGCGATGGGCCATCCGGTCCTCCGAGCCCTATTGTAGCCTAGTCCCCACGGGCCTACTCCCTGGAAACCAGGATCTTGTCGATCACGCCGTAGTCCCGTGCGCTGGTCGCCTCGAGGATGAAGTCGCGCTCGGTGTCCGCGTGGATGCGCTCGATCGTCTGGCCGGTGTGGTGGGCGAGGATCTCGTTGAGGCGCTCGCGAAGGCGCACCAGGTCCTTGGCGTGAATGTCGATGTCGGTCGCCTGGCCCTGAAGCCCGTACATCAGGGGCTGGTGCAGCAGCACCCGGCTGTGGGGCAGCACGAAGCGCTTGCCGGCAGCACCCCCGGCGAGCAGCACGGCACCCATCGACGCGGCCTGTCCGATGCAG
Organism: uncultured Thermoanaerobaculia bacterium; assembly: GCA_964597585.1. Lineage (GTDB taxonomy): Bacteria > Acidobacteriota > Thermoanaerobaculia > Thermoanaerobaculales > Sulfomarinibacteraceae > CAVSIS01. Next base: position 5,234 of record CAZQYU010000085.1, read on the forward strand.
ATCGTCGCCACATCCGGCTTGACGTACTGCATCGTGTCGTAGATCGCGAGGCCCGCGGTGATCGATCCGCCGGGGGAGTTGACGTACAGGAAGATGTCCTTTTCCGGGTTCTCCGCCTCCAGGAAGAGCATCTGAGCGATCACCAGCGACGCGACCTGGTCGTCAATCTGTGAACCCAGGAAGATCACGTTGTCCTTGAGCAGGCGGGAGAAGATGTCGTAGGCGCGTTCGCCGCGACTGGTCTGCTCGACCACGTAGGGGATCGTGAAGGTCATGTGCTCTCCTCCCCGCCGGCGCTGCGAATGAGGCGGTCCACGACCGCAGCCAGGCGGGCAGCATCACGGATACCCTCGAGCTTACCCTCGCGGGCGAGGGTGGCCTTGTGCTCGGCCGCCGGAGCACCGAGCCGAGCGGCCTCGCCGCGGACGTAGGCGTCGACCTCCTCCTCCGGGACCTCGATCTGCCACTCGTCCGCGAGCTGTTCGAGGATGAGCGTGTCCATCGCCTTGCGGCGGGCGCCCGGTTCGAGCTTGGCGGAGATCTCCTGCCAGTTGACGTCCTCCGACTCGAGATCGGCCCCACGCATCGCCATCGAGTACGCGAAGCGATGCATGTCCTCGTCGAGTGCCGCGTGCACCACGCTGCGGGGCAGCTCGTTCGCATCGAGCGCTGCCGACAGCTGGTCGAGCAGGGCGCGACGCCACATGCTGCGGCGCTCGGCATGCTTGCGCGACTCGATCGCGCCGGAGATGCGCTCGCGAAGCTGCTCGAGGCTCTCGAGACCGAGCCCCTTGGCGAGTTCGTCGTCCACCGGGGGCAGCACCTGGCGCTTGAGACCGTTCACTTTGATTCGATACTCGATGCGCTTGCCGCGCAAGTTCTCGTCAGTGTGGTCCTCCGCGATCCTGCGCTCGGCGACGCGCTCATCCCCCACCCGCGCGCCCTGCAGGGCCTCGCTGATCTCGGGGAAGAGCGCTTCGCTGCCGAGGTGGAAGTGGGCGTGGTCGTCGCTGAACGGCTCGCCACCGCCATCGGGAAAAGTGGCGTGGACCTCGGCCTCGACCAGCACACCGTCCTCGGCTTCGGCGTCGTCAGCCGGCTCCCACATCGCCTGCTCGCCGCGGAGCTTCTCAATCTCCTCGGTCACCTCAGCCTCGCCAACATCGATCGAGGACTCGGGCAGGGTCAGTCCCTCGACCGCGGGAAGTTCAAAGAGTGGCCGGGTTTCGAGCTCGGCGATGAGCCGGAAACCGCCATCCGGCTCGAGCTCGGCCTCGGTCACGCGCGGCGACGTCAACGGGCGCAGATCGTCCTCGCCCTCGACCACCTCCTGCCAGATACGCTCGGCAAGGTGCTCCTTGAGCTCGGAGGTGATCTCTTCCGCGAAGCGGGCCTGGAGAACCTGGGTCGGCGCTTTGCCCGGCCGGAAACCCGGCACCCGGGCAGTGCTGCGCATGCTGCGCAGGATGTGGCCTCGCTCTTCATGCACGGCGGCGGGCTCGAGGTGTCCCGAGATCTCGACCGAGTGATTCGGACGGCGGCTCAAGGAGTACGGCATGAGTGGTCTCCGAGTGGTGCGAAAGGGGGGATTCGAACCCCCACGGGGTTGACCCCACGAGATCCTAAGTCTCGCGCGTCTACCAGTTTCGCCACTTTCGCAGCGAAGGGGGTTGATGGTGAGCCGTGGAGGAATCGAACCTCCAACCTAGGGATTAAGAGTCCCTTGCTCTGCCAATTGAGCTAACGGCCCACGCACGCGCGGCATGGTAGCGGAAAACGGCCCACGTGGCAAGTCACCGATGGACCAGGTGCTTCATCTCCGTCTGGCCGAGCTCGGACTGGGCGGAGATGACAACTGCCGAGGTGCCGCCGTTGAACGCCGGTAGATTGGTCTCGACTGTGTAGCCCCCATCGTCACCGGTTTCGCCCTCGGCGAGGAGCAGGCGTCGCGGCTCGGCTGTCGACTTGAACAGTACCGTGATCCGGACGCCGGTCTGGGGGTTGGCGCCGTGGGAGTCGACCGCCGCGATCTGAACGCGGACCGGCCGACCGTAGACAAAGTCCTGGTCGCCCACCGCGCGCAGCACGAGGTGGGCACGCTCGCGTTGTGCCTCGAGGTAGTCGAGGATGACCTGGTCGAGGCTACGCTCGTTGGACGGACTCGAGATGGGAGCTTTCGCGCTCCGCGAGATCGTCGTGTCTTCGTCGGCCTCGGCCTCGCCGCTGGCCGCGGTGAGCTGGCCCAGGCGACCGCGTCGGATCGCCTCGACGATCGTCCGGTGCTGCCGGTCCATGAGCGTGGCGATGGCTTTGGAGTCGACCTCCTGAGCGACCAGGTCGTGGTAGGGCGTCCGCCGCGAGTAGAGGATCTCACCGCGCGCATAGACGAGTGACTCAACGAAGGGGTTGGAGCGCCCCTTGTCCTCGGTTTGCACGTGGTAGGTCGTACCGGCGTAGTCGATGTCGGTGTTGAACCCGGTGAGCACCACCTTGTTCGGCTCCGTTCCTTTGGCCCACTCAGGCTACCGGTTGTGCCGGTTCGGGTCAATCAGTCCGCTCCTCGAAGCGGGCGGTGAGATCTCGCAGGGCCTTCGGCGCGTCGACCGGCCGAAGCCCGCAGCAGTACTCGCGGCAGCACTCGCCGGCCCCAGCCCGCCGTCTCGATGCAGGTGATTGTATCCGGAGCGCCCTCGGCGACCAACCGTGGCGTGTACACTGCGCGCATGGTGCCGCTGAAGATCCTGTTCATCTGCATCGGCAACTCGTGCCGCTCGCCGATGGCCGAGGCCATGGCACGCGCCCTCGGTCGTGGCCGGATCGTCGCATCTTCGGCCGGGCTCGCACCCATCGATCGGGTCTCGCCGGGTACGACCAGGGCCCTCGCTGCGCTTGGCTACGCCACGGACGGCCTCTCGGCCAAAGGCTTGGCAGAGGTCCCCCTCGGTGAGATGGACGTGATCGTGAGCCTGGTCGGCAAGGAGGGACTGCGCCACCTTCCGGCGAACATCCCCGCCCGCCGGATCGTCTGGTCGATCCGCGATCCCTTCGGTGAGGATGATGAGGTGTTCCTCGCGGTTGCGCGGTCGATCGAGCGGCGCATGCGCGCGCTTCTCGCGGACCTCGAGGCCACGGAACTTCGCCATCTGTAGACCGTCCTACTGAGGTGTGGTCAGAGCCGCCCAGCGCACCGCCGCGGCACCATCTGCCGGCGTCTCGTGGCACACTGGGGTGGTGACGTTCGAGGAGGTCTACCGCCGGTTTCGCACCCCAGTATGGCGGCTGGCTCGCCGCCTGACCGGGGAAGAGGAGGAGGCGCTTGACGCGACCCAGGAGATCTTTCTCAGGGTGTGGCGCGGATTGGCCGGATGGCGAGGGGAGGCGCAGATCAGCACGTGGGTGTTTCAGATCGCGTGGAACTACCTGCGCTCTCTTCGCCGCCGAGAGATGGGCCGCGCCCGTGTGGTCCCGATCGACCCCGGAGACGGGTGCGCCGAAGCGGTCACCATCGCCGATCCAGCTCCGAGTCCGGAGCTCCGCGCGGTCGCGGTGGAGCGTCTCGGTCGGATTGAGGAGGCACTCGCGAGCCTCGGGGAGACCCACCGCGTGGTGATCTGGCTGCGCGACGGCGAAGATCTCAGCTACGAGGAGATCGCGACGGTGCTGGACGTGCCGATCGGAACCGTCCGCTCGCGCCTCGCTCGCGCTCGCGATGCGTTGCGGCGCGCAGTGGAGGGATGATGGACGAGGCAACTCTCGAGCTGCTCAGCCGCTACCTCGACGACGACCTCGTGGGTGTCGAGCGGAGCGCGCTCGAGGAGCGTCTTTCGAGTGATCCACGGCTGCGGGACCGGCTGGGGGACCTGCGCCGCGGACGAGAGGCGGTCGCCGCGCTGGCTGCACGGGAACGGCACCCGGCGGCCCTCGATGCGCTGGTCGAGCCGCTGCGACGCGCGCCGGCGGAGCGGATGGTCGTCCGGCCCGTCTTCCGCTGGCTCGCCGCCGCGGCATCGGTTGCCGCCGCGGCCCTGCTCGCGCTTCAGCTCGTCCGACAGCATCCGCAACCGACCGTGACTGTGCGGGCCCAGCCTGTCGCGCGGTCGGTTGCGCAGCCCTCGCCGGGGCACTACTACCAGCTCAAGCCGCTGCCGCGCGGGAAGGACGCGGACCAGGCGCCGATCGGCGCCGCCGATCGCCTGCTGCGTGACGGACCGGCCACCCCGGTGCCGGAGCCTCTCCCTCCTCTCGAGGTGATGGGCCCGCTCGAGGAACCGAAACCGTCGTCAGCGGCGGCGAGCCGACTGCGGCAGGAGGAGGCCGTCTCCGATTCTGCTGCATCCGTCGCCGTGGCCCCGGCTGGCGAGCGCGAGCCGTCCTCAGACGAGGTCGTTGAGGGCGCACCAGCCGCGGGCGTTGGCGAGACCCCGGGAAAGCGGCTCGAGGTCGCCAAAGCCGGCCGCCAGGCAGCACCCGCGCAGGCTGCAGCGCCCGGGTCGCCCTCCTTGCCCGGAGTGTTGGTGGTTCATCTGACCACCGGCGTGGTCCGCGTGCCCATCGCGAGGCTCCCCCCGGGCGCCTCGCCGGTCGACCTGCGCATCGAGGTCCACGGTGAGCGGATCACCCGGGCCCTGCCTTCAGCCCCAGACGGCAGGCTCCCTGGCGGGATTGCCACCGCCCTCGCCGGAACCCCGGCACCTGGGGTTGGGGATGGGACGTACGCCGCGCGGGTGGAGGCAGCACCTCGCCCACAGTAGTCTCGCGGAAACGCTAGAATAGATGGCTGAGCGAGGTCGGGGGGAGGATCCAAGGCATGCGGAGGCTGCAACGAGTCATGATTGCAGACGACAATCGTGTCTTTCGTGCCGTGCTTCGGGAACTGTTCGAAGACATGAAGGCGGAGGTCGTCGAGGTCGCGAACGGCCGCGATGCCTACACGAGGGTCATGGCGGAGACGTTCGATCTCTTGGTCGTCGACCTCTTGATGCCGCAGATGGATGGCTTCGAGGTGATGACCAAGCTTCAGGCAGTGGCTGCGGCGGATCGCCCGGTGGTGTTCTTCACCACCGCCGTCTACAAGGGGCGGCGGTGGGAGAACGAGGCGCTCCACACCTATTCGGCGGACGAGTTCCTACCGAAGCCGATCGACTCCGAAACCCTAACGGCCGCGGTCCAACGCCACTTCACCATCCCCTGAGCGCGGCGTCGGGCTCAGCCGCGCAGCGCGGCGAGGGCTTCCTGCTCGTTGTCGAAGACGTCGAAGACCGTGATCAACTGCGTCACCTGGAGGATGTCGTTGATCTTGGACGACAGTCTGAGCAGCTTGAGCTGACCGTCGCGCTTGGTCACAGTGGTGTAGCAGGCGACCATCTCGCCGATTCCGGAGGAGTCGATTGCGTTGACGCCGGCGAGGTCGAGGACGATCTTCGAATGTCCGGTGTCGAGCGCTTGGTGGATCAGCTCGCGGATCTTGACGTCGCCGCTGCCGATGGTGATCTTGCCAGAAAGCTCGATGATACGGACGTCGTCGAGGTCACGAATCGTGCTCTTCATGTTCCCCACTCCCTTCGAGGGGCTGCACCTTGCGGGTCATCTCCACCGTGGTGCCGCCGTGGCTGCTGGTCGAGTACTCCACCCTGTCCATGAACTGCCG
>CAZQYU010000086.1:0-10831 GCA_964597585.1 uncultured Thermoanaerobaculia bacterium
CGCGCTCGAGCGCACGCATGGCAGGCCCTCCGGGCCGTACCGCTCGCAGAAGCCGCGGTCGTAGAGCGGCTCGTCGAAGGCGGCGACGATGCCTGCGAGGGTCAGCTTCTCGGGTGCGACGGCCAGGCAGTAGCCGCCGTTGCGGCCCCGTTCGGCGTCGACCACGCCTGCGCGGCGCAGCTCGGCGATCACCTTCGCTACCGTCGTCTCGGGCAGGCGTTCGGACTCGGCGATCTCGCGCACGGTGAGCTGCCGGCCGCTCGTGGCCAACCGCATCACCAGGCGAACCCCGTACTCCTCGGCCTTGGTCACTCGCACCTCACGCCTCCGTGGTGTGGAACGAGAAAACCTGAACTGGAATTCCAGATTTACCGAGTGCGGCGAGCGGATCGTGCGGTTGTTTTCTAACTATAAGCTAAATAATAGTTTATGTGTCTTATCTTGGTGCGGCGAAGAGGTCCGCCATCAGTGCGGGATCGTCGCTCATGATCCCGGTCGCGCCGCGAGCGATGAGGCTGCGAGCGATCTCGGGATCGTTGACTGTCCAGTAGTCGACCCGAAGACCGAGTCGATGGCAGCGGGCGATGAAGCGCGGGCCGTCGAGGCGGATCGCGCCGCTCGCGCGCGGCACCTGGGCGGCGTGGCCCCGGACGAGAACGCGAGCGAATCCGGCGGGCAGGAAGCGCAGCGCCGCCACCTCGAGCTGGCCCAGCGCGGTCCGGCCCGGCCAGCCGAGCCGGCGTACAGCTGCCAGAACACGGGGGTGGAAGCTCGCCAGGGTGACGCGGTGCTCGGCCCCGAGGCGCTCGAGCAGGTCGATGATCGACCGCACCCGCGAAGGGGCGGCCGGCTTGAGGTCGACGCTGACCGGCACCCCGGGGAAGGCGCCGAGGAGCGCCTCGAGGGTCGGGATCTTCAGGCCGCGGCCGACGTCCCAGCGCTCGACCTGGGCGAGGTCGACGTCGGCAATCCGCTCCGGGCGGCCCGCCGTGCGGCGGCCGTCGGGGTCGTGGCACACGACCCAGCGGCCGTCGCGGGTGCGGTGGACGTCGGTCTCGAGTGCATTGGCGCCGTCGGCGAGCGCCTGGCCGAATGCCTCGAGGGTGTTCTCGGGCAGCGCGGCGGAGCTGCCGCGATGGGCATAGAGGCGGAGCTCGTGGGGTCGGGTCACCGGGAAATGGTACGACGGACGCGCCTGCGGTGCGGTGAGGAGTCGGGGTCAGGAATGAGGAATGCGGAATGCGGAATGAGGAGGCGAAGTGAGACGTGATATGCGAGGCGTGCGACGCGGGGCGGCCTGCGGAACGGGGTCTGCGTCCGCGGTCCAGGCAGGGGAATCGGTGACGGGGGACACGCGCCGGGCGAAAGCTCCCGGCGTCCGAGGCGGTTGTCCGGACCGGAGGACCACCATGAAATATCCAGTGCTCGTGTCCGGTGTGGCCCTGCTGTCGCTGCTCGCTGCGTCGGTGGAGTGCGTCGCGGCCGAGTGGCCCGAGATCGTGCTCGAGAAGCGGCTCGACGGCTTCACTTCGCCCGTTCAGGTGACCCACGCCGGCGACGGCACGGGACGGATCTTCGTCGTCGAGCAGGGCGGCAGGGTGTGGGTCGTCCGCGACGGGATGAAGCAGGCGACGCCGTTCCTCGATCTGTCCGACCGCGTGTCCTGCTGCGGTGAGCGCGGCCTGCTGAGCATCGCCTTCCCACCGGGCTTCGCCGTCGACGGCTGGTTCGTCGCCGACTACACCGACCACGGCAGCGACACCGTGCTCGCACGCTACCACCTCACTGGCGACCCCGATCAGGCCGACCCCGCGAGCGAGGAGGTGCTGCTGCGCATCTCCCAGCCTTTCACCAACCACAACGGCGGCCAGCTCGCGTTCGGGCCCGAGGGCTACCTGTACATGGGGACCGGTGACGGCGGTTCGGGAGGCGACCCGGGAAACCGCGCGCAGACCACCGGTGTGCTGCTCGGCAAGCTGCTCCGGCTCGACGTCTCGCCCGAGAACGTCCCCTACGCCAACCCCCCGTCGAACCCGTTTTACGGCAGTGCGAGTGCCCGGCCGGAAATCTGGGCGCTGGGGCTTCGCAACCCGTGGCGCTTCTCCTTCGACCGCGCGACCGGGGACCTGTGGATCGGCGACGTCGGGCAGGGCTCGTGGGAGGAGATCGACCGCCAGCCGGCGGGATCGGCGGGCGGCGAGAACTATGGCTGGAACGTCCTGGAGGGCTCACATTGCTACGGCGCGGCGAGCTGCGACGGCTCGGGGTTCGTGCTGCCGGTCGCGGAGTACGACCACGGCCAGGGATGCTCGGTGACCGGCGGTTTCGTGGTCCGCGACCCGGCGCTGCCCCGGCTCGACGGCATCTACCTCTACGGGGACTATTGCAGCGGCCGCCTATGGGGCCTGCGGCGGGCCGCGGGCGGTTGGGAGTCGTCGGTGCTTGCCGAGACCGGCCTCACGGTCTCCGCGTTCGGCGAGGACGAGCGCGGCACGGTCTACGTCGCCGACTACGGCGGCGGCGCCGTCTACGCCGTCGCCGACGCGGCGGGACCGACTCCGGTCGTGGCGGTCGTGCCCGCGGTCGCCCACCTCGCCGGCGCCGGAGGAACGCCGTGGCGCACGACGGTCTCGGTGGTCAACCGCTCGGGCGCCCCCACCGAGCTCACCCTCGGCTTTCTCGGCGACGTCCCGCTCGCCGACGCCACGGTCGAGCTCGGTCCCGGTGAGTCCCAGGTGTGGCGCGACGTCCTGGTCGACGCCCTCGGGCTCGATCCCGGCGCCAGCGCCTCGGGCGTTCTCGTGCTGCGCTCCACAGCGGCCCTTGCCGCGACCGCGCGGACCTTCGCCGAGGGTGCCTCGGGGACCTACGGCCAGCAGCTCCCCGCGTTGGGCCCCGACGACGGCTTCGGTCCCGGCGACGCCGCCGTCCTGCCGCTCGTCGTCCGCTCCGACACCGCCTACAGCAACCTCGGCGCCGTCAACCTCGGCTCGGAGGCCTGCCGGGCGGTGATCCAGCCGCGGCGCCAGGACGGGACCGCTGCCGGAGGACCGATCGCCCTCGATCTCGCGGCCGGCGAGTGGCGGCAGCTCTTCGACCCGCTCGCGGACATCGCTCCCTTCGAGGGTTGGGCGGACGTCACCGTTTCGGCGCCTGAGTGCCGCGCCTGGGCCTATGCCTCGGTGATCGACGCCGGCACCCGCGATCCGACCACGGTGGGAGTGGTTGTGAGGTGAGAAGGTGAGGAGGTGAGGAGGGGGCGCGAGACGCGAGAGGCAGGATGTAAGACGCGAGACGTGGGACGTCCGGGGAGACCTTCGCAGCTCGGGCCGGCGGCGTCGCTGTACGCGAGGATCGCGGCCTCGAGCCGCGATCCCGGGGCCGGGGACCGCGACTCAAGACATCCAGGGAGCCCACCGCTGGCATATGCTCTTCGGTGAGGAGGCCGGCATGCGTGCGTACCTCTCCCGGTGGGTGTGCCTCGACCCCGAGTCGAACCTGAGCCGGTTCCGCGACGAGACCGCAGCGGCGGTCGCCGGCGGCGCCGAGCTCGTGGTCTTCCCGGAGCTCTTTCTGACCGGCTACAGCCGGACGCTCGAGCCTGAGCGGACGTGGGCGGCCTTCGCCGAGGCCTCGCGCGCCGCCGGCGACGCACTTCTGGTGTGCGGCTCGGTGAGCGTCGGGCGCGCGAACCGCCTCACCGTGTGGTGCGCTGGCGAGCGCCTCGCCGCCTACGATAAGGTCCATCTCTTCCGGCCCAACCGCGAGCACGAGCGCTGGGACCCGGGCGACCGCTACGTCGCCTTCTCCTGGCGCGGGCTGACGATCGGACTGATGAACTGCAACGATGTCCGCTTCCCCGAGCAAGCCCGCGCGCTGCGGCTCCGAGCCGGCGCCGAGCTGCTGATCGCCCCCGCCTGGTGGCCGTGGCGGCGCGACCACGTGTGGCGCACTCTGCTCGCCGCGCGCGCGATCGAGAGCTCGGTCTGGGTGCTGGGCTGTGCGATCGAGGCCTCGGTCGCGCCCGGCGAGGAGTTCGCGGGCGCCGGCAACCACGTTTTCGACCCGGGCGGCGAGCCGGTCAGGACCCCCGACGACCGCTTCTGGGAACTCGACCTCGCCAGCGCAGTGGCTCCGGTCGTCGATACCGCGGCCCAGTTCGTCGACATCGCGCAGGTCGAGCGGGACGGCAGGTCAGTGTAAGAGAAACCGGCGCACCCTGAGGGTGCGCCGGAGCAAGCGGGGTTCAGGCGGGCTGCGTCAGCCGCGCGGCAGGATGACGGTGTCGATCACGTGGATCACGCCGTTGGAGCTCTCGATGTCGGTGGCGATGACCTTGGCGTTGTCCACCATCACGGAGCCGCCCTCGGTGCGGATCTGGACGTCGGAGCCCTCGGCGGTCGTGGCTGACTTGAGCTTGACGACGTCGCTCGAGTAGACCTTGCCGGACACCACGTGGTAGAGCAGGATCGAGCGCAGCTTGTCCGGGTTGGCGAGGAGCGCCTCGACCGTTCCTGCCGGGAGCTTGGCGAAGGCCGCATCGGTTGGCGCGAAGACCGTGAACGGGCCGCCCGTTGCGAGCGTGTCGGCGAGGCCGGCGGCCTTGACCGCGGCGACGAGAGTGTCGAACTGGCCGGCGGCGACAGCGGTCTCGACGAGGTTCGCCGGGGCGGTCGTCATGTTCGATGCGTAGGTCGCCTTGGAGCTACCGGCGCAGTCGCCAGCGACGGCGGGCGCGGCGGCCAAGGTGGTGATGGCGAGGACGGCGATCGAGAACTTCACACTCTTCATGAGGTACCTCCAGAATTCTCCGGTCTCCGACCGGGTTCGGCTCGAGCAACAACGATGTTATGTCGAGTATTTCTGGGGAGGGTCACGTCTTGCGAAAATCAAGTATAAACTATTGCATTGCAAACTATATATTTTCTATGTGGGGTTTTCTGTCTCGTGATCTGTCGAACTATATATAGATATATTCTAGAATATGTGCAGCGCGCTGCTGGTCAGTGCCCGCAGGGTAAGGCGGTGAGAAGCGCAGGCTAGAATACGCCCACCGTCGGGAGGACGATGGAAGGGATCGAGCTCGGGAGCCACGCCGTTCTGATCACCGTCGCCGTTGCGGTCGCGGCAGGGGCGATGCTGATGGTCGTCGCACGGCGGCTGCAGACCTCGGCGATCGTCGTGCTACTGCTCGGTGGCATCGTGCTCGGCCCGGAGGTCCTCGGCGTGGTCCAGCCCTCGAGCCTGGGCGATCTGCTCCCGGTGGTGGTGTCGCTCGCGGTCGGCCTGATCCTGTTCGAAGGCGGGCTCACGCTCGAGGTCAGCGGCTACCGCTCCGCCTCGGCCCTGATCCGACGCCTGCTGTCGGTGGGCGTCCTGGTGACCTGGTTCGCGACCGCGGTCCTTGCGTGGCTCCTGTTCTCCTTCCCAATTCCGGTCGCGCTGCTCGCCGGGAGCCTGGTCATCGTCACCGGCCCGACGGTCATCGCGCCGCTGCTCAAGCGCATCCATGTCACAGCCCGGGTCCACCAGATCCTGCACTGGGAGGGGGTGCTGATCGACCCGATCGGCGTCTTCATCGCCATCCTGTGCTTCGAGTTCGTCGATGGCCTCGGCGGCGAGCTCGCGCTCGTCAACCTCGCCCTGAGGGTGGTGACCGGGCTCGCCATCGGAGCGCTGGGCGGATACATTCTGGCGCGGGTGCTGGAGCTCGAGCTGGTGCCGGACGACCTCCAGAACGTGTTCACCCTCGGGGGAGCGATCCTGGTGTTCGGGATCACCGAGGCGGTCGGACACCAGCTCGGCTTTGCCGAGGCGGGCCTGCTTTCCGTGGTCGCGGCCGGGTTCGTCATTGGCGCGCGGCGGCCCGCCGGCCTCGCCGACGTCAAGCGCTTCAAGGCCGACATCACCGAGCTGATGATCGGCATGCTGTTCGTGCTCCTCGCCGCTCGCCTTCAGTTCGCCGACTTCGCGCGCCTCGGCTGGCGGGGGGCCGCGCTGGTCGCCGCGGTGGTCCTCGTGGTGCGGCCGCTCAACGTCGCGCTGTCGTCGGCTGGCCTCGGCGTCAGATGGCGCGAGAAGGTCTTTCTCGGCTGGGTCGCCCCGCGCGGGATCGTCGCCGCCTCAATGGCCTCGCTCTTCGCGATCGACCTCAAGAGCCGCGCCGGAGGAGAGTTCGCGGGGGTGTTTGTCGAGACCTTCACCTACTCGGTGATCATCGCGACGGTCCTGCTGGCCGGGTTCACCGCAGGGCCGCTGGCGCGGCTGCTTGGCCTCGTCCGTACGCGCCCGACCGGTTGGATGATCGTCGGCGCCCACCAGCTCGCCCGCCAGATCGCCCGCTTTCTGATCGCGCGCGGCAAAGTCCCGGTGGTGCTGGTCGACACCAACCCGCGGCGGGTCGCGCAGGCCCTCGACGACGGGCTGGTCGCGATCCGCGAGGACGCCCGCGACCTCGCGATCGACGAGCGGCCCGAGCTGGTCGAGGCGGGACGACTGCTGGCCCTGACCGACAACGAGGACCTCAACAGCTTGCTGTGCGAGCGCTGGCGGGAGCGATTCGGCAAGGACCATCTGTTCCGCTGGGGCACGACAGGCACCCGCGACGGGTCTCCGGCCGTTGCAGGCACGCAGGTCTGGTCCGGCCTGCCGAAACCCTCGGCACTGTCAGCCGAGCTGGTACACGGCGAGGCGCGTGTAGTGCAGAGTCTCGGGCCCCACGCGGCGTCCGGCGAGGTCGTGACCTCTCTGGTCGCGCTGATCGAAGGGCGTGTGGTCGTCGATCCGTCCCCCGACTCCGAGGCGCTCGCGTCGGCCGAGACGCTCTCCCTGCGCCGCGAGGTCGACATCCTGCGCCGGGCGCTGCACCGCGAGCTCGTCTTGCGCCTCGACGTCAGCACACCGCGAGAGCTCTACCTCAAGGTCTCCGAGCGGCTCGCGGCGGTCGTTCCCGACCTCGAGGCAGCCCGCGCGGTCGAGGAGCTGCTGGCCGGCGACCGGTTCTTCCCGGCGGCCCTCGGCCACGGCGTGGCGGCGCCCCACGTCTACTGTCCGGAGCTCGCGGTGCGGCTGTGCGCCGTGGTCCAGCTCCCGCGCGGTGTCGATTTCCGCGCCCACGACGGCGGGCGCGTCCACCTGGCGTTCGTCCTGTTCGGCCCGCCGGACGACCCCGAGGGACACCTCGAGGCGCTCGCCGAGATCGCCCGACTGGTCAGCCGTCCCGAGCTGCGGCAGCAGCTCGCCGAGGCCGACGTGCCCGACGGCGTACTCGAGCTCCTGCGCACCGCCGACGTCGGTTAGCAGCGCGAACCGCTCGGGCCGTGCGCGCCTTCACTCAACGGACACCCGCTCCGAGGAACCGTGCGGTCGCACTGCTAGACTGGCTCACGATCCAGTGGAGGCAGGCATGAGCGGCGGCACGAGACTTCGGCGTACCAAGATCGTGTGCACTCTGGGCCCAGCCACGGCCTCACCCGAGGGTGTCGCCTCCCTGCTCGAGGCCGGTGCGGATGTGTTCCGGCTCAACTTCTCCCACGGGGATCGCGAGAGCCACCGACGAACGATCCGTATGGTGCGCGACGTGGCGAGGGAGCGGGGGCGCGAGGTCGCCATCCTCCAGGACCTCGCCGGACCGAAGATCCGGCTCGGCGAGCTACCCGGCGGCGAACGCGACCTGGCGACCGGCGGACGTGTCGACCTGGTGCCTGTCGGTACCGCCCCCTGGCCGGACGACCTCCCGGTCGCTTACCCGTACCTGCTCGAGGACATCCGCGACGGCGAGCGGATCCTGATGGCCGACGGCCTGATCGAGCTGAAGGTCCTGGAGCACACCAACGGGCGCCTGCGGTGCGAGGTCATCGTGGGCGACCGCGTCGCCTCGCACAAGGGAGTGAACCTCCCCGGCACAACGTTGCGCGTTCCGTCCTTCACCGACAAGGACCGCGACGACCTCGCGGTAGGAATCGAGGAAGCAGTCGATCTCGTCGCCCTGTCCTTCGTGCGCCACGAGCGCGACATCGAGCCGGTGCGCGCGATGCTGGCGGGTCGGCCGAATCCCCCGCTGGTGATCGCCAAGCTGGAAAAGCCGCAGGCGATCGAACGCCTCGAGGCGATTCTCTCCGCGGTTGACGGCGTGATGGTCGCCCGCGGCGACCTCGGGGTCGAGATGCCCGTCGAGCAGGTACCGCTGGTGCAGAAGCGGGTCATCAGCGAGACCCGCCGCGCCGGCAAGCCGGTGATCACCGCCACCCAGATGCTGCGTTCGATGGTCACCAGCCCGCGCCCGCTGCGCGCGGAGGCCTCGGACGTGGCCAACGCCGTGCTCGACGGCACCGACGCGGTGATGCTGTCCGAGGAGACCGCGATCGGGCAGTACCCGATCGAGGCGGTGGGGATGCTCGACAAGATCGCGCGGGTGGTCGAGCCGACGCTCGACTCGGATTCGATCCTGCGCGAGCCGATATCGGCGGTGCTGCCGCGCACCGCGGCGGCGCTCGCCCGCTCCGCCGGGCGCCTCGCCCGGGACGTCGACGCCGCCGCCATCGTCGCCTTCACCGCCTCCGGCTCGACCGCGCGGCTGATCGCCCACCTGCGACCCGGCGTGCCGGTGCTGGGGCTCACGCCGAGCCTTGCCGTAGCCCGCCAGCTCGCCCTCTCCTGGGGCGTTGTTCCCGCGGTCACCGACATTCTCGGCTCCACGGATCCGCTGCTCGAGACTGCGAACCGCTGGGTGCTTCAGGCCGGCCTCGCGGCGCAGGGGGACCGGGTGATCGTGATGGCCGGGGTCCCGTTCGGGGTCAAGGGCTCCACCAACCTCGCGATGGTGCTCTCGGTGGATTAGCGGGAAAGTGAGAAGGTGAGGAGGTAAGAGGGGGCGCTAGACGCCAGACCGGTAGTGATTCGAGCAGGACGAGATTCCGGGTTCGAGAACCTCTGGGTGGGTTTCTCCGTTCATCGCGGTGGAGAGGTCATGCTCGCATCCCGGGAGGTTGACATGCGTATTCGCTGGATGGTCGTTCTCGTCGTCACCGCGCTCGCCCTGCTGTTTGTTCCCGCCGTCGCGTCGTCATCGACGCAGACCGTGCACGAGAGTCACAGCTTTGCCGTTGACGGCGCCCGTCGGGTGCTGGTCGACGCCAGCTTCCAGGATGTCGTGGTCACGGTCCGACCCGGCAGCACGGTCGATGTCGAGGTCGACATGGAGTTCACCGGCTCCCGGGCCGAGCGCCTCGCCAGGGAGTACGCGCCGCAGTTCAAGGAGGCGGGCGGCGAGCTGCGCGTGATCTCGAAGCGCAACCATGGCTCGTGGAGCTTCGGCGGCTTCAGCGACCGCAGCTCCGGCACGATCACGGTGGCGATCCCGCCCGGGCTCGACCTGACGGTCGACGTGTCGTCGGGAGACGTCCACATTGACGGCGACCTCGGGGATGCCGAGGTGCTGTGCGACACCTCCTCGGGCGGCTGCGAGATCTCGGGCGCGATGCGCTCCCTGAGCGCTGACACCTCCTCCGGAGAGGTCCGCATCCGGCTCACCCGTGAGACTGAGGAGGTCGCCGCCGACACGTCGTCCGGCAACGTCGTGGTCGAGGGCCCGGCCCGGAAGCTCAAGGCGGACACGTCGTCCGGCGACGTCACGGCGAGCGGGCTCCTGGGCGACGCCAACTTCGACACCTCCTCAGGCGACGTCGAGGCAAGCTGGGCGTTCGCGCCCGGCGCGGTCCACGTGGTCGCCGACACCAGCTCCGGCGACGTGACACTTGCCTTTCCGGCGGACACGGAGCTCGACGGGCTGATCAGCACCTCGAGTGGTGATATCCGCTCGGACTGGAACGGAGACCGCGATCGCCACGGCGACAATCTCCGGCTCGAGGGAGGAGGCAACGCGGTTCGCCTGCGGGTGGACACCTCCTCCGGAGACATCACGCTCCGTCAGGGCCGCAGCGCCCAGGCCGAGGCTGCGCCCGGGCGCTGACGCGCCAGACGCAAGACGCGAGAGGCGAGACGTAGGGGCGGAGCTCGTCTCCGCCCGGTTTCGACCGTCACACGGGAGCAGACAAGCTGCTCCCCTACGACTGACCCACGCGGCGACTCTGGCACGAGCGCAGGTCAGGCTACACTCGGCGCATGGAAGCGAGTGAGGTCTTTCCGCGGTGCCCGCTGTGCGGTGGGCGAGCCGTGCTCAGGGGGCGTTGAAGCACCCTCGTCATCGTGTGCACGGCGTGCACCGCTGAGAGACCAGCAAGTCAGCACCCGGACGTGATCGAGACCTACCAGCGTGCGCTGCTGCAAGCCGCCGGCTGGCTGACGGAAGACGAGAACCCCCTGTAGCCCTAACTCCTTCGCTACGTGTTCGTCCCCGGTCTCCGGCCCGCCGCCCTTTGACGAGCGCCCTGCAACTCCAAGAGCCCCAGGGACTCGCGACGCGAGTCCCACAGGAATACCCAAAGGGGATTCCTCTCTACATGCTCCTGCGGTAGCGTCCGCCGACCTCGTAGAGCGCGTTCGAGATCTGGCCGAGCGAGCAGCTCTGCACGGTGGTGAGCAGCTCTTCGAAGAGGTTGCCGCCGGAGCGCGCAGTGTCCTGGAGTCGGGACAGGGCCTCGGCCGATTGCTCCGCGTGCCGTTGCTGGAAGTCCTCGAGGTGCGCCAGGCGGGCGTCCTTCTCGTCCTTGGATGCCCGGGTGAGGGGGGTGTCGTCGGCAGCAGTCTCGCCCTCGCGCAGGAAGGTGTTGACGCCCACGATCGGGTACTCGCCGGTGTGCTTGAGCCGCTCGTAGAGGAGCGACTCCTCCTGGATCTTGCCGCGCTGGTACATGGTCTCCATGGCGCCGAG
>CAZQYU010000087.1:0-10774 GCA_964597585.1 uncultured Thermoanaerobaculia bacterium
GGCGAGGGCATACTGTTGACGAACCGAATGGGAGGCCAGCAGAACATGAGCGATCTTCACGCGTTCAGGTTCGTGCTCGGGGTGATCTGCGTCCTCGTACTGACTCTCTCGGTGCTCGTGCTGCCGGACCAATCCTATCCGCTGCTCTTCTTCGTCCTGATCGGCCTGGTCTTCACCTGGCGGGAGTACGTGCTGTGGAGCGCGACGCATGTCACTCGGCGGCATGACCGGCGGTGAGCCGCTGCTGCGCGCTGATGCAGAGGTCCCGCCAGATCTCGAATCGGAGGCCTCCTGATGTCACCCGAACCGAGCTATGGGTTCCCGGCAAAACGGTATGTCTGGGGACGCAGCTTTGAGCCGTCACCGCCCCGTCGCCGCCGAGGCAGGACGCCCTCGAAACGGTCAGGTTCACGCGCATGACGTCCATTGTCCTGGCGCTCGTGCTCGCCGGCGTGTTCCTGCTCCTTTCCCTGCTCCACTGGTTCTGGGCGTTCGGCAGCAGCCGTGGGTTCGAGGCCGTGCTGCCCACCACCGAGGCCGGCGAGCTCGTTTTCTCGCCGGGACGGCTGGCGTCCGCCGGAGTCGCGCTCGCGCTGCTTGTCGCGATGGCGCTGGTTCTGTGGCGGCTGTGTCCGTACGCCGCCGGCCCACGCTGGCTGCAACGCGGCGGAGTGTGGGCGATCGCCGCGGTCTTCGCCGCCAGAGCGCTCGGCGACGGTCGCTACTGTGGACTCCTCAAGAGTGTTCGAGGCACCCGCTTCGCACGCCTGGACACGCTTGTCTATTCGCCGCTGTGCGTGGTGATCGCACTGCTCGCGCTGTGGCTGGCCACATCACGCCCGTGAGCGCGGGGCCTTCTCGGGAAGGAATCATGAAGCTCCAGCATGCACTGTGCCGCATCCTCAGTTTGGCAGCGATCGCCTCTCTGGCGACCTGCAGCCGGGCCGAGCTGGGCCTGCCCCGCATCCATGTCCAGTCCACCTCGCCGGACGGGAGCCAGCTCGCCTTCGTACGGAACCACCCAACCATCGATCCGCCGGCGCAGAGCCTGTGGCTGCGGGGAGCCGACGGCGCCGCCACCCAGCTGCGGCGGCTGGTCGGGGACATGGACTGGTGCCACACCATCGTGTGGTCGGCTGACGGTACGAGGGTGGCGTTCCTGGTGCAGGACGCGCGCCTTCTCATCGCCGACGCGCCGACCAGGCGGATCGTGCTCGAGAAGTGGCTGGTCGATCCGCCGGGAGGCTATCCCCCGCACCTGATCGTGCGCGATCTCACCCTGTCCGAGGACGGGCGTGAGGCCACCTACCGTCTCTGTCCGCGGCGGGATCCCGGGCCGTGCGGCGGGATCAGGTCTCTCGACCTCGAGGCGGTGCGGGCCGCGACGGCGGGCTGATCGAGGCCGCGACAGAGCTCCAGGGAGCATGAGAGGATCAGATGGGCCGGCAAGCATGAGCCAAGAGATCGTCTACCGTCCGATCGGCATCGTCCACAGCCCGTTCACCGAGCGGGAGGGCACACCGATCCAACCCTCCCGAGCCGGGCATGCGATCGGGAAGGTCGAGGTCTACCCGGAGTTCGTCGAGGGACTCGCGGACCTCGACGGCTTCTCGCACATCATCTTGCTGTGCCATCTCCACGCCTCGTCGGGCTACCGGCTCAAGGTCGTTCCGTTCCTCGACACCCGACTTCGCGGCCTCTTCGCCACGCGTGCACCTAAACGCCCGAACCCGATCGGGCTTTCAATCGTGAGGTTGGTCGCCATCCGGGGCGGCATCCTGTCGATCGAGGGCCTCGATCTTCTCGACCGCACTCCGGTGCTCGACATCAAGCCCTTCGTTGGAGAGTTCGACCAGGTGATCGATGGCCGGTTCGGCTGGCTCGAGGCCGCACGCCGGCGGACCGACGTCGCCGACGACAGATTCAGATAGACCCTGCGCGCCGGCCCGGCGGGCGCGCAGGGTCTATCTGAGGGTCTCGACGAAAGCGGCCATCTTGTCGAACGCCTCCTGGATCGAGGTCACCGACCACAGCAGGGGCTGGTAGGTCGTGATCGGATACGCCGTTCCCTTCGCGGAAGAAGGACCGAAGGGTTTGATCTCGACCCGGCCCGAGAGCGCGTGCTCGAGCTCGCCGTAGCTCGACAGGAGGCCGGCGCCGTAGGCCCTGAGCTGCCCCGCCTGCCACAGCACGCCGTACTCGATCGTGAACCAGTACAGCGTGGCCAGCTGGTCGATCTGGCGTTCGTCTGCGATCCGCGAGCCCTCACCGAACTTCTGCGAGAGATCGGCGAACTCGGGGATGGCGAGCATCGGCGCGTGTCCCATGAGCTCGTGGACGATGTCCGGTTCAGGCGTGTACAGGGGCTGGGAGTGATGTCGGATGTACTGGGTCGCACAGAACACCCGCCGCCCGAGATTGCTGAGGAACTCGCGCGCCGACACCAGCCCCGCGACCGGGCGCAGGCGAAAGCCGGTGCGGTTTTCGAGGAACGCCGACACATCCCTGAGCTGAGGAATCTCGTTCTGCGAGTAACCGAGCGCCCGGAAGACCTCGTTGAACTCGCGGCAGGCGTGGCTGGGATAGAGCTCCGAGAGGTGGTCGAAGACGGTGCCCCAGGTCTCGGTCTCGGTCTCGCTGTATGTGACGGTCTCGGGAACCGAGTCCACACCCGGAGGAGGCGCGAGGCGGGCGATCTCGTTGCGGCGCAGTCGATACTCGGAGTCGTGAAACCCGGGGTGGTCCGCCTCCAGCTCCACGATGTTCTCGAACTCGCTCATGCCGTCCCCCTGCAAAGACCGCTCGGACTATGCCACGACCCCGACCGGCCGCGCAAGCCGCTCCGGAGGCCCCGGACCTGCATACCGCATGTGATCGTGGTAGCGTTGCCCCCCGCACCGGCGTGTTGGAACGCGCCCCGAGGCAGGATGTCCAAGATTGCAGCTCTCGTTTCCGGAGGGGTGGACAGCTCGGTCGCCCTCGCCCGCCTCCGCCGCACAGGGAACCACCCCGTGACGGCGTTCTACGTGAAGATCTGGCTGGAGGATGAGCTCGCCTTTCTCGGCTCCTGCCCCTGGGAAGACGACCTCCGCCAGGTTCGCGCGGTCTGCGATCGACTCGCCGTTCCGCTCGAGGTCGTCTCGCTGCAGCAGGAGTACTTCGCTCGCGTCGTCGACGACGCCCTCGCCGAGCTCCGGGCGGGCCGCACGCCCAGTCCGGACGTGCTGTGCAACCGCCGCATCAAGTTCGGCGCCTTTGTCGACCGGATCGGGCCCGGTTTTCAGAGCATCGCCTCCGGGCACTACGCGCGCACTCGGACTGCCGGCGACGGCCGCACTGAGCTGCTCCGCGGCGTGGATCCGGTCAAGGACCAGACCTACTTTCTCTGTCGCCTCGACCAGGCTCAGCTCATCCGCACCCGATTCCCGATCGGGGACCTGACGAAGCACGACGTGAGGCGCCTCGCCCGCGAGCTTGGCCTGCCCAACGCGGATCGTCCGGACAGCCAGGGAATCTGCTTCCTGGGCCGGGTCCCCTACCCCGAGTTCATCCGTTTCCACCTTGGCGAGCGACCCGGCGACATCCGGGAGATTGACACCGGACAGCGCCTCGGCGCTCACCGGGGTCACTGGTTTCACACGGTAGGCCAACGGCGCGGGCTGGGGCTCGCAGGCGGCCCGTGGTACGTGGTCCGCAAGGACATCGAAGACGACGTCATCTGGGTCTGTCACGGCGACCGCCTGTCCGGCTGGGCTCGTCGCAGCTTTCGCGTGCCCCGACCCCGCTGGATCACCGACCCTCCCGCGCCCGGCAGGCTGGAGGTCCGTCTCCGTCATGGCCCCGGCACCATCCCCTGCGCAGTCGGATTTGAGGCCGAGAGCGTCGCGGTCGAGCTCGAGCACCGTGACCCCGGGATCGCCCCCGGGCAGTTCGCGGCGTTCTACGACGGCGCGGTCTGCCTCGGCGGTGGCGCAATCGGATAGAAGTCCACTCCGACCGGCCTCTTGTGGACCCGCCCGAAGCCAGGATGCATCCAGAGGATCTCACGCAGCGCGTGCCGCAGAGCTCCCCGCGGTGCGCCGCCTCCTTCCGGGCCGCCTTCCTGGCGCTCGGCGATACGCGACGCGGGCATTCACAGCGAGAACGACTCACGCTATGCTGACCTTGACAGGAGGTCTGCGATGGAGTGGATCTACCACTGCCCACACTGCCGCGGGATGCTCAACCCCGATGAGACCGTGATCCTGGTAGCGGTCCGGGAGAGCAGCCAGCTCCTGGTCGGTCTCCATCCGGAACCGGGCAACTACCACATGCACCTGCCTCCAGGAGCGGTCATGGAGCAGGGCAGCCAGTGGAGCTTCCACTGCCCGCTGTGCCGCACCGCTCTCACCAGCGACCTCAACCCCGACCTGTGCGGCCTCGACCTGACCAGCGGCGGCAGCTCCCACCGCGTCTTCTTCTCTCGGCTCGCCGGAGAGGAAGCCACGTTCGTACTCAGCGCCGAGGGTCTGCTCACCAACTACGGCACCCACCGCGACAAGTACGTCGAGGAGCTGGTTCAGCGCATGTACACGTAGCATTGTCGCGATGGGTCGACCCATCGCGGAATGCTGGTGACGCGCTGCGCGCGTCGGGGATTTCGGGATTCGCTCCGCGAATCCGGAGCACACACGTGTGCCCGTCACGCCGTTCCAGCGTTCTCTGGTTGCTGCCTCCAGGTGCTCGCGCACTGGCAAAGCCATCTCACGACAACGGCGGAATGGCGTGAATGGCCCTTTCCTGCTGGCCTATTTCCGAAAGGAAGGGCGCTCAAGGGGATCCGCAGCGCGCGGTGCAAGCCTGCCCATCCCGCCCCCTCGCGTCGCGAGGGCGCCGAGGCGCCTGCCATCCCCTCCCTCGGCGCCCGTCTCCGCCCTGGCCGCCTCCTGAAACCTGACTCGCGCAGGGAGTCACAAGCAGCGCGTGTTGCGGACCCCACGGGATGGTAGCGGGCTTCGGCATCTCGATGATGGGGTCCGCAACGCGCGCTGCTACGGCTGGCGGTCCTGGCGCTTCTCCTCGAGCATCCTGCCGATCCGGTAGATGTAGTTGAAGCCCGACACGATCACCAGAATGAAGGAGCTGTAAAAGCAGGTCATCGGCAACCAACCTGGAACGACCGCGAGGTTCGCGAGCAGCACGACGGTGATCGTCACCACCTGCATCGTCGTCGTCAGCTTGCCCAGGATCGACGGCGGGAAGTGACGCAGCCCCTCCACCAGGTAGAGCACCAGCGCAACCACCATGATGAGGAAGTCGCGAAACAGCGCGAGGATCGTCAGCCAGAGGGGGATCACGACGGACTGGCCTTGCGGCACGGTGAGCGCCACGTAGGCACAGGTGATCAGGATCTTGTCGGCGATCGGGTCGAGGTAGGCGCCGATGCGAGAACGCATCTGGAGCGATCGGGCCAGGTAGCCGTCGAGGCTGTCGGTCAGCCCAGCAATCACGAAGGTCCACAGCGCGAGGCGGAAGTCGTGCTCGTTGACCGCGATCACGAAGAACGGCACCATCGCCATTCTGAGCATGGTGAGAAAGTTCGGCAGCGTCAACGGACGCAGGGAATTCTCGACCCTCGCGCGGATTCGCTGTCGCCCGGTGTCACCTTCCGAGTGCTCGTTCACAGGCGCTCCTCGCCTCGATTCTTCAGCCACAATAGACGCAGGCCCTCGAGGGTGAGGTCCGGCTCGACGTGCTCAATGAGCGGCAGGTGCCGGGCGACCTCCGGCGCAAAGCCGCCGGTCGCGATGACGGTCGCCCTCGGGAGCTCCTCCAGGACACGACGCGTGACGCCCTCGACCAGCCCCAGATATCCGTAGAACAGACCCGACTGGATGCTGTCCACCGTGCCTTTGCCGATGACCCGGGGCGGCGGTTCGAGCGCCACGCGCGGGAGCTTGGCGGTGCGGCCGAAAAGAGCGTCAGCGGTGATTCCGGGACCGGGCGCGATCACGCCGCCGAGGTACTCGCCGCGCTCGGAGACGACCTCCCAGGTCACGGCGGTTCCGAAGTCGATGACCACGCACGGCCCGCTGACACGCGACCAGGCCGCGACGGCATCACAGAGACGGTCAGCGCCCAACTCCTGGGGCGCCTCGACCCGAAGCGGCATGCCGGTTCGAATTCCGGGCTCGACGAAGAATGCCCTTTGCTGCAGGTAGCGCTCCACACCTTCCGCAAGTCGGGGATCCATCGGCGGCACCACCGAGGCGACCGCAACGCCGCCGAGATCAGCGGTGTCCACGCCCTCCCACCGCAGAAGCTGCAGGAGCCACATGCCGACCTCGTCTGCGGTGCGCTCCTCGTGGGTGGTGAGTCGCCAGCGCCGGCGCAGAGCGTCGCCGACGAAGAGGCCGACCACGGTATTCGTATTGCCCACGTCAAGGGCCAGGAGAAGATCACCCACAGCTTCCTCCGACGGCGCTACACTTCGCTTCGGGCTCCTGAGCGGGCCCATTCCGGACCTGGGAGGACATTCTATATGACCACGTTCACGGTCGATGGGCCATTCGGGCCCGTCGCCGGCATCGACACGGGCAACGGCCCGGCGGTTGCCCTGCTCGCCGGCCTCGGCGCGACCCACCGCGTCTGGGGTGAGTTGCCAGCGCTCCTTTCTCGTCGTTTCCGAGTTGTCGCACCCGACCCGCCCGGTCTGGGCGGGTCGCGCGGCGGTGCCGCCTTCACCATCGAGCGCGCGGCCTCCGACCTCTGGACGGCCCTCGACGCCCGGGGTGTCCAACGGGCTGCACTGCTCGGCGCCAGCATGGGTGGGCTGATCGCCCTCGCGGCCGCGCTCGCGCGTCCCGACCGCGTGTCCCGCCTGGTGATCGTCTCCGCCGCCGCCCATCTCAGCCGGCATGGGCGCCGCGTACTTCAGACCCTCGCCGAGTTGCTTGGAGGTCTGCCTCCCGAAACCTTCGGGTCGGCTCTCATGGCTTTCGGCTTTGCACCTCCATTCACGGAGCGGCATGGCGATTTCATCGACGCCACCGTCGCGCTCTATGGGCCTGCGCCCGAGGACATCGCCGGCGCACTGGCACAGGTCAATCACCTGTTGCTGGGGTGGGACCTCCGGCCGCGACTCGCCGACCTGTCCGTTCCGGCCCTCGTTCTCGCCGGCGGCCGCGACCCGATCGTGGCGCTCGAGGACACCCGCGAAATCGCCAAGATGCTCCCTCACGGGCGCTTCGTCACGATCCCGGACGCAGGTCACTCGGTCCTCGCGGAGGGCGGTCAAGAGGTGTTGGGATGGGTCACCGCCTTCCTGACCGACGAAGGAGTAGGCGATCGCCAGTGACGACTCCCGGCAACCGACTGTGGCATCATCCCCCTACCTCCGCCGGAGGCCGAGGTCCGCATCCGGCTGAAAGGAGCCCGTTCATGTCCGTCCGTCACATGGTCACCGCGTTCGGCGTCGCTGCGGTCCTGCTCACAGGAGTTGCAGTCCACGCCGAGGAGGCGCGGGTCCCGGTTCGCGAGATCACGCTCGACAATGGTCTCAAGCTGCTCTTGGTCGAACGCCATGACGCGCCTGCAGTCGCAGCCGGCTGGGCCGCCCATGTCGGATCGGCCAACGAGGTCCCCGGCCAGACCGGTATTGCACACCTCTTCGAGCACATGATGTTCAAGGGCACGACGACCATCGGCACCCGCGACGCGGCCGCCGAGGCCGTCATCATGGGCAAGCTCGACGGCCTGCGCTCCGACATGGAGAAGGAGTACTCCCTCCTGCGGGCCGCCAAGCGGCGCGGGGAGATCACCGGCAGCGTCTACGACCCGGCCAATGAAACCCCGAAGCTGGCCGAGCTTCGTCAGCGGCTCGGGGACCTCCAGGCCGAGCAGGCGAAGCTGATCGTCAAGGAGGAGTTCGAGACGGTCTACGCCCGTGAGGGTGCCTCGTCGCTCAACGCCTTCACCGACTATGACATGACCGTCTTCTTCTGCAACGTGCCCGCGAACAAGCTCGAGCTCTGGTTCTGGATGGAGTCCGAACGCTTGCTCCATCCGGTCTTCCGCGAGTTCTACTCCGAGCGTGACGTGGTTCGCGAGGAGCGCCGCATGCGGGTCGAATCCGACCCGACCGCCAAGTTCGAGGAGCAGTTCGACGCGATGTTCTGGCAGGCGCTGCCCTACCACCACCCTGTTGTGGGCTGGCCGAGCGACGTCGAGTCGATCAACCGCGACCAGGCGAACCGGTTCTTCGCCACCTACTACGCCCCCAACAACCTCACCGCCGCGATCGTCGGAGATCTCGACCCCGACCGGGTGATTGTACTGGCGAAAAGATACTTCGGACGCATCCCTCGGGGCGCGACACCTCCGCCCGAGATCGTCACCGAGCCCACCGAGCAGCTCGCACCGCGACGAATGACGGCGGTGGCCGAAACCAACCCATCGGTCTCACTGCGCTGGCACGCCGTTCCCTTTGTTCACAAGGACGCCGCCGCGCTCGACGTGATGTCCGACCTACTGTCCGGAAGGACCGGCAGGCTCTACCGCTCGCTGGTCGAGAGCAAGGGCATTGCAAGCGGCGAACCGTATGCGTCGATGCGCCCTTTGCGTCTGGACGGGTACCTCGAGATCGGCGCCGAGATCGCCGACGGCCACACCCATGAGGAGGTCGAGCGCGCGCTGCTCGACGAGGTCGAGCGTCTCAAGGACCAGCCGGTCACTTCTCACGAGCTGCAGAAGGTCAAGAACCAGAGCCTGGCAAACTCCTTCCGACGCCTGCGTTCCAACTTCGGCCTCATGCTGCAGCTCCTGATCTACGACGCCGAGGGCGATTGGCACTACCTCAACGACGCCTACCAGAAGGTGCAGGCGGTCACCCCCGAGGACGTCCAGCGCGTCGCCAGGACCTATTTCCCGAGCGAGGGGCTCGACGTGCTCTGGTACAGCCGCAAGCAGGGTTCGGCCGAGGACCCCGAGATCGCGGCGCTCCCGCCGGAGGCCAAGGCCTATGCCAAGCAGATGCTGGCCCGGATCGCGAAGGTGGCGGACCCGGCCAGCCTGCGCAAGGGCCTCCAGCAGATCCAGGCCCAGGCCAACGAGGCGCCCGACGAGTACCGGGCCGCGCTGCTCCTGATCGCATCGCGGATCGAGGCCCGCATCGCCGAGCTCGAAGCCGCCAAGAAGGAGAACTGAGATGCGCCGCGCAGCCTTCGTCACAGTCTTGCTCATCGTCACCGGCTGCCTGTCGGCGGTCGCGGGCGACATCCCCGCGCGGCCAGAGGAGCTCACTTTCGGGCCGCTGAAGTTCGAGCTTCCCGATCCGGCGGCACTGCGGTTCGTGCTCGACAACGGCATTCCGGTCTACGCCAAGCCCGCAACGGATCTGCCGCTGCTCTCGCTCACGGTCTTCTTCCGCGGCGGCCAGTACCTCGAGCCGGACGGCTCCGAAGGCCTCGCGAGCCTGACCGGCGAGGCGTGGCGGAGCGGAGGGGCCGGCGACCGCACCGCGCAGCAGCTCGACGAGGATCTCGACTACCTTGCGGCCCTCGTCAACACCTCGGTCGGCGATGTCACCGGGAGCGTCTCACTCAACGTGCTCGCCAAGGACCTCGACCCGGCGATGAAGATCTTCATGGACGTGCTCACGAAGCCGCGTTTTCAGGAAGACCGCTTCGCCAAGGCCAAGGATGACCTGCTGCAGGCGATGAAGACCCGCAACGACTCGTCAGCCGCGATCGAAGCGCGCGAGTGGAACCGATTGATCTACGGGGACGCCTTCTGGATGAACCATCTGCCGACCAAGGCCTCCCTCGCCGGCCTGACGCCGGGAACCAGCCGGGCGTTCGTGAGACGCCTGATCGGCGCCGACAACCTCGTGGTGGCGGTCTCCGGGGACTTCGCCGTCGAACAGCTGAAGGCGATGCTGAACGGGACCCTGGGCGCTCTGCCGAAACTGGAGCAGCCGCTGCCGCCCATTCCCCAACCCGACCACCAGCCCACCGGCGGTGTCTGGGTCGTCGACAAGAAAGACGTCAACCAGGGCCGGGTCTCGATCGGCGAGCCCGAGCCGAAGCTCGGCGACCCCGACGAGATCCCGTTGCGGGTGATGAACTACGTCCTCGGGGGCGGCGGCTTCACGTCGCGGATCACCCAGCGGGTACGCTCAGATGAGGGCCTCGCCTACTCCGCGGCATCGTCGATCAACTTCCCGGTCACGATCCCGGGCGAGTTCCGTGCCTTCTTCCAGTCCAAGTCGAGCACCGTCCCGTTCGCCACCAAGATCACACTCGATCTGATCCGGGGCATGCGCACCGCGCCGATCAGCGCCGAGGAGCTGAGCACGGCCCAGGCCGCCTTCATCGAGACCTTCCCGCGTCGCTTCGAGTCGGCGGCCGCTACGGTCGGCATCTTCGCCATCGACGACCTGCTCGGCCGCGACCACGCCTACTGGACCACCTTCCGCGACAAGGTCCGCGCCGTGACGGTCGACCAGGTCCAAGAGGCTGCCGAGCGCCACCTCCACCCCGACCGCATGGTGATCCTGGTGGTCGGCAACCTTGGTGAGATCATGGCCGACCATCCCGACCACCCCGACAAGCTCAGCGATTTCGGCGAGGTCCACCGCCTCCCGCTGCGCGACCCGATGACCCTCGAGCCGCTGCCGCAGTAACCGGCACGGCTCGAACCAGCCTCGATGGCCCGGGCGACACCGCCCGGGCCGCTTCATCTGCATTCGGCGTTCAGAGGCCCCCCGCAAGCGACCCTTCACCGGGACCGCGCTCCA
>CAZQYU010000088.1:0-10492 GCA_964597585.1 uncultured Thermoanaerobaculia bacterium
CTCGACGGCCACGACTGGTTCCTGATCAAGGACTCGAACCGGTCGTCCCGCCACGGCGCCTACAAGGGTTATTACATGTACCGTGACGACTACGTGAAGCTGAAGATGCTCACCATCACGGTCCATCGCAGCGTGGTCGAGGACATCCTGGCGCGCCTCAAGCCGGCATCACCTCCGGCATGACCGCCGCGTCGGCGGCTTCTGGCAACGGCAGCGGCGCGCCTCTGGCGGCACGCCTCACCTGCCTGGTCACCGGGGCGACCTCCGGCATCGGCACCGAGATCGTCCGCGGTCTCGCCGCGACCGGAGCACGGGTCCTTGCCGTTGCCCGCGACCGGGTCCGCGGTGAGGCGGTCCTTGACGGAATCGAGGGCGACACCGAGCTGGTGATCGCCGACCTGGCGCGCCAGCGTGAGGTGCGTCACCTCGCCGCGGAAGTCCTCGAGCGGGCGCCCCGGCTCGAGGTCGTGGTCCACAACGCCGGTGTCACCCTCGCCGAGCGGACCGTGACCGAGGACGGGCTCGAGACGACTTTCGCGGTCAACCACATGGCGCCGTTCCTGCTCACCAGGCTGCTGCTCGACCGGCTCGAGGAAAACGCCCCGGCACGGGTGGTCGTGGTCGCCTCGGCGGCGCATCGTCGCGCCGGCCGGCTCGACCCAAGCAACCTCCAGGGTGAGCGCCGCTTCAGAGGTTGGGACGCCTACTCGCGCTCCAAGGCGTACAACATCCTGTTCACCCGCGAGCTCGCGCGCCGACTCGAAGGCACCGGGGTGACCGCCAACTGTCTCCACCCAGGGGTGGTCGCGACCGGTCTCGGTCGACGCGCGAACCTGGTCGTGAAGCTCTTCTTCCGGCTCGCGCGGCCGTTCCTGCTGAGCCCGGCTCAAGGCGCCGACACCGCAATCTGGCTCGCAACGGCGCCGGAGGTCGAGAGTGAGACCGGCGGCTACTGGGACCGCCGGCGCCGGACCGAGCCCTCACCGGCGGCCTGCGACGAAGCCGCCGCGAGGGCCCTGTGGGACCTCAGCGAGCGACTGACCCGCCGCGCGTAGGGTCCAACCACCAAGACACCAAGACACCAAGGGAGCAAGCAGAAGAGCGGATCACATCTCTCAGATGACGGAGCGATGGTCTTGAGGGCTGCTTGTTCGGGCCAGGGGAAGGTGATGAGAGACGGAGCCCGCAGGAGCTTGCTGCGATGCTCGGCTTGGAGAGTCCTCGGGCGGGTGGGGGTTTGTGTCTTGGTGTCTTGGTGGTGAGCCTGCTACTGCCAGTGGGCGAGGACCGGCCACACGAGGAACGCGAGCGACAGCAGGACGAACATCCCCTGCATCGGGAGGTTCCAGCGGAACCACTTCTCGAACGGGATCTTCGCCATCGCCAGAGTGCCCACGGTAACGCCCGAGGTCGGGATGATCATGTTGGTGAAGCCGTCCCCGAGCTGGTAGGCGAGAACTGCGGTCTGGCGGGTGATGCCCGACAGGTCCGCGAGCGGCGCCATCAGCGGCATGGTAAGGGCGGCCTTGGTCGATCCCGAGGGGATGAAGAAATTGATGCCGAGCTGGATGCCGTACATCACCCAGGCGGAGACCACGCCGGGCAGGCGCGAGGTCAGGCTGGCCATGCCGTGGAGGATCGTGTCCATCACGTGACCGTCCTGGAGCACGACCAGGATGCCGCCGGCGAAGCCGACGATCAGGGCCGCTCCCACGATGTCCTTGCACCCGGTGACGAAGGCCTTTGCGAGCCGGTTTGGGCCCATCCCCGAGACCAGGCCGGTGACTATGCCCATGGCGAAGAAGAGGCCGCCGAGCTCGACGATGTACCACTTGAGCTTCCACGAGCCGTAGATCATGGCGATGACGACTGTGGCGAGGATGGCGAGGTTGAGGCCATGGCGCCAGGTGAAGACCGCAGCCTCGGTCTCCCGCGCCTCGAGTGCCTCGCGGCGGACGCGGTCGAGCTCATACATCGGGCTCGCCTTGGGGTCCCGGCGGATGCGGGCGCCGTAGACCATCACCCAGGCGATGGTGAGGCCGGTGGCGACGACCCACACCAGCACCCGGTAGCCCATGCCCGACAGCGGCGGGACGCCGGACAGGCCCTGCGCGATCTGAAGCGTGAACGGGTTGATGAAGGCGCCGGCGAAGCCGACCCCGGCGGCGAGGAAGGACAGGCTCGCCCCGACGATCGAGTCGTAGCCGAGGGCGAGTGCGAGCGGGACGAAGATGAGCACGAAGGGGATCGCCTCCTCGCACATCCCGAACGCCGCTCCGAAGAAGGAGAAGAAGGTCATGACGATCGGGATCACCAGGAACTCGCGGCCGCGCAGCAGACGGACGAGTCGGGTGATGCCGGCGGCGATCGCGCCGGTCGCATCGAGGATTGCGAACGACCCGCCGACCAGAAGGATGAAGACCACGATGTCGCCGAGCTTGAGGAAGCCGTGGATCGGCGCGGTGAACACCTGGACGGTCTGGGGCACCGAGGGCTCGGTCTGGAACGAGCCAGGCTCGACGACCTCCCGCGTGCCACCTTCGATCTTGACCTCGGTGCGCTGGTAGCTGCCGCCGGGCAGCACCCAGGTGGCCACCGCGGCGAGGATGATCAGCGAGAAGACGATGACGAAGACGTCGGGGACCTTCTTGAGCACCGGCTACCTCTCTGGGGCGATGACGTCGGCGTCCTCGGTCAGGATCCGGTTGATCCGGGAGAAGGCTTCGATGGCGCGGCCGCGGTGGCTGGTAGCGATCTCGGTGGCGAGGGCATTGAACACCACCGTCATCGCGGCCACCGCGTTGGTGAACATCATGTTGTCGGTCTTCACCTGCAGCGCCCAGCGCGCCAACGAGGCGGCAGGAGCGGTCAGACGGTCGCACACCGCGACCGTGGCCGCACCGAGATCCCGCGCCTCCTCGAGCATCTCGAGCGTCTGCCGTGAGTAGGGCGGGAACGACAGCGCGATCAGGATGTCCGAGGGGCGCATGGCCACGAGCTGCTCGCGCGGCGACGAGTAGCGCGTCGACAGGGTGGTGGCGCGGACACCGATCTGGACCAGGGTGTAGGCGGCGAGCTCGGCAAGGTGGGCCGAGACCCCCATTCCGAAGGTGAAAGTGTGCTCGGCGCGGAACACCGCGTCGGCCACCGCGGTGAAGGTCGACCGGTCGATACCCTCGACGGTGCGTCGGATGTTACCGGCCTCAAGGGTCGCGACCGACTCGAGGACGTCGTCGCCCGGCTCCCTACGGTCGCCCTCGTCGGTACCACCGAGCCGCTCCTGGAGAAGCTCGACGAGCTCCATCTTGAGCTCGGCGAAGCCGCCGTAGCCGATGCGCTGGGCGAACCGGACGATGGTCGCCTCCGACACACCGGTCCGCTCTGCGAGCTCCGGGACCGACATGAACGGCACCGTCTGCATGTGCTCCAGCAGGTAATCCGCGATCGCCCGCTGCTGGGGCGGCAGCGCAGCCGCGTGCTTGACCACCAGGTCGCGGAACTCCGACTCGTGCTCGACCAGGTTCATCCCGCCTCCTCGGATCGTCTCGGTCACGGCTGGCTCGGCCCGGTGAAACGATCCAATCACTCGAGCGGGTGATTGTCAAGGTCCGAGGATAACCGATCAGGACCGACCTGAGCCAAAGGAATCTCATTGTAGTTAAGATATCTCCTCAATTCTGGGTGGGTGTTGACAGTGCTGTGACGCCCGCGTATGTTGACAATATGACGTTGCAAGTTTCATCTTGTCGTCAAGACGAAATTATTGTTTCATGAGAAGGGGGTTCACGATGAACCGAGTCGTTCGCATCCTGCTCGCCGCTCTGCTCGTGGCCGCCGCGCTGCCGGTCGCGGCCCAGAGCTCGACCACCGGCAGCGTCCGCGGAACCGTCACCGACCCGCAGGGCGGGGTCCTGCCAGGCGTGACCGTGATCGCCCGTTCCGACGCCCTGGTGGCGGGACAGCAGGTTGCGATCACGAGCGAGAACGGGAGCTACCGCTTCCCGTCGCTTGCGCCGGGTGTCTACTCCTTCGAGGCCAGCCTCGACGGCTTTCGGCCGGTGCGCCGTGACGACATCAAGGTCGACCTCGGCGTCTCGCTCGATCTCGACCTCCGGCTCGAGCTCGGCGCGATGACCGACGAGATCGTGGTGGTTGCCGAAGGGGCGCAGGTCTCGACCGTGACCAACACGGTGTCGTTCAACCTGACCGGCGACTTCCTCGACAAGATGCCGCTGCCGCGCGACGTCGGCAGCCTGATGAACTACACCCCGGGCGTAACGGACGGCCGCGCCTACGGTTCGCCGAACAACCAAGGGACCGCCTACAACCTTGACGGTGTCGACGTCTCCGACCCTGCCTCCGGCCAGCAGTGGATTTCGCCCAACTTCGACTGGGTGCAGGAGGTCCAGGTGACCGGGCTCGGCGCCGACGCCGAGTACGGCGGCTTCACCGGCGGCCTGGTCAACGTGGTCACCAAGTCGGGCGGCAACGAGCTCCACGGCGACGGCTCCGTCTACTACAGCTCCGGCAGCCTGAGCTCGGAGAACGCGCCCGAGGGCGTCACCGCCGGCGCCAAGCTCGACCAGGACCTTGACGTGTCGATCAGCCTCGGCGGCAAGATCGTCCAGGACAAGCTGTGGTACTTCGTCTCCGCGCAGCAGCGGGACCGCAAGCTCGACCCGTTCTACTACAACGACACACCCGCCGGCGAGATCGTGAAGTACGATCGCATGTGGCACCGCTACCTCGGCAAGCTGACGTCACAGGTGAGCGACGCGAGCCGCCTGGTCGGCCTGGTGGCAATCGACAACATCACGACCGACAATCGCAACGCCGGTGATGTCGTGCTCGGCTCCGGCGCCTACAACCAGGACTCCCCGAACTGGTCCTACAACGCCACCTGGGAGTATCTGGCCAACGACTCCAACTTCTTCTCGTTCAAGGCGACCGGCTTCACCGGCACCAACGACAGCCTACCCAAGGCCGGCCGCAGCGTGCCGGGCCGCGAGGACCTCGACTCGGGCTTCCAGTGGGAGAACTACCGCTGGAACTGGCTCGAGGACAAGACCCGCCTGACGGTCGACGCCTCCTGGAGCCTGTTCGTCGACGGCCTCTTCAGCGCCAACGACTCCCACGAGTTCAAGTTCGGCGTGGTTTACGACGACGCGACCCAGGACGAGGTCCGGAGCCGCAACGCAGGCTACACCATCATCGACGACTCCTACTATTGCGACGCGCTCTCCGACTACTTCGCCGATCCGTTCTGCGGCGTCTACTCCTCGGACCGCGGCAACGAGATCAACCTCCACGGGGTGCAGAAGGGCTGGGACGTCTACGCCCAGGACTCGTGGCGCATGAAGCGGGTGACCCTCAACGTCGGCGCCCGCTACTCCTCGTACACCGGCGGCTTCGACGGCGGCAACACCTCGGTCTACGACGTGTCGATGATCGCGCCGCGGATCGGGGCCGTGGTCGACCTCACCGGCGACGGCCGTACCGCGCTCAAGGTCCACTACGGGCGCTACTACGACGCGCTGATGACCTTCATGTACGACCGCGAGCGGTCAGGAAACGTGTTTTCGGCGACCGAGTACTACGACTACAACTTCGACACCGGTGCGTTCGACGACCCGGCCGGCGGCCGCGCCGCCGCGAGCGCGCTGATGGACCCGAACATCTCGCACCCCTACGTCGATCAGTACGTGGTCACCTTCGAGCAGCAGCTCACCAGCACCATGAAGATCGGTATCGACTACCTCAACCGCAAGAACCACGACATCATCGCGATGGTCAATACCAACACCGACTACGACGCGCTGGTGGCGCAGGGCAACCCGCTCACCGGTGGCACACTGCCGTTCTACGAGCTGCTCGACGGCCCGGACTACGAGCTCACCAACCCGGCCGGCGCTTATCGCGACTACGACGCGGTGATCGGCCGCTTCGTGAAGCGCTTCCAGGACGGCTGGTCGCTGGATGCCTCGCTGGTGTGGTCGGACCTCAAGGGCAACACCGACGACGTCGACGGCTACGAGCCGGCGTGGTCCGACCGCAACGGCCAGATCAACAACGACGGCAAGCTCTCCAACCACTCCGACTGGGAGTTCAAGCTCAACGCCGCGGTGTTGCTGCCGTGGGAGATCACCGCCTCGGCGCACTACCGCTACTCGTCCGGGACCTACTGGACGCCCTACGTTGAGATCCGCGGCCTGTACAAGAACGACCGCACCGACGTCAACCTGCTGCCGCGCGGCTCAATGCAGCTCGACGACCGCAACCTGGTTGATCTCAGGCTCGAAAAGACCTTCAGAGTCGGCGGCGACGTCGATATGTCGGTGATCTTCGACGTTTTCAACCTGTTCAACTCGAATACCGTCCTCGCCGTCTCCGAGCAGTGGGGGCGCTTCTACTACGACTACCGCGAGTACCCCACCGTCGATCCCGAGAATCGGACCAACGTCTTCGTTTCCAGCAGCTCCTACGGCCAGCCGCTCACGATCGAGGACCCGCGCGAGATCCGGCTCGGCCTGCGCGTCTCGTTCTAGCTCGGCACAACGGCTCCTGAAACGGGGCGGCCTTCGGGCCGCCCCGCCGCTTTCCGGAGGGTCTGATGAGGTCGTCCCTGCTCGCCTGCCTGATCCTGCTCATCTCCGCCACGGCGCCGACCGCGGAGGCGCCGTCGGCCGGCAACCTGGTGCTCATCGGCGGCGGCTCGAAGCCTGCCGCCGCGATGGAGAAGTTCATCGAGCTCGCCGGCGGGCGCGACGCCGCGATCGTTGTCTTTCCGACCGCCTCGGAAGAGCCCGACACCCCAGAGGTGTACCGCAAGCTGTTCGCTGAGAACTACAGCTGCACCAACGTCTGGGTGGCGCCGGTCGCGACCGCGGGCGACGCCCGCGACCTCGATATCGCGCGCCGGGTGGCCGCGGCCGGGGGCATCTTCTTCGGCGGCGGCGACCAGCGCCGGATCATGGACGCCCTCCGCGACACGCCCACCCTGGACGCCGTGCGTGCCGCGTTCGCGCGCGGTGCCGTGGTCGGCGGTACCTCGGCCGGCACCGCGTGCCAGTCCTCGCCGATGATAACCGGCGACGGCGACTTCACGGTGCTCACCGCCGACAACGTCGTGCTGTGGCCGGGGCTCGGACTGTTCCGCGGGGTGATCGTCGACCAGCACTTCGTGGCCCGCCAGCGCGAGAACCGGCTCTTGAGCGTGGTCCTCGAGCACCCCGACCTGCTCGGCGTCGGGATCGACGAGGCGACCGCCCTCTGGGTGCGTCCGGACGGGACCTTCGAGGTCCTCGGCGATGGTTGGGTGATCATCTTCGATGCCCGCTCGGCGGAGATCCGCCGCCGACCCTACGCCCGCGGAGGGACCGCCCTCGGGGTCCGCGGCGTCGTCACCCACGTCCTGCTTCCCGGCGATGCCTTCGACCCGTTGTCCCGCCCACCCGACGGTGTCGCGCCCGAGGGTCAGGGTCAGTGATGGTGACCACCGATCCAATGCTGCAGCATGTCTTCCGGGCAGCCAGAGGATTCCTCGATACGCTCTGCGCGGTGTCCTCGCCGAGCGGCGACCGGGAGGGTCTCGAGCGCATGGCGGCCGTGGTCGGCGCCGAGCTCGGGCGGCGCGGCTTCGGCGTCGAGGTCCTACACGAGCCGGACCGCGAGGGCCGTTCGCTGCCGGTGCTGGTTGCCCGCGGGCCCGATGCGGGGGAGCGCTACCTGCTCCTTATCGGCCACCTCGACACTGTGCTGCCGGCGGTTCCGCCCCGGCGGGCGAACGGGCATCTGCTCGGCACCGGCGCCCTCGACATGAAGGGCGGGTTTGCGGCCCTGGTCGGCGCCCTCGACCTGCTCGCCGCGCGAGGCGTCGAGGCCCCGTCCGACATCGCCCTGGTCGCCGTGCCCGACGAGGAGGTCGGCGGCGCGATCTCGGAGCGCATGGTCCAGCGCTGGGGTCGCGGTGCACGCGCGGTGCTCGTGCTCGAGCCAGGCGAGCTCCGCGGCGACCGCGAGACCCTGGTGCTCGGACGCCGCGGGCTGATGGAGTGGCGGCTCATCGCGCGCGGCGTGGCCGCCCACTCGGGCCTCGCCTACTGGCAGGGGCGCTCGGCGATCGCCGCGGCGGCGCGCTGGACGGCGGCAGCGCAGGCCTTGTCGGAGCCCGGGCGCGGTCCGACCGTCAACGTTGCGCGGCTGGTCGGCGGCGATGCCGAGTTCGTCGACGGTCTCGACGAGCACCACGACCTGGTCGGGACCACCAGCCGGCTCAACATCGTTGCCGATCGCGCGCTTGCCGAGGGCGAGCTGCGCTTCCTGACCCTCGCCGACCGTGACCGCCTGCTCGCCACCCTCGAGCGGCTCGCAGACGAGGTCGCCGCTGTGACCGAGGTCTCGCTCGAGCTCCGGCCGGGTCAGCGCGTCCCGCCGGTGGACCCGAGCGGCCTGGGGCGCGCATTGGCCGAAAGGGCTGTCGCGGCCGCGGCCGCTGCCGGGTGGACGCTCGAGCTGGAAGAGGACCGCGGCGGGGTTTCCTTTCCGAACTTCCTCCCAAGCCCTTCGGAGCTGCCGATCCTGGACGGGCTCGGTCCGGTTGGTGGCGGCATGCACACCCGACGCGAGTTCCTCGACCTGCAGTCACTCAGGCGTCGGATCGGGCTGTTGGCCGATCTCCTCGCAGGGCTCGGCGGATCGTAAGAAGCAAGACGCGAGAAGCGAAACGCAAGACGCGAGCCGTCCAGAGGCTCAAGGGTGGACGTTTGAATCGAAACCCGACGGCGGCTCGGGCGTTTCGCTTCTAGCTTCTCGTGTCTCAGGATCGCGTCAGGAGCCGCTCGATGCGGATCCTGAGGGCGGTCGCCTCAGGGAACGGTCCGAGCTTCTCGAGGCTCCGCTTGAGCTCGGCGAGGGCCTTCTTGAGCTGACCTTCAGCCACCAGCTCGTCAATCCCGGGCATTACACCGGCCCATGCACTGGCCCGCTGCTCGTGGCGGTGCCGCACCATCGCCTCGCGGGTCTCGGCGAGCAGGCGGCGCACCTTGACGTTCTCCGGATCGATGGCGAGGGCACCCTCGAGAGACTCGATCACGTCGGAGAACGATGCATGCTCGCCGAACGCTCGCGCCAGCAGCGCCTCGACCTTCGTCTGGCGCTCCTGCTGGTGCAGCTCGTCGAGCCGAGCCTTGAGAGCGACGAACGACTCCCGGGGCCCGTACAGCCTCTCGGCGAGGGCGAGCTCGCGCTCGGCGGCCTCGAGGTCCCCTCCGGCGAGATGGGTGTCGATGCTATCGCCGGCCTCGGCGACTGAGAGGTCGATCCGGTGCTCCTCGATCCGCTGCTGGATCGCACCCTCGGCCTCATCCACAGGTCCGGCCAGCTCAGGCTCCTCGGCAGCTGTCGCCCGCGCGGCCTCGACCGCCTCGAGCGCGCCCTCGATCTCGCCCTTGGCCGCCAGCTCGCGCGCACGCTCCAGGGCCTCGGAGACCTCGCCTTCGCGCCTCGTGCGGTCGCGCAACGCGCTCTCGAGCCGGCCACGTCGTTCGTTGAGGGTGGGATCGGCGCCGAGCTCACGTTGCGCCTCGTCGAGCTGCGCTGCAGCTGCGGCGAGGCGACCGGCGTCGAGCAGCCGGTCAGTGCGGGCGTGGGCGGCCTCGAGGGCACGCGCGCGACGGACGGCCTTCTCGTGCTCGGCCAGGGCGGTGCGAATCTCCTCCTCGAGGGCGTCGGTCTCGGGGATGTCGGGTGCGAGCTGGCGTGCCTCGGCGAGACACTCGAGGGCCTCCACGAATGACGCCTCCTGCGACAGTTGGCGCGCCTCGGCGTGGAGCTCGGCGGCGCGCCCGCGACGGTGCGCGGTGCGGAGCTCCTCGAACCGAGCGGCGAGCGGCCGAAAAGCGGGCTCGTCGCCGTACAGCTTGCGCGCGAGGGTGAGCGCCCGCTCCGCCTCCTCCAGGTTGTGGGCGAGGAGCTGAGCGGCGATCGCCGCGGCGGTGCGGTCGACCTCCTGCCGGCGCCGTTTCGCCTCGAGCTCGCGGGCATGGCCCTCCTGCGCACGCTCGAGCAGCTCGACGACCTCGGGGTCGTCCGGGACCAAGGCCTGCGCTTCGGCGAGGCGGTCGAGGGCGACGGCCCAGCTCTCCTCCTCGACGAGCCGCCGACCCTGTTCGAGCAGCGTCTGGCGACGCGCTTCGCGCTCCCGGGCGGCCTCCTCCGCGCCCGTGATGCGAGTGTCCAGCTCCTCGAAGAGGTCGGCCTCGCCGAGCCGCTCCACAGCCGCTGTGAGGCGTTCGCGGGCGAGCCCGAGCTGGCCCTCCTCGAGCGCGGCGGCGACCTCCGCCGCGGCGTCCTCGCGACGCGCCCTGAGCTTCTGATCGGCCGCGTCGATCGCCTTGACCAGCGACCGCGCCTCACGGTTCTCGGGGTCGAGCTCGAGCACGGTTGCCAGCTGCAGGCGCGCCTCGTCGTAGTGGTGCAGCTCGACCAGCTTCTG
>CAZQYU010000089.1:0-10375 GCA_964597585.1 uncultured Thermoanaerobaculia bacterium
AACGGGGTCCGCCTCTCCCCGAGCGGATTCCAGCACGAGGTCGACACGCTGGTCGGTCTCGGCTACCGCAGCATCGAGCTGGTCTCGAGCCAGGACCCCTGCCTCTACGTCCACGAGGAACCCTTCAACCTCGCCGACCAGCGCTTCCAGGTCGAGGGCGCCGCCCGCTACTTCGAGATCCTGCGGAACACCCTGTCCAGCAACGACGGGGGCATGATCACCAGCAACATCCCACCGGTGGACACGGACTCCTTCCGCCAGCTCCGGCAGGCGGGCCTGGACTGTTTCCTGGCGTGGCTGGAGACCTTCGACGCGACCCAGTACGGCCGCCTCCACACCCGTCGCGGCCCCAAGGGCAACCAGAGCTACCGGCTCGACTCGTTCGACCGAGCCCGCGAGGCCGGGGTGCGCCACGTCGCCGGCGCCTTTCTCAAGGGCCTGTTCGACTGGCGGAAGGAGGAAGTCGTCCTCTACCTCCTCGACCGCCACCTCAAGACGACCTGGGGCCACGGCTTCTCGATCATCGGCACGCCCCGCGTCAAGGGCCGCTTCCTGGGCTCGAGCGCGATCCAGGAGTCGCGGATGAGCGACGAGGAGTACGAGCTCAACATCGCGCTCGACCGCATCCTCTTCGACGGCGTCCTCTGGCTGCAGACCCGGGAGTCCTTCGAGACCAACCGGGAGCTCATCAGCCGCTTCGGCGGCGGTGTCATCCTGACACTTACCTCGTCGACCGCGCCTGGCGGCTACTCGGAGCCGACCGAGGCCACGGCGCAGTTCCCCGTCTACAAGCAGGACCTCGACGACGCCGTCGCGACCCTCACCGGGGACGGCCTGAACGTCCGCTTCGGCTGGACGCCGCGCGACCTCGAGGCGTCCCAGAGGTTGAACGGTCGCAGCTTGCCTCCCGAGCTCTTCCAGGACGAGTAGCCGATCCCCCGGTTCCTCCGGGAGATCGGCTACTCGTACCTCGAGGCACCGACCGCGACACCCAGCACCTCGCGCGCCTCGGCCACGATCCGCGGGCGCACCGCCAGCACCGCGAGCGCAAACGCCGCAACCGCCGGCAACGGCAACAGCAGCCCGGTCCACGTCGGCCACTCCGCGCCGACCTGGAAGAACCGTCCTGCGAGCAGTGCGGCCGCGCAGAACGCTGCCAGACCGGCCGCCGGAACCGCCGCCGCCCGGCCGAAGTCGCGGGCGCGAACAGGCACCATCCGAGACACCAGGAACAGGTTCACCGGCACGAACACCGCCGCTGCCGCGGACTCCACCGCGCACACCGCGACCAGACCGACCTGCGCGGCGGCGAGCAGCGCCGCGATCGTGACCAACGCCCGTACCGCGGTGAACCTCAGCAACAGGCCGGTGCGGCCGGTCGCGATGTAGATCGTCGACAGGGACTGCATCGGCATCAGTATGGCGAGCACGGCCAGCGCCCGTACCGTTCCCACCACCGCCGACCACTGGGCGCCGAGCAGCACCGGCACCAGGACGTCGGCGTAGAAGAACAGCGTCGCCGCGCCGAGCGTCGACAGCGCCGTAAGGAAGGTTGTCAGCCGCAGGAGCCACCGGCCGAGGCGCTCGAGGTCGTCGGCCTCCCGGCAGAACGCCGGCAGGGCGACCCGCTCCGAGACTCCGAGCAGGCTCTGGAGCGGGACGTGGACCAGCCGGGTCGTCACCTCGTAGATCCCGAGCGTAGGAACGCCGAGGAACCGCCCGATGAAGAGCCGGTTGGCCGAGTCGATCAGGTACGCCAGGTTGCCGGAGGACCAGATCTCGATTCCGGAGTGCAGCAGCTGTTTCGCGACCTCGAGGTCGATGGCGAAGCGCAACTGCCAGGCCGGCCGGACCCACCACAGAACCGAGCCCGCGGTTGCGCCCGCGAGGGCGCCTGCGACGAGCGCCCACACCCCCCAGCCGAGCATCGCCAGCGCGATCGACACCGCCGCGGTGACGAGGCCCTCTGCGACGGTGATCATTGCCTGGCGACGGAAGTCGAGCTGCCGCACCGCCAGGGTCGAGGGCACGCTGGAGGCCGCCTGGGGCAGGAGTTGGAGCGACATCAGCGACAGGACCGCGGCAGCTCGGGGGTCGGCGAACCACAACGAAGCGAGCGGCGAGGCGAGCACGATCGCCAGCACCGCCGCTGCCGTGATCCCGCCGTTGATCCAGAAGATCGTATTCGCCGCCGAGATCGGTTGGTCCCGGCGCTGGAGAAGCGCGGTCTGGAGGCCGAGCGACTTGGCCCGGTTGGCGAGGGTCAGAAACAGCCCCGCGATCGCGATCAGGCCGAAGTCGTCTGGTGTCAGCAGCCGTGCGAGCAGGAGCAGCGCCACGGTCTGGGCCGCCCGCTGCACGCCCATGGCAAGGGTCGTCCAGCTCGCACCGCGCAACGCGAGAGTCGGAGTGGAGCCGCGCTCCTCCGCTCGCAGCTGGTCGCTCACGCCGCCCCCTGCCTCGCGACGCCGCGGCGGACTCGACGCGACCCGGCCAGCAGCATGCGCTGCCCTGCCTTCTTGGGCGTTCGGCCCATCAGGCTCCCGCGCGCTGGACGTCGACCAGCTCAGGGACCAGAAGGGGGCTCTCGAGCGGACGGCGGGAGGCGATGAACACCGCACGCAAAGGAAGGGCGGGATCGGAGTCGGTCGTCCAGTCTGTCGGAAACTCCTCGTGGCGGGGCTGAGTGAGGGGAACGTAGACGTGCTCGAAGCGATCGCCGAGCGCGGCGAAGACCCAGCTCCGCGTCGGCCGGCAGCCGGTCCCGTGCACCGCCATCGACAGCGGGCGGCGGCTCTCGCTGGTCAAGGAGAACCCGGTCTCCCGTCCAGGTGCGACCTTGGTCTCGAGCAGGAGCAGGCCGCTGCATTCGGCGGCGAGCCGGTCGAGAACATCGTCCGGACGCCCGGTGTGGTAGAGAACTCCATAGCAGTGGACAACGTCCCAGGGCCCTCCCTCCGGCGCATCGGGGCCCTCGAGGTCCCAGCGGCGGACGTCCTCGCCGGGGTAGCGGTTGCACAGGTAGCGCACATTGCTCGCTCGGGCGTCGGTGATGGTGACGCGGCACCCGCGGTCGAGGTAGAAGTGGGAGAAGTCCCCCACCCCGGCTCCCACCTCGAGCACGGATCGACCGTCGAGCGGCAGGCCGAGGCTCGCGAGGTGCTCGAGCCGACGGGCCGTGTGGCGCAGGTAGTGCGAGGAGTGGAACGGGTACGGCGCCAGGTGCCATCCGAGCCCGTGCAACGCGCGCTGCACGAGCCGTTTCATCGCACCGCCGGGGCGACATCGCGGTGGTGACCAGCTCCCATGCTGCGAGCTTACCTCAGGCGCCCCGTCACCCGTGTATTCTCTCCAGGTCTGCTGGGCGAACGGCATTTCCGGCCGCCGGCCTTCGTTTCCAGCTCACGGAGGGCCCAGATGGCGTCCATGACACGACGCGAGACGATTTCGGTCGACATCGGCGGTGTGGTGGTCGGCGGCGGCCGCCCGGTGGTCGTCCAGTCGATGACCAACACCGACACCGCCGATGTCGAGGCCACCGCCCGCCAGGTGCTCGAGCTCTCCCGAGCCGGCTCGGAGCTGGTGCGGATCACGGTCAACGTGCCAGAAGCCGCGGCGGCGGTGCCCGAGATCCGGCGCCGGCTCGACGACGCCGGGTGCAGGGTGCCCTTGGTGGGGGACTTCCACTACAACGGCCACACCTTGCTCCGCGGCCACCCGGCGTGCGCGGCCGCGCTCGCCAAGTACCGCATCAACCCCGGCAACGTCGGCAAGGGCGACCGCCGCGACGCGAACTTCACCACCATCTGCGCCATCGCCCGCGACCACGGCGCGGCGGTGCGGATCGGGGTCAACGGCGGCTCGCTCGACCAGGACCTGGTCATGGCAAAGATGCAGGAGAACAGCGACCGCGGGCTCGGCCGGTCCTCCGACGACATCGTCGACGAGTGCATGGTGCTGTCCGCCCTGGAGTCCACCGAGCACGCCCTGGAGGCCGGTCTCACGCCCGATCGGATCGTGATCTCCTGCAAGCTCTCCAAGCCGACCCACCTGATCGCGGTCTACCGCGAGCTCGCTGCGCGCACCTCCCAGCCGCTCCACCTCGGGCTGACCGAGGCTGGCATGGGCACCAAGGGCCTGGTGTGGTCGTCGGTCGCCATGGGTGTGCTGCTGGCGCAAGGGATCGGCGACACGATCCGCGTGTCCCTCACCCCGCGGCCCGGAGGCGACCGCCGCGAGGAGGTCTGGGCCGCGTGCGAGATGCTGCAGGCGCTCGGGCTGCGCTCCTTCGCACCGTCGGTGACCGCCTGCCCCGGCTGCGGGCGCACCACCTCGACCACCTTCCAGGAGCTGGCGGAGCGGGTCGAGAGCCACGTCAGGGCACGGATGCCATCGTGGAAGCAGCGCTACCCGGGCGTCGAGGACCTCAAGCTCGCCGTCATGGGCTGCATCGTCAACGGACCCGGTGAGTCGAAATCGGCCGACATCGGGATCAGCCTGCCCGGTACCGGAGAGTCCCCGCGCTGTCCCGTGTTCGTCGACGGCCGCCCCTTTGCGACCCTGCAGGGGAGTTCCGAGGAGCTCGCCGAGCGCTTCATCGCGCTGGTCGAGGACTACGTTGCAGCCCGCTGGAGCGGGCTGCAAGGTGAGCAGTGAGGAGGCGGCGGGTTGAACCACAGAGGCACGGAGCCCCTGCCGACACGAGGGCTCACCACAAAGGCACAAGAACTCAACAACCGCCCCCCCGCGGAGAGGCCCAATGCATTCCCAGCGCCTTGGCCAGGAACACCGCCATCTGCGGCCGTGAGAGGATGACCGCATGCAGTGGCGCGTCGCCTCGCCGTGGTTCCGTGCCGCCCGCATCGACGATCGCCTGACGCGCATCGACGAGCCCTTCGTCGCGCCGTTGCTGCGCTGCAACATCTGGCACCTCCGCGGGCGCGACCGTGACCTCGTCGTCGACGGCGGCCTGGGTCTCACGAGCTTGCGACAGGCCTTTCCAGAGCTGCTCTCCCGTGACATCGTCGCGGTCGCGACCCACACCCATGTCGACCACATCGGCGGCCTCCACGAGTTCGCACACCGAGCCGTCCACCTCTCGGAGGCCCATGGTGAGACCGCCTCGGCGGTGCCTTGCTCGCTGCGCGGGGACCGGTACTCACCCGAGCTGCGCGCGTCCCTCGAGAACGCGGGCTACGAGGTGCCGGAGTGGCTGGTGTCCGCGGTGCCGTTTCCCGGCTTCGACCCGGGTGGTTTCGAGCAGCCCGCCTTCGTCCCGACCGAGGAGCTGGGCGAGGGCGACGTGGTCGACCTCGGAGATCTCGCGTTCGAGGTCCTGCACCTCCCAGGACACTCGCCGGGCAGCCTCGGACTGTGGCAGCCCCGAACCCGGATGTTGCTGTCGGGCGATGCGGTCTACGACGGCCCTCTGCTCGACACCCTGCCGGGCTCGAACATCGACGACTACGTGCGCACCATGGAACGCCTGCAGCGCCTGCCGGCGGAGGTCATCCACGGCGGTCACGATTCTTCCTTCGGGCGTGCGCGGCTGGTCGAGATCGCAGACCGCTACCTCGTCAGAGAGGGCACGTAGACCCCACGCAATGCAGCATCACCCGCGCGCGCGGTGCTGATTCCAACGGGAATGGGATCCACCGCCGACGGGGCGGGTGAGCCCGCACCTCTCACCACGTCACGTCACGAGGGCGCCGAAGTTCCTGTCAGCGCTGAGACATTGAGCGGCGACCCGCCGAGTCGCGAGAGGGCCGTGATGGCTGGCACATCGGCACCCGCACTAGGGAGGTGGTGAATAATGGGGGCTAGCGGACCGAGCCCCGGCTCGACCGCAACACCCGCCGCAGCTCCTCGGCGAGGGTCTTCATGCCGAAGGGTTTTTGGAGGAACCGAACATCTCCCGAACCGATGCCCCGCTTCACGACATCGTCCTCGGTGTAACCTGACATCATGATCACCCGGAGCTCGGGCCAGCGACCGCACAACCGCTTTGCCAGCTCCGCACCAGAGGCCCCAGGGAGCACGAGATCGGTGAGCAGGACGTCGAAAGCAGCCGTTTCGGCCAGCGCGACCGCCTCCTCGGCGCTGCCCACGGCGATGGCCCCGTAGCCGAGAGCGTCGAGCAGCTCCACCAGCGCCTCACGGGCTGCCGGTTCGTCCTCAACGATCAGGATCTGTTGGCCGGTTCTCGCCTTGAGGTCCTGCCGGTCGTCAACCCTCTCGCCGGAGTTTTCCTGATCCTGCGGCGTCAGGCTCGGCAGCGTCACGCGGAAAACACTCCCGCCCCCGCCCCGTTCCTCCACCGCGATGCCACCGCCGTGCCGGTCCACGATGCCGTGCACGACGGAAAGGCCGAGGCCGGTGCCCTTGTCAGCCGGCTTGGTCGTGAAAAAGGGCTCGAAGATCCTGGTCCGCAGGGCAGGCGGCACCCCGGGGCCGTCGTCCTCGACCGCCAGCCAGACCCCGCCGTCGTCACCCCGGCCCGAGCGGATCGCCACCTCCCCGCCGTGCTCCAGAGCGTCCGAGGCGTTGACGACCAGGTTCATGACGACCTGCTCGAGCTGACCGTGGTCGCCTTCCACCGGGAGAGC
Organism: uncultured Thermoanaerobaculia bacterium; assembly: GCA_964597585.1. Lineage (GTDB taxonomy): Bacteria > Acidobacteriota > Thermoanaerobaculia > Thermoanaerobaculales > Sulfomarinibacteraceae > CAVSIS01. Next base: position 6,606 of record CAZQYU010000089.1, read on the forward strand.
CCCTTCGGCAAGGTCGAGCCGAAACGCGATGTTCTCGCGTACGAGATGGCGCAGGAGCTTGGCCTGCCCTCTGATCACATCATTGAGGTCGAGTCGTCGCCGCTGCACGGCGTCGCGACGCGAGAACAGGAGCAGCTGGCGCGTCAAACCGGCGCCACGTTGGACCTGCTGCTCCAGCTCCTCGACCACCGTTGCCAGGCGAGCCGGGTCCGAAATGCACGTACCGACAAGCTGAGCCTGGGTGAGCATTGCCTGGAGGAGGTTGTTGAAGTCGTGGGCAACCCCGCCGGCGAGCTGGCCTATGGCTTCCATCTTCTGCGCATGTCTGAGCTGGGCTTCGAGCTCGCTCTGCGCGGTAATGTCGGTCGTGAAGCCTTCGATCAGGAAGCCGCCATGCTCGTCGCGGCCGGCCAGGCGTGCGTTCATGCTCAGACGAACCGTGCGGCCGTCGATGGTGTAGGCGTCGTACTCAAACCCTTCGACGAGGCCGTGTTCCTCAAGTTGGCGCAGAAACACGCGCCGCCGAGAGGGGTCGACGTAGAGTTGCGCCGAGAGATTGGAGTAGTGGTTCTGGATCGCCTCCACCGACTCGGCGCCCAGCATCCGCGCCATGGCGGCGTTCACCGCCAGCACCTCGCCCGTTGACCTCGTGGTGAAGATGCCCACAGGTGCACTCTCGAACAGCGTCCGGTACCTCCGCTCGCTGGTGCGGAGCTGGTGCTCGGCGCGTCTGTGCTCGGTGACGTCTTCGCCGATGCTGACACTTCCCGTGACTCGGCCATCGCGGTCGCGGAGAATCGTGTTCGACCACTCGATCAGTCGCTCCTCTCCCGCACGGGTCATGATCGGGTTCTCGACGTGGGACGGAAGTTCATCTCCCTCGGCGGCACGCCGGAACAACTGCCGGATCGCGTCGCGGCGGTCAGCGGGCACGAAACGGTCGAACCAGTCGCAGCCGATCACCTCGTCACGGTTCCATCCGGTGAGCTCAAGCGTGAAGTCGTTGACAAACGCAACCTCGCCTGCGCTATCGAGACCGACCGCGACCAGGCCCACGTTCTCGAGCGTGGTGCGAAAGCGCCGCTCGGACTCCGCGAGGGCCTCCCGGGCCGCCCTGGCTTCGGAGATGTCGGTGAGCACGCCCCGCAGTCCGGCGACAGCGCCGCCTTCGACGAGGGGTCGGCTCGACGTCCTGACCCAGCGGAAACCCCCGCTGCGGTAGCGCAACCGGTATTCACGAGGCTTCAGCTCGCCGGCGAGGACCTCGGCAAACGCCACGCGAAGGGCGCCGACGTCATCGGGATGGACCAGGTCTCTGAATGGCCTGCCGACGACCTCCTCGGGCGTGAAACCGAGGACCGCCTCCACTGCGGGGCTGACATAGCTGATGACGCCGTCCAGCCCGACGGCGTACACCACGTCGTTGAGGTTCTCCACCAGCTCGCGGAAGCGGGCTTCCGAGCGGACGAGCGCCTCTTCGGCCTTCCACCTCTCGGTGACGTCTCGCGCCGTGGTGTGCATATACGCCGTCCCGGCAATCGTCACGGCGCGATTGGAAAACTCCGCTTCGACCTTGCGACCGTCTTTGCGGCGAATGGCCGCCCGGGTCAGTGCATCCTCGCCACCCAGGATGCGCGCGTGATACCCGCGGTAGGCCTCCAAGTCGACGTCTTCATGGAGGTCCGGGATGGACATGGCGAGCAGCTCGTCCCGGGGAAAACCCGTGAGCTCGCAAGCCGCCCGGTTGACCGCGACGAACCGCGACTGCGCGTCGGAGAGGAAGATGGCATCACGCGAGCCCTCGAAAAGGACCTCGCTCCAAGGGTCGATGAGCTGGGAAAGTACTCCCGACGGAGCCTCGACGCCGGGAGAGGTTGCGGTCGTGCTGTCGGCCGCGCCCGCCTCGCGGGCGTCCGATTCCGAGCGATACCCGCCAGAGTCGTTCGCACTCATGCGGCGTGATCCCCGATCAGAGCGCCGCTCTGTTGCGACGAGCACACCGCCCCAACTCTCTCACCAGGCGGCACCAGTTGGATCCATGCTGCTTCCCGCAAGCGGTCCACCTCCAGACCCAAACCCCCGTCGCTCAGGCCCAATCGCCGCGGGGCCTTCCCTTCCTGCGAGCTTCGACCACGACCCACACGTGGGTTGCGGGAGCCGGGACAGGTTTCCGCCGACGGGGCAATCCTTGTCGAGGATCGTATCGCAGATTCCCGCAGCGTGACGCCTCACTGGCGGATGGCGCCTCATTCCACCCGGTCCGCCGCTCTCGTGCGAGAGGGGCGCCGCACCCTCGGCTGCGGCTGCGCCCGTCACTCGACGATGGATCTGTGGTAGCGTTCTCAGCCCATGATTCCATGATGCGACGCCATCGGAGGCCACCATGAACCCCAACGTGAAGAAGCTCGCCATTCTCGCCGGAGGCGGACCGGCGCCCGGTATCAACAGCGTGATCGGCGCGGCGGCGATCCGGGCAGCGCTCGGCGGCTCCGAGGTCATCGGCATCCAGGACGGCTTCCGCTGGATCATGGAGGGCAACGTCGACCACGTGCTGCCGCTCACGATCCGCGACGTCAGCCGGATCCACTTCCGCGGCGGTTCGTACATCGGCATCAACCGCGCCAACCCGACCAAGAAGGCGGCCCATCTCGAGAGCAGCGTGACCTCGTTGCTACGGCTCAACGTCGACCGCCTGATCACGATCGGCGGCGACGACACCGCGTTCTCGGCCTACAAGCTCAGCGAGAAGAGCGACGGTCGCATCAGGGTCGTGCACGTGCCGAAGACGATCGACAACGACCTCGACCTGCCGCTCGGCGGCAACACCTTCGGCTTCCAGACCGCGCGCCACAACGGCGTCGGCATCGTGCGCGACCTCATGGTCGACGCCAAGACCACCTCGCGCTGGTACCTCGTGGTGACCATGGGTCGCAAGGTCGGCCACCTCGCCCTCGGCATCGGCAAGGCCGCCGGTGCAGCCCTCACCGTGATCCCCGAGGAGTTCAGAGGGACGGTGCGCCTCCAGGAGCTGGTGGACACCATCCTCGGCGCGATGATCAAGCGTCAGAGTATGGGCGTGCCTCACGGTGTCGCGGTGCTGGCCGAGGGCCTGGTGGAGGCGGTCGACCCCAAGGACCTCGCTCAGATCGAGGGGGTCGAGCGCGACGCCCACGGCCACTTGCGCCTCGCCGAGATCAACTTCGCGGACATCATCAAGGAGAAGCTGCTCGAGGGTATGCGCAGGTACAGCCTCGGCACCTCGCTGGTGGCCAAGAACATCGGCTACGAGCTGCGGTGCTCGGACCCGATCCCGATGGACATGGAGTACACCCGCGACCTCGGCTTCTACGCCGCCGAGTTTCTGGATGAGGGCGGCAGCGGCGTTCTGATCACGATCGAGGGCGACCACTTCAAGCCGGTCCCTCTGACCGACATGATCGACCCCAAGACCGGCAAGACGCGGGTGCGCATGGTCGACGTCGACTCGGAGCGCTACCGGATCGCGCGCAGCTACATGATCCGGCTCACCCGAAACGACTTCGACGATCTCCACCAGGTCGCCAAGCTGGCCGCCACCGTGGGCGTCTCGATCGACGAGTTCCGGACGACTTTCGGCTACCTGGTCGAGAAGGAGCCGGCGCCCCTGAGGCTGATCGCGGAGCCGGTGCCGGTGCCTCAGCCGACCGATCCCGCGCCGGTGGAGCACCTGAAAGCCCACGGCAAGAAGCACCGCAAGGGCAAGAAGGGCTGACCAGCCGCACCGCGTGGGG
>CAZQYU010000090.1:0-10367 GCA_964597585.1 uncultured Thermoanaerobaculia bacterium
GACGTGACCGAGGTTGGAGCTGTTCTCGAACAGCCTGATTCGCGGGTCCGCAAAGCCTCGCACCAGCTCCAGGCTGCGGTCGGTCGATCCGTCGTCGACGATCACGAAGTCGAAATCGCGATAGGTTTGGCGGAGGATGCTCCGCACTGCCTCGCCGACGAAACGCTCGGCGTTATAGACCGGCATCACGACCGTCACCCGCAGGGCAGGCACGGCCGTCACAGGCGCCGCCAGGTGGCCGGAATCAGGTCCCGGGTGTCGATTGAGCCATCCTTGAACCAGCGCAACGGACAGACCACGATCTGGTCCTGCGCACCTGACAGCCATGCTCCCCACCAACCGAAGCTGCTGTTGGAGATCACATGGTGTCGGCACTGACTCATCAGGTTGAGCTCAACGATCGCATCGGTCGCCGACTGGTGGCTGACGATCTCGACCCGGCCCGGGAGATGGAGGTTCTCGCGGCACCATAGCGGATCGTCTGAAAAGACGAAGAACTCGGCGTCGGGCCGCTCCGCGAGGATCATCCGGGCGGCGGCGTGATAGTACTCTTGCGGACATTGACCGTGAAACGCGGCCGCAGTGGGCGAGGAGACGTAATCCCCACGCCGCACGTGGATCCCAACCGCATCCCGAGCTCTGGCGATCCGGCCCTCCATCTCCCGCGCCCGGCCGGCAGTCGGACGGCGAGGCACCAGCTCCCGAACCAGCTCCGGCCTGGCGGAGCGGAAGTAGCGCTCACTTTGCCAGTAGCCCACCAGGACGACGTTGTTTGGCTGACGGATCAGATCCTCGCTGAACTCGAAGTGGGGCTCGAAAAAGACCGAGAGCCCCACGAGTGTCCGCTGTAGACGCAGGCCGAGGCGGGGCGGGATCGCCGATCCTGCCAGTCGAAAGACCAGCCTCTTGCGCAGCTCGTCCACCGTGGAAAGCTCGCCGAAGTTGGCACACGTCGTTCCCAGCTCGAACTTCCTTGGCGTGATGCCGGGACGGGAGACTGCGTACCACGACAGATCGGCCTTCACCGACGTCCCGTGCCGGTCGGCGAGGGCGCGGGCCGCCGCGTACTGGAAGAGCTGGTTACCGAGGCCGCCACAGAGCTGAACAACGATCACGGGGGGCCTTTCCCCTCTGTCCCATCTCAGGACCGCCGGACCAGCCGCTGAAGTGCTGCACCCGCTCGAGACCGCAACGACCTGGCGAGGCATCGCGCCAGGGTCCACAGCGCTCGTAGCGCCGCTCGCAAGGCCGTCCGGACGGAGGCGTCGGAAGGCTCCTCCCGCAGTGTGCCGCTCCAGCGAACGGCTGGGAACCCGACGTACCTGTGCACTGCGTCGAAAAACCGCTCTCCAGATACCTCCTCGAGCTTGTCGACGATGTAGTCGAGGTGCTTCACCTTGTCGGGCCGGGTGTCGAAGTACTCCATGAACTCGAAATACCGCATTGTCAGCTCGTCTCTCAGAGCCGGTGCGAACACCGGCTGGCCGCAGACCTGGACCACCGTTCTTCGGACCATGAGATCGATCTTGAAGGACGGTCGAATCGACAGCCTGGAGAAAGAAGAAAACCCCTCGATGAGGTCCAGCCGAAGCGCAATCTCCCCTCTGACCATCAGGTCGAGGTGGACACGGTCTCCGAACCACTCTGCCGCCAGATCGTAGTCCTCGGCGAGACTCAACTCATAGTAGGCGCGGAAGGACTCGAGAGCTGCCTCGACATCGGCGACCAGGATGTCAAGATCCTGCCCGAATCTCACGTTCTCGAGCTCCTCGGCCCCTCTCAACAGGGCATACGTGCCGAGATTCTGAAGACACCCGACCGCGGTCTCGCTTAGGGTCGCCATGAGAACTCCACACACGGCACGGAATCGACGCCGTGCCGGGCAAGCGCGGCGAGTCGATGCACGCCGTCCAGCACGCGATACACCCCCGAGCCCTGGCACTCGACGACGATCTTCCCGAGCGCGAGAAGCTTGCTAGGGGATAGGCTCCCGAGCCTCATGAGACCCGCAGGGTTGTGGTCGTCAAGCAGGTAGTGGAAGCGGTACCGTGACAGGTACTCGACGTAGACACCGATGTCATCAAAACCCAGGTAGTGAGGGGTCGCTGTCACCGAGACGAGCTCAAGAAGAGGCGCCTTCCTTCCGCGACCTCCGGTCAGGATGCAGGCTCGCAGAGTCTCGATCGAAAGGCGAGTGAACCTGACCCGGTGCGGGCAGGGAAGATGGTAGGGAATCCCCACGAGCAGACCGCGGCGATGACGTTCGAACATCGCGACGCCCTCGTCATGGCCAAGGAGCTTCAGAAGGTAGTCTGTCTGCTGGGCACCATCGGTGCCGTGAATGACATGCTCCTCGCTTCGGTTGCCTTCGTGCCGAGGGTTGAATCGATCGCGGACCGCGTTCTTGAACGCGACCACCGTTTCGCACTGGAGGTGCCGGAAAGCGCCCTCGCCGACCGGGCGCTCCCGCACCCTGAGGTTCTCTACGAACACGAAGATCACCATCCTCGGAGTCCTCTGGAGGTAGCGCGTCTTGGCCTTGAGGTGCTCCAAGGGCACCGTGTCGCATCGATAGACCTGTCTGACGAAGGCCGGCAGTTTTCGCGGCCTGTGCGCCTCAATCCTGAGAATCCGGAAGTCGGAGCTCGCTCGAAGGAGAGCGAGGATGTCATCGACGTACTCGACACCGTGTCCCCAGATAATAAAGGTGTCGTACCTCCTGCGAGCGGGCGGCGACGACGGTGACACTACGGCGACCACGGGAGCGACGGCCGATCGTGAGCTGCCGAAAGGATGGCGAAGTGACCCGGCGTCCGCGACAATCCGAGGACGCAGGTGCGGCTCGAGCGACCACTGGGAAGGCCGTATCGGCGCATCTACTCGTCCACGCGCAGCCATTCGATGCACGGCGCCAGCAACCCTGCACGCCGGCCCTGCCAGTACTCCGATCTCGAGAGAGGTCCCACGACCTCGACTTTGCAGGCGTGATCTTGCTCTGAGGTTGGGTTGTAAAGCCATCGCTTGCGATGTTCGCTGCCGTCGGGTACGACGAAGTAGGTGCCTTCATTGAGCATGCTGAGAGGAAGCTCGGACACGAGCGTATTGAGTCCTGCGGTCAGGGCGCAGGCGATGTCCCTCCCGCTGTCGGTCTGGAGGGTCCGGTACATGTGGTTGCCGAGAGAGTCGAACAGGCTGTAGCCGACGGTGATGGCAGCCGAAGGATCCCGCACCTGGAGCGTGAGCCGTACGAACAGGCGCTCGTCGCGTGAAGCTCGATTCCTCAGGTTGGAGCGCTCGTCGATGATCTCGAGCGACACCAGCACGAACGGCCAAGACGCCCGGTCCCCGGCGAGCTCGTCGGAGAAGACGACCGAAGCGCCCGCGTCCCGATCCTCGAGATAGGCAGACGTGACCTCGGCTGTCGGTCCCGTGGTCCGGACGCGCCCGTCCACGAGCAACACGGCCGTTTCGCAGAATCGGTTGATAAGGGTCATGTTATGGCTCACAAACAGGACCGTGCGGCCCTCGGTCGCCAGACTCCCGATCTTGCCGAGACACTTCTTCTGGAACAGCACATCTCCCACCGCAAGGACCTCGTCGATCAGCAGGATCTCGGTCTCGAGGTGGGCCGCCACGGCAAAGGCGAGCCGGACGTACATTCCCGACGAGTAGCGCTTGACGGGAGTGTCCAGGAACTTCTCGACCTCTGCGAAGGCGACGATCTCGTCGAACCTGCGCGCGATCTCGCTCCTGCGCATCCCAAGTATGGCGCCGTTGAGGAAGATGTTCTCCCGACCGGTTAGCTCGGGGTGAAAGCCCGTCCCAACCTCAAGCAGGGATCCCACGCGCCCGGTGAGCTCCACGCGGCCAGTCGTGGGTGCTGTGATTCTCGCGAGAATCTTGAGCAGGGTGCTCTTCCCCGCACCGTTGCGACCAATGATGCCGATGACCTCCCCATGATGGACCTCGAGATTCACGTTCTCGAGAGCCCAAACCGTCTCACCTTGACAAGAACCACGCCGCTTCAGATAGGCCGACACCTTCGCGAGGTCCATGATCGCTTCACGCAGGGTGCGGTGCGGCTCTCGACGGCCACCGAGGCGGTAGCGTTTACCGAGGCCTTCGACACGGATCGCCACATCGTTCGCCATCCGGGTATTAGATCACGTCGGCAAAGGTCCGCTCGACCCGCTGGAAATAGCAGATCCCCGACCCAAGGAGCGCAAGGGCGACGGTCGCGCTCGTCCACAACACCGCGCTCGGAGGCGCATCGGTGCCTATGAGGGCCCAACGAAATCCCTCTACGACCCCCACCAACGGGTTGAGACCGTACAGCCAGCCCGGCAAACCGAGTGCCTCGAACTTCGCCACGACGAACCTCGCCGGGTAGATGACCGGCGTAACGAACAGCCAAATCTGGACCAAGAAGGGTACAACATACCGCACGTCGCGGTACTCCACATTGAGGGCGGACAGCCACGATCCGGCTCCGAGGGCAACCACGAAGGCGAACGCAAGCAGCAGCGGGAGAGTGAGGACCGCAAGGCTCGGGTGCAACCCATAGACCATCATGAGTGGGATGAAGACAAGGAAGGCAATCACGAAGTCCACCACGCCCGAGAGGACAGACGCCAGAGGGATGAAGAGGCGGGGAAAGTAGACCCTGGTGATTAGATGGGAGGAGCCGACCAGGCTGTTCGAGGATTGCGTCAGGCCCTGTGCGAAGAACGTCCAAGGGAGCAACGCAGCATAGGAGAAGACGGGGTAGGGCACACCCTCCGATGCGACACCTGCGAGATGGCCGAAGAAAACCGTGAAGACGACCATCGTCAGCGTTGGCTGGAGAATAGCCCAGGCCGCACCAAGCACGGTCTGCTTGTACCGCACCTTGACGTCGCGCCAGACGAGAAAGTAGAGCAGCTCGCGGTACTCCCACAGGCCGGACAGGTCCAGCGACAGCTTCCCGCGCGCCGGCTCGATCACAACCCTAGGGAGCGCCGGTCGCTGGTCGTCGGGGATTGGGAAGCTCTCGTCAGCCACTGGCTGGTCCCGAGGGAGCCGCAGGTCTCGGCCGGTGCCTCCCCTTCCGCCCACTCCAGGCACGGCGAACGGCCCTCGCAAGCACGGCACTGGCCGGCCCCGCATCCCACGATGAGGATCTCGCGCATCGTAACTGCACGGTCGGATTCTACCAGCGAGGGACAAGCGCCCCAGCGACGAGACCACGGCACGGCCGGCAGGCTCCACGCAGCGACACCCTTGTGTGGCGTTTGCCGCTGCGTGCAAACGCCGCGGGCCCGGGCACCCTCACCGGTGGTCAGCGAGGTCGGATCCGGCTTCTGAGCGACGTCAGCCCTTCGTGATCGCGGCGATGGCGCGGCCCATGTGCTCGATCCCGAAGTGCGCGTCCACTCGCTCGCGGCCCGCCGCTCCGAGACGACTGCGGGCGGCGGGATCGTCCAGCAGGTGCCGCAGCGCACCGGCCAGCGCCGCCGCTCCGGCCGGGATCTCGAGCAGGATCCCCGTCACCCCGGGCACGATCATCTCCCTGACCCCGCCCACGTCGGTCGACACCACCGGGACCGCGAAGGCCTGCGCCTCGAGGATTGCATTCGGGAAGCTCTCGATCCGTGAGGTGAGCACGAACAGATCGGCGGCGCGGTAGTAGCTCTGCGGATCGTCGACCCGCCCGGCGAACACGACCCGTGGCTCGATGCCGAGATCGGCCGTCCGCCAGCGCAGGCTCTCCTCCAGCGCACCGTGACCCACGATGACCACCCGAAAGGGCAGGTCGCTCCGGGCGAGCGCGGCCGCCGCTCTCAGCAGGAGGTCGTGGTCCTTCTCGGGAGCGAGACGTCCGACCGTGAGGATGAGCTGCTCGTCGGCACGGATTCCATGCAGGGCACGGACCTCGCGAGCCGGCGCGGCGCGCAGCGCATCGAGGTCAAGCCCGTTGTAAATCACCCGGATGGCGCCGCGAGGAAGTCCGGTCCAGGCGGCGAGGTCGGCAGCGGCGGCGGCCGAGTTGGTCACCACCTCGTCCCACAGCCTGGAGCTGGCGCGATCCGCGGCCCGATACCACCAGCGGCCGGTTCCCGGCTCGGCCTTCCACCGGTTCAGGGTGAGCTCAGAGGCTATGATGCGTCCCACTCCCGATGAACGGCCGGCCAGTGCGGCGGCGACGTTCGCCAGGAAGAGCCAACCGTAGACGCAGGCCGGAAGCTGCGCTCGGAGCCGGCACCGGAGATGCCACATCGTGCTCAGATTCGGAAACAGCTCTAGCAGGGCGCGGCCTGTCCGGGAACGTTCGCAGGCGTCTTCAAGCACCTCGACCGGAACCCCGGTCCTGCGCAGCGGCACGAGGAACGCCCGGTTGCCGCCGAAAAGCGCCACCACTCTAAGACCCTCCGCTGCCTCCCCTCGCGCCGCCCAGCGCAAGTACTCGTGGAGCTGGCGCTGCGCGCCACCCGTCCCGACGTGGGTGATAACGTGGCACACTCCCGCGCCCGCCGTCGTTCGCCGGCGCGGCAGCACGCCGAGGAGACGTGCCACCGAGACCATCATGAGTCCGTCGATCCGGCGGCCCAGCCGCAGCGCGACGCTCAGGGGCACTCTGACCAGCGCGGTCAGTGCGAGCAGTGACAGCACCACCGCCGATCGCGACTCGAGCCGCCGCGAGCCGCATGTGAGGCTGAAGCCGAGACGTCTTTCGGCCGCCGCCCAGCGGGCGACCCATACCAACTGGCGGCGCGGCAGGCCGAGCGGTACGAGAATCCTGGAGACCCCCGCGGACAGCAGCCTCCGGGAGAGATCCCCGGGGTCCAGCTCGAGGTGCTCCTCGCCGGTGGGCCACACCTCAGAGATTCCGTCCGCGAACCTCCAGGCGTCGATCTCCGGCACCAGCAAGATCGGCCGCGCGCTCGGATCGCGGGCCCGAAGCCGAGCGAGCATTCGCACCACTCCTCTCGGACCCACCACACCGAGGATCGCCTCCTCAGGCCGGCGATCGCTCATGGGCCCGGTCCCTTGACCAGCTCGCGCAGCAGCGACTCCCACCGGTCGAGCGCGCCGGCGACACTGAACCGCCGGGTGACGTCGGCTGCGGCCCGGCCGAGGCGGGTCCGCTCCGCGACGTTGGACATGAGCCGGTCGAGGGCTGCGGCGAGCGCTACCGGGTCACCGGGCGAGATCAGCAGCCCGTCCACCTCGTGGCGCACGACCTCGCGTGGACCGACCGGGCAGTCCGTCGACACCACCGGCAGGCCGAGCGCCATCGCCTCACAGAGCGCATTCGGGAACCCCTCGTAGTCGGAGGTGAGCACGAACAGGTCGCCGGCCGCGAGCGCGGACGCCGGGTGAGACACTGCGCCCGGGAGGCTCACGCGTCCCGCGAGACCGAGCCTCTCGATCTGCCGTGAGAGGCGAGTCCGCTCCGGCCCCTCGCCGAGGATCATCACGGACCACTCGGGATGGCGACCGCAGATCGACGCGAACCCGTCGATCAGGAGGTCGAACCTCTTGACCGGTTCGAGGCGGCCCATCGAGACGATGCAGGGGCCCTTCGGCAGCTCCACGCCCTGAGCTCCCAAAGGCGCCGGTATCGGGACCGGGTTTGGAATCACCTCAATCCGGCGCGCCAGGTGGCACTCCCTCACCCAACGCCCCGTGGCCTCGGTCTGGACCACGACCGCCGCCGCCCGCGGGTAGAGCCTCAGCCTCAACCAGCCCTCGAGCCGGCGCACGTGGTGAGAGGGTGGATGCGTGCGTTCGGCGACCACCACCGGCACACTCAGCGGTCGAGCCGCCAGGAGTGCCTGCACGTTCGCCACCTCGATGAACGAAACCACGGCGTCCGCGCACCGTTCTTCAATCACCCTCCGAAGCCACCGAGACCGCGCCACGAACCGCCCGAAGCGCCCACCCCACGGCTTGTACTCTGATTCGAAGAAGCGGACCTCGACATCCGGGTGGAGTGCGAAGAAGCTAGTCGTGCCGTGAAGAGCCGCGAGCGACACCTGGTGGCCCCGCGCAGCAAGCCCCTCGCTCAGGAGCGCCATCTGCCGCTCGGCCCCCCCACAGCCCATGCCGGTGATCACGGCTTGGATGCAGAGCGGACCCTCTCGACCGACGTTCATTCCAAGCCCTCGCGTTTCCTGCCGGTGAGCGCGTCCAACATCGCCGCGGTCGAGTCGATGGAGAAGTGTCTCGCCACGCGAGCCGCTGCCCGCCGGCCCATCGCCGAACGCTCGTCCGCATCCTCGACGAGACGCCTCACGGCGTCGGTGAATGCGTCCACGTCATCCACCGGCACGACCAGCCCCGTTACCTCATGCTCGATCACCTCGCCCGCCCCGCCAGCCGCGGTCGTGACCGCGGCACGGCCCAGGGCCTGCGCCTCAAGCAGAGCGTTCGGCATACCTTCGATCCTCGATCCGAGCACGAACAGGTCGGCCAGCCGAATGTAGGCCTCGGGGTGATCAGAGCCCCCTGTGAGGAAGACCCGATGACCGAGCCCCTCCCGGGTGATTTCCGCCCTCAGCTCGCTTTCGAGGTCGCCGTGCCCCACGACCACGAGGTTGACCGGTCGTCCCGAGAGCTCGAACCGGCGGCAGCACTCCACTAACATGCCGAGGTTCTTCTCGCGGGCCAGCCGCCCGACGGCGACCAACGTCGGGATTCCCGGAGTCAGACCCGCAATCGCGGGCACCGGGACGAGCGACGCCGCCTCCACGCGGGCTACATCAACACCGTTGGGAACCACGGTCACCTGCTCGCGCGGGAGGCCGACCCATCGCCCGTAGTCGCAGGCGACGGCCTCGGCGTTCGCGATCAGCCGAGACGCCGTCCGGGAGGTACGACGGTCGGCGGCGCGGAGCCACCATCGACGGTACTCGGGCCACGTCTTCCACTCGCTCAGGTTGCGCACTCCCGCGACGAAGTGCGGCGCGGGCCGGGGCCCGAGAGCGGCCGCGGTCACGACGTTCGCGACGAACAGCCAGCTCACCACGCAGCGCGGCCTCAGGTCGTCGAGACGGCGACGCAGCACCAGCGAGACCGCCGTAAGGGGCATGGCCCGCGCGAGAAGATGTCGCCACCGGGCTTTACGCAGTGCGGCGTAGACGATCTCGCTGGCCACGCCGGTCGCCTCCAGCTCCTCGACGAATCGGCCGTCGTCCTCGAACAGCGCCACCACCCGGAGGTCGTCGAGGGGCCTGGCGACGTGTCGAAGAACCTCCACCAACTGGCGCTGGGCGCCACCGGTCCCCAGTCCCCCGATCACGTGGCAGACGGGGCCATCGGGCGACGATCCGACCGCCGCGCCCCGCGTCAGGTAGAGCAGGGCAAGGACGCCGGCACCATCGGCGCGCCCCGCCCAGGTAACCAGCCACTGTGCCGGCAGCGAGGCCGCGGCAAGGATCCAGAGCATGCACCCCGCGCAGCTCCTTATCGACCACGTCCGGCCGGCGACCTCCAGAAAGGCCGAACCGTCACCTCGTCTCCCCAGCACCCGCGCCAACCTGAGCAGGGATTGACGCGGGTACCCGGTCGGGACGACCACGCTGGCCACCCGGCTCAGCATCGCTTCGAGCTGGTCGGGAGCGACCTCCCGCTCTCCGAGCACGTGAGTCCTGAAGCCGGCATCACGGTAGCGACTCGCGTCGCTCCTCGACGCCGCGACGCTGACCTCCCCAGCCGTGCGTGACTCACGCAGGGATCGGGCGACCGCCAGCACGCGCTCGACCGTCGTGATGGCGAGCACGAGGATCTCCCGAGAACCGCCGTCATCAGCGACCGGCCCTCGGTCCGCCCCGATCATGGCGACGGCGCCCGCTCTGCGGCCAAGCTCGCCAGAATCTCCTTCAGCCGCTCGTCGCGCCGCCTCACCGCGGTTGACCAATCGACCGTGGCCTCTGGCGGGAATGGCGAGGAGCCGCGCGAGGCTGCGGCCGCCAAGATGCGGAGATTCTGCTCCCAGGTCCCGCCTCGACTGAGCAGGCGAGCCGCAACATACTCGACGTAGGGCACGTCATCGACCAACGGAGGGACATCGCGAGTCAGGCGCTCGACCTCGCGAGGCGCCAGCAGCAGGTCTCTGGCCAGGTCGCCCGGGGCGCTGATGCCGCCGATCGCGAGCGAGCCGGCGACGCGCGGGTCGAGGGCGCGTCGCCAGTCGAGGGTGATCGGGCCCCGCTCTACCTGCCCGGTGACGACCGTGTTCTCGTTGACCGTGGTGACGTCGTACCACACCACGGTGTGCGGGAAGACCTCGTGGAACGCGCGCAGAATGCGCAGGTAGCTGCCGCTGTCGAGGGAGTACAGCGGCAGCCACATCGAGACCACGCCGCCCGGCTCGAGGTGGTCGCGGC
>CAZQYU010000091.1:0-10323 GCA_964597585.1 uncultured Thermoanaerobaculia bacterium
CGGGCTTCGGCGGACAGCTCGACTTCATCCGCGGCGCCGCGCGGTCCAACGGCGGCGTCCCGGTGATCGCGTTCCCGTCGACCGCCAAGGGTGACACGATCTCGCGGATCGTCGACACCCTGATTCCGGGCTCGGGGGTCGTCACCACCCGGGCGGACGTGCACTTCGTCGTGACCGAGTACGGCCTCGCCAACCTCTACGGCAAGAGCCTGCGCGAGCGGGCGCGCATGCTGATCGACATCTCGCACCCGAAGTTCCGCGACCAGCTCGAGGCCGCTGCCACAGCGCGGCGCCTGCTGTAGGGGAACGGACGACGGGGTAGAGTCCGGGAGATGCAGGCGAGCGTACATATCCCACCATGTCGCGTCATGAGGGTGGCGAGGTGCCTGTCAGCGCTGAGTTGTTGAGCGGCGAGGCGCCGAGGCGTATGGGGACATACGTTGCGGGCGCCGAGACACGAAAGGGCCGGCGATGGCCGGCACATCGGTGCCCGCAGTAGGGGGGTGGTGAGATATGCAGGCTGGCTTCGACCTGACCACCTTCATCGTGCGCTGCATGCCGGAGGGCCGCGAGGTCACGGTGCTGCCCGAGACCTCGTTGATGGACTCCATCATCCAGGCCGGGCTCCCGCTGGGACGTTCCTGCGATGGGGTCGCGCTGTGCGGCTTCTGCCGTGTCCTGGTGCTCGACGGGGCGGCCAACCTGACCCCGCTGGCGGCCGAGGAGGAGCGCCTGCTCGCGGCGCTTCACGCCCGCCCTGACGAGCGCCTCGCCTGCTGTGCACGGGTCCACGGCCCGGTCACGATCACCACCACCTATTGGTAAGACGCTAGACGTAAGACGTAAGACGCTCGAGGGAGGGCGTTTGACGTGCGATGGACGTCTCACTTCTAGCTTCTAGCTTCTAGCTTCTTACGTTCCTCTCTTCACTCCCGAAGCGCTCGAGCGCCTGGTCCTCGGAGTGGATCCGGACCGCCAGGACCACGAGGTTGGCGAGGCCGAAGACGAGAGCCGTGATCCATGCCGAGTGCACCAGCGGCAGCGCCGGGACCTCGAAGGCGACCGCGAGGTAGTTGGGGTGGTGTGTCCAGCGGTACGGGCCGCGGGTGATCCGAGGGGCTCCGGGGACGACCAGGATCCGGGTCGTCCAGCGCTCGCCAAGAGTGGTGATCACCCAGTAGCGGACCGTGAAGGTGACCGCGAGCACGACGAGCATGGTCCCGGCGAGGACCGGAAAGAGCGGCCTCCGGGCGAGCCAGACCTCGAGCGGGGCCGCGACCAGCACTCCGGCGTGGACTGCCACCATCGCCGGCCAGTGGCCTGAACCGACCTCGATCGCCCCCCGAGCGAGCAGTCGTCGCCGGTTCCTGCCTGCCCGAGCGAGCTCGGCGAAGCGCGTCAACGCCACCGCTGCGACCAGGGCCGCGAAACGCGCGAGATCGGCCGTGACGGGAGGTAGGGCGGCCACGTCAGGGGCTCTGGCGGTTGCGAGACACCACGCGGACGACGTCACCGCCCTGCGTGAGGTCGACCTCGATGTGCTCGGACGGCGTCGAACCGTCCCGAAGTCGGGCGAGGCGGCACAGAGGACGGTCAAAGCTTGAAGACTCCCGCACGCCGGAGATCGACATGACCCAGCGGCGGTCGTTAAGCTCGAGGACCGAGCCGGGGGGGTACGGGCCCATCACGTTGAGAAACGCGTGCAGCAGGGCCGGGTCGTACTCGATGCCGCCCTGCGCGGCCATGAGGCGCATCGCATGGGGCGGAGGGTGCGCGGCCTGGCCGTCGGGTCGGATGCGGGTGAGCAGGTCGTAATCGTCCGCGATGTGGAGGATGCGGGCGTAAAGCGACGGCTTCGGCGTCGCGGTGATCGCCCGGTGGTGGGTGACCATGGCCAGCATTCTGCGCACCCTCGCCTGATGGAATCCGCGTTGGCGAAGGAAGATGTCGAGCGCCGCTCGGCTGTGCTCGGCGAAGGTGCAGGTGCGGCCCTGTGGACGAACCGCGTAGCCTGCGTCGTGGAGCACCGCAGAGATGCCGAGGTCGGCCAGAGATGACGCGGGGAGGCCTGCGGCTCGTCCGAGGGTGAGGCTGAGGTTGGTGACCATCACGGTATGGCGAGCGAACGCCGGCAGCGAGGTGTCGGCCTCGAAGGCGAGCCGAGCGCCGTCGCGGGTGGCGATCAGGGCGATCAGCTGGTGGATCACCCTCCGGATCGGCAGCGGGTTCGGCAGACGTCCGGACTCGAGCTCGGCGAAGGCGTCGGCGACCATCGCCGCGGTGTCCTGGTAGACCTCGTCGACGTTGCGTTCCACAGCTGCGTCGTCGAGGCGGAACTGCTGGAGCGGTTGGAGCTCGACGCTCGCCAGGCCGGCGCAGGTGAAGGCCTCCTGGAGCCGGGTCCGGCGGCGGTCGGCGGCCGGCTGACCCGCAAGCAGGTGCATCAGGGACCGCACCTGAGAGTCGTCGAGCGGGCTGTGGAAGGTGATCCCACCGACGTTGTGGCGGGCGAGGCCCTCGCCGAGGGCGACCGCGTGTTCGGGATCGACGTCGAAGCGTGTGCGCAGGTCGTTGACGTAGACCTGGCCCTCGACGCACAGCAGCTCGACCGCGCCGAGCAGGGCGCAGAGCTCGGCGGTCAGCCGCATGACCTCCTGGACGGGCTTGTCGAAGGCGCGGTTGGTCGGGGCGTGCAGGGCTGCGAGGCGGAGCAGGCCGTGCATCAGGCGCGCAAGCTGCTCGCCGTGCTCGCGGACCTGACGGGCGAGCTCGCGGTCCTCTCCGGCGCGGGCCTCTCCGAGGATGCGGGCGAGCCGCTCCTGCGCTTCCCGGATGCGGTCAGCCATCACGGCCATCCAGACCGAGGTGGCGCTGGTGGACACAGGCGCGGATGCAGCGCTCGCGCAGCGACCCGGCGCTCTTCCGGCGCATGAAGCCCAGCAGCTCGGCGCAGCGCTGATCGCGCAGCTGCGAGAGACCGGCGGCGGCCGCCCACCACAGCCCTTCCTTCCGCGATTGGAGGGCGGCGAAGGCGCCGGACGGCTTGACCCAGGCCTCGAATGTCACCACAGCCTTCGCCGGGTCGAGTGCGGCGAGGGCCTCCCCGATGCTCTCGGCCTCGTCGCTGCCGGCGAGCTGGCCCTCGCGCTCGACCGCGAGCCGGACGATGGGATCGAAGGCTCGTTCATCACCGAGACGAGCGAGCGCCCTCAGGGTGCTGCTCCGGACGGCCGCTGCCGGGTCGTCGAGGCGTGAGGCGAGCAGGCGGCCGGTCTCGGGCCGGGGCGGCGCCCGGTCGAGTGCCTCGACGGCGGCCAGGCGGAGGTCCTTCCCGCCGCGCTCGAGGAGTGTCCGCGCCAGCTCGGGCAGCACCGCGGGCGCCCGTGCCGTCACCGCCGGTAGCAGGTCGGCCGCGATCACCGGATCGAGCCGTCCGAGGCTGCCGACGACGTCGGTGAGCTGCTCCTCGGTGGCGCGCTCGAGCAACGAGAGACCGATCTCGCGTCCGCCCGAGGTCCAGCGGCCAACGAGCAGCTCGAGCAACTTGGGCACAGGGTTGCCGGCGAGCGCCGTCACCAGCTCGACAAGCGCGGAGGTTGGCACCGAGGACGACAGCGTCGCGCTGACCACCTCGGCGAGCAGCTCGTCGCCCGACAGCTCCTCGGCGAGACGCCGCCGGAGCGTCTCGTCGGCGACCTGCTCCGACGCCGACAGAACGATGGTCTGCGCCTGCGCCAGCCGGCGCAGCTGCCGGCTTCCGGCGAGAAATGAGCGGATCTCGCGCACCTGTGCGATCAGGGGCCCGGCCTCGAGCGGGCTCGCCTCGGCTCCCCGTGGCTGGAGCAGCTCCTCGAGCAGGTCGACGCACTGAGCGGCGAGCTCGCCAGGCGAGTCGTCGGCGCGAACCATCTCCACCTGCTGCGGGGTGAGCGGCCGATGGACGATGCCGGAGAACGAGGAGTAGGGCGGCGCGGGCTCATCGAAGCGGTACGGGGCTTTGAACACGCTCTGCTGGCGGGCGGTGCGGGGCCCACCCGGAGAGGCCGATTCGTCAAGCTCGTCGTCACGCGCGACGAAGCCCTCCACCGCACGCGACGTGATGTGCTCGAAGCGCTGCCGCCACAGCAGGGTGACGATGTCGTCCTCCTGCTGGCGGATCCCCGTGTATCGGACCGAGAGCACGCCGAGCAGACCGACAAGCTCGTCCCAGGTCACCGTCCTCGCGATGGTCAGACGGCGCACGCCGTCGCGGTAGAGGCGGAATGCGAGCGAGCGCTCGCGGTCGGGCTCGCGGTAGACCACCTCCCCGTCACGCAGCATCTCGGTGGGACGGACCTCGAGCACCATGTCGCCGGATCGCAGCGCCTCCAGCATGCGTCGGGCGACCTCCTGGAGCGCGTCGCGGATGGCGTCGTTGCCGGCGTCGTAGTAGAGAAAGGAACGCGCCGTGCGGGCGATCGCGCGGAGCGCCTCGACCGTTGCGCGGCCGGCCTCGCTCGATGCCCGTGGTGCAGCGGAGTCGGAGCCCAGGCCGTCGTCAAGCAAGGGCCCCGCCGGCCCCTCGGGCCGCAGCGGTTGGGACGAATCGGTCACGCCTCACTCCAGGTTCGAGCGCGAAAGTCGTGGACCAGGCCATTCTAGCCTGCATTACTCGCCACTTCAGTCCCTCTTCGTGGCCGTGAGGAGGCTTCCGGCCGGGCCCCTAAGGTACCATTCGCGCGGGAGACCTCAATGAACCGATCCGCAGGAATTCTCCTCCACCCGACCAGCCTGCCTTCGCCCTACGGGATCGGAGACCTCGGCCCGTCGGTCCACGCCTACCTCGACTGGCTGGCCGAGGCGGGGATCACCTGGTGGCAGGTGCTTCCGGTCCATCCGCCGGGGCCGTCGCAGTCGCCGTACGCCGCAACCTCGACCTTCGCCGGGAGCCCATGGTTGATTTCTCCCGATGCCCTGCGTGAGGACGGGCTGCTCGACGCCGGCGATCTCGAAAGCGCCCCCGCTTTTCCCGCGGAGCGAATCGATTTCGCAACCGTCCTGCCGTGGAAGTCAGCGCTGCTCGCGCGTGCGATCGAGCGCTTCGAAGAGCGGGCATCGGGAGGTCTGCGTGCCGCCTTTGACGCCTTCCGTGGGCAGTCCCTGCACTGGCTGCCAGACTATGCGTTGTACGCCGCAGTCAAGCAGGCGCACGACCGAACGTCGTGGATCGAGTGGCCGAGCGATCTGGTTCGTCGCAAGCCTGAGGCGCTCGTCTATTGGCGCGACCGGCTCGCCGCGGCGATTCGGGCCGAGGAGCTGACCCAGTTCTTCTTCTTTCGCCAATGGGCGGCACTCCGGGCCGCCGCCGCCGATCGGGGTGTCCGCCTGCTTGGCGACCTGCCGATCTTCGTCGCTCTCGACTCGGCCGAAGTCTGGGGTCACCCCGAGCTGTTTCGGCTCGACGCCGACCGACGGCCCACGGTCGTCGCCGGCGTACCCCCCGACTACTTCAGCGACACCGGCCAGCTGTGGGGCAACCCGCTCTATGACTGGGAGCGCCACGCCGCCGACGGCTTCCGCTGGTGGATCGAGCGTGTCCGGCACGCGTGCGAGCTTGCCGACGCGGTCCGCCTCGACCACTTTCGCGGCTTCGCGGCGTGCTGGGAGGTGGCGGCGGACGATGACGTGGCGACCAACGGTCGCTGGGCCCCGGGTCCGGGCCGCGCGCTGTTCGGGGCCTTGCGCCGGGAGCTCGGCGGGCTGCCGTTGGTCGCCGAGGATCTTGGCGAGATCACTCCTGACGTGATCGAGTTGAGAAAGGCGCTGGGCCTGCCCGGGATGGCGATCCTCCAGTTCGGATTCAGCCTCGAGCCGCGCTCGTCGTTCATTCCCTACCGGCACCGGCACGACCTCGTGGTCTATACCGGGACGCACGACAACAACACGACCGTCGGGTGGTTTCACGAGGAGGCCAGTGACGGCGAGCGGGAGCTGCTGTTGCGCTACGCCGGTAGCGACGGCAGCGAGGTGCACTGGGATCTGATCCGGCTCGCCATGGCTTCAGTGGCCGACGTCGCTGTGATACCCCATCAGGACGTCGCCGGACTGGGATCCGCGGCCCGGATGAACACACCGGGCAAGGGCGAGGGCAGCTGGGCGTTCCGACTGACCGGGCCGATGCTCGACTCCCGACTCCGCGATCGGCTCGCCAATCTGGTCTGGACTTACGGCCGCGCTCCCGAGGGCTTTCCGCCGCCGTCACGCTGAGGCGTGCGGGTCACACGCCACGCCACCCGGCGCCTTTACGGCGGAAGTCGGCCCGGATGCGGCGTTCGACCTCTCCGGGAAGTGGACCGCGGGACAGGAAGCGCGCCGCCTGGACCAGCCGTTCAGGATTGCGGGTCCCGATCAGGCACGACGAGACGCCCGGTTGCCACGCCGTGAACCGCACCGCCAGCTCCGCCCAGCCGAGACCGTCGGGGTGCAGTGCGAGGGTCTTGAAGCGCCGGTGATACTCGGCGAGATCAGGCGCGGCTGGAGGCTCTCGGCGGGTCCAGATCGCGTTGGCCAGTGAGCGCTTCGCCACCACCCCGAGGCCAAGGTGACGGCACGTCGGCAGGGCCGCGTCAAGCGCGGCCTGGTCCCACGGGTTGAGGGAGAGCTGGACGGCACCGAATGCGCCGGACGCGATCGCCCATGCGAGGGCGTCCCCGTCTCCCGAGTAGGCGGCGACCCGGACCGTGCCCTCCGCCACGGACCGGGCGAGAGCTTCGACCACGTCGCCGCGCTCGAGTACCTCGAGCGGGCAGGAATGGAGGTGGGCGATGTCCAGGTGCCCGGTTCGCAGCCGGCGGAGCGCCTGATCGACGCCTGTTCGGATGCAGTCGCCGGTCCAGTCGGGAACGCCGGGCACCCCGTAGCCGAGCTTGGTCGAGAGCACGATGCGCTCGCGCAGGCCGTTTGAGAGGATCCGCCCGAGCCGTGCTTCCGACTCGCCGTAGCTCGGCGCGGCGTCGAGCAGGGTGATGCCGGCGTCGATGGCGCTGCGGACGAGGCGGTCGGATTCCCGCTCCGACAGGGCCGGGTCACCGAGCGGGCCACCGCCGAGCCCGAGCGCGGAGACCTCGAGCCCAGTCCGGCCGAGCGGACGCCGAGGTGGGGGAGGCGGTGAAGGCGTCACCCGGGAAGGGTAACCGATTAGCCGCCCCGTTCAAGCTGGACGGCAATGGAGCCGACGCACGCAGCCTGCGTGTACGATATCCACGCGGCGCCAAGGCGCGCGACCGGTGAGCAGGCTCGTTCCCGAGGTCATCCTCGAGCTCCAAGTGGACCCGCTTTCAGTCCGCATCATCACCGTCGGCGCTGTCCACAACGGAGGGGGGTGAAGTCATGGCCCAGGTTCGCTTCAAGGACGTCAAGAAGGTCTACGGCGACGTGACCGTGATCGAGGATCTCAACCTCGATGTCGTGGACCAGGAGTTCATGGTCCTGGTGGGACCCTCGGGGTGCGGCAAGTCGACGCTGCTGCGCATGCTCGCCGGGCTCGAGGAGATCTCCGGAGGCGAGATTTCGATCGACGGCAAGGTGGTCAACGACCTGCCGCCGAAGAACCGCGACACCGCGATGGTCTTCCAGAGCTACGCCCTGTATCCGCACATGACCGTGCGCGAGAACCTCCGGTTCGGGCTCAAGATCCGGCACACACCGAAGGCCGAGATGGAGCAGTTGGTCAACGAGGCCGCCGAGATCCTCGACATCACGCACCTGCTCGATCGCAAGCCGCGCCAGCTCTCCGGCGGCCAGCGGCAGCGGGTGGCGGTGGGCCGCGCGATCGTGCGCAAGCCGTCGGTCTTCCTGTTCGACGAGCCGTTGTCGAACCTCGACGCCAAGCTGCGCGTCCAGATGCGGGCCGAGATCACCAAGCTCCAGCACCGGCTCAAGACCACCACGGTCTACGTCACTCACGACCAGATCGAGGCGATGACGATGGGCCACCGGATCGCGATTCTCAAGGACGGCGACCTACAGCAGGTGGGCACGCCGCTCGACGTCTACCAGCGTCCGGCGAACCTGTTCGTGGCGACCTTCATCGGCACTCCGCCGATGAACCTTTTCCCGGGCACGCTGCGCGAGGATGGGCTCTCGGTCACGACGAGCAGAGCCACGCTTCCGGTGCCGGAGGCCTATCAGGCCCGGACCCGGGCAATGGGCGGCCAGGGGGTGACGGTGGGGGTCAGGCCCGAGAACATCCACGGCGACGACACGACGGTGACCGGGCCGACAGTGCCGGTGACCGTCGACGTCGATCTCGTCGAGCCCCTGGGCAGCGAGATCGTGGTCCACGGGCGCCTCGGGAGCGATTCCATGGTCGCGAAGCTCGGCCCGACCCACAGCCCGCGGGTCGGTGAGCCGATCGAGCTCGTCCTCGAGCTGCAAGCTGTGCAGCTTTTTGACTCCACCACCGAGCGTCGTCTCGACGCCTGACACCGGCTCACCTCATGCAGCGCTGGCGGCTGAGCCGGCCGGCGCAGTTTGAACCACAGGGCTCAGAGAACACGAGACGGGAGAAGCTAGACGTAAGAGGTCCATCCCATTCGGACTCCGCGCCGCGTGCCGCTTCACTCTTGACCTTCCACCGGCGGCCCTGCCGCCGGACGTCTCACGTCTCGCGTCCAGCGGCTCTGCGGCAATGGCGCCGCAGCGCCACGCGTTCCCTGTACGATGCGACCCGCCATACGCTTTGCCGTCTTTCTCACCATCGTCCTCTCGATCTGGGCCTTGGAGCACGTCTACGTCGGCTTCCGGCTCGCGTCACTGCCGCCGTTCGCCGCGGGTTCCGGCCACCGGGTCCTCGTCATCGGGCTCGTCCTCGGCTTCCTCAGCTATCCCCTGGGGCGGATTCTCTTCGCTGCGGGATGGCGCGGCGTCGGTCGGGTCGTCGAGTACATCGGCGCGGTCTGGATGGGTGCGTTGTTCCTGCTCTTCGCCCTGCTGCTGGTGAGCGAGATCGTCACCCTCGTCGGTTTCGCACCCCGCCCGTGGACATTCGCCGCGCGCTCGGTCGCCATCGTCCTGGCGTTGGTCGCGGCCGGTGTCGCGTGGGTCGGCGGTATCCGCGGACCACGCCTCGTCGAGCACGAGGTCGTGCTGCCCGGCCTGCCGGCCCAGGCCGACGGGCTCACAATTGCCTTGGTCTCGGATGTCCACCTCGGCACCTTGCTCGGGCGGGCGCGGTGGAACGAAGTTCTTACGCGGGTCGGAGAGTCTCGGCCCGACCTCGTTGCCCTCGCCGGCGACCTCGTCGATGCCGACGCCGGCGTCGTCGAGCAGATGCTCGGCGATCTCCGTCGCCTGCGCGCCCCGCTCGGGGTCTGGGCGGTGCTCGGCAACCACGAGCACTACGCCGGGCCCGAGCGCTCGCGCCGGCTGCTCGCCGATGCCGGCTTCGCGGTGCTCGACAACGCCGCGGTCGAGGTTCGGCCGGGCGTGTGGGTGGCCGGGGTGCCCGACACTCGCGGCGCACGCCAGACCGGGAGCCTGCCCGCGGATCTCGCCGCCGCCCTCGCCGACGTGCCTCCAGGCGCCGCCCTTGTCCTGCTCCAGCACTCGCCGGAGGACGAGGCCAGGGCCGCCGCGGCCGGGGTCGGGCTGATGCTCTCCGGACACACCCACGGCGGCCAGATCTGGCCCTTCGGCGCACTCGTCCGCCTGACCTATCCGCACATTGCGGGCGTGTACCGGGTCGAGGGGATGGAGGGTGTGGTGAGCCGCGGCGCGGGATGGTGGGGCCCGCCGATGCGGCTCGGCGCCCCTGCCGAGGTGTGGCGGATCGTGCTTCGCTCATCTGCGGGAACCTGAACAGCTAGACGACCACCAGCTCGTCAGGGGTGACGGTCAGGAGCTCGAGATCGCGTCCGGTCACGAGGTAGGTGTCCTCGAGACCGATCGCGCCGACTCCGGGGTAGAACAGCTTCGGCTCGACCGCGATCACGTGCCCTGCCTCGAGCGGCGCGTGCTGGCGCGGCGCGAGCACAGGCAGCTCGTCGAGCTCGAGTCCGACGCCGTGGCCGACGAAGCGCACCCGCTCGGCTCCCAACCCCATGAAGCGCTCGCCGAGCCCGGCGCTGTCGGCGATCGCGAGACACCGCTCCCACAGCGCCTCGCCGGTGACGCCGGGCCGCGCAGCGGCGCGCACCTCGAGGTGCATCGTCCGCAGCAGCTCGTAGCCCTTGACGAGCTCGTCCGGAAGCTCACCTATCGAGAGCGTCCGCGTCATGTCGTGGATGTAACCGTCCCGGGCGAGGGCGAAGTCGATGTTGACCGGGACGCCCCTCCCGATGCGGC
>CAZQYU010000092.1:0-10300 GCA_964597585.1 uncultured Thermoanaerobaculia bacterium
ACACCATCATCGACGCCGTCGTCGACCACTTCTTCCCGGTGCTCGAGCATCTCGGCGAGCGCATCGAGGACGTCGAGGACTCGCTCCTCGACGATCCAACCAGAGAGGACCTCAACTCCCTCCACCGGCTCAAGCGTGAGCTGCTGCTGATGCGCCGCTCGGCGTGGCCGCTGCGCGACGCCCTGTCGAGTCTGCTCCGCCTGGACAGCCCGCTGGTCCACCGGGAGACCCACGTGTTCCTGCGCGATGTCGCCGATCACGTTGCCGTGGTCATCGACGTTGTCGAGACCTACCGCGAGATGGTCTCGAGCCTGGTCGACCTCTACCTGTCCGCGGTCTCGAACAGGATGAACGAGGTGATGAAGGTCCTCACCATCATCGCCACCATCTTCATACCGCTGTCGTTCATCGCCGGCCTCTACGGCATGAACTTCGACACCTCGGTGAGCCCGTTCAACATGCCCGAGCTGCACTGGTACTTCGGCTACCCGGTGGCGCTCCTGCTCATGGCCGCGGTCGCCGGCGGCCTGCTGATCTTCTTCCGGCGCAAGGGCTGGATCTAGAAGTCCGCGGGCAGGGACCCTTGATGGTGTGCTTCTGTCGAGATGTCGCCGCGGGTCCCTCCTCCGCTCGAATGCGCTATGCGCATCCGAAGCAGCGGGCGCCGCAGAGCCCCTGAGATGCGACGAGGAGTCGCATCTCAGGGGCTCTGCGGCGGGCGCTGCTAGCCTACAATGGCGGGTCGGGGCGCGGGTGAGCGCCCGGAGGAACGGGCCATGATCCGCCACGCCACGCCCACTGACATCGATGCCTTGGTCGCCCTCGAGGACCGCTGTTTCACGACCGATCGCATCACACGGAGAGCGTTCCGCTACCTGCTGACCCGCGCCCACAGCGCGACCTTGGTGTTCGAGGAGGACGGGGCGATCCTCGCCTATGCCCTGACCCTCTTCAGCCGTGTCACCGCCCTCGCCCGTCTGTACTCGATCGCGGTCGACGCCAGCCTGCGTGGTCGCGGAATCGGCCGCCTGCTGCTCGAGGCGTCCGAGAAGGAGAGCCTGGACCGTGGCTGTGTCTCGATGCGATCCGAGGTCCGGCTCGACAACGACGCCTCCCTGGCGCTCTTCCGCAAGGCCGGATACCACCAGTTCGACAAGGTCGACGACTACTACGAGGACCACATGGGCGCGCTGCGCTTCGAGCGTTCCCTGGCGCCGTCTCTCGACCTGAACCAGGTTCCCGTCCCCTATTACCGGCAGACCACCGACTTCACCTGCGGGCCCGCGTCCCTGATGATGGCGATGAAGGCCCTCGATCACGAGCTCGCGCTCGACCGCAAGCTCGAGCTGCGCCTGTGGCGGGAGTCGACCTCGATCTTCATGACCTCCGGCCACGGCGGCTGTGGACCGTACGGTCTCGCGCTGTCCGCCCACCATCGCGGCTACAAGGTCGAGGTCTTCGTCAAGGAGCGCGGCGTCTTCCTGGTGGACACCGTGCGCAGCCCGGAGAAGAAGGAGGTCATGCGTCTGGTCGAGGAGGACTTCCTCGAGGAGATCGAGACTGTTGGGGTCCCGGTCCACTACCGCACCATCGGCTTCGACGAGCTTCAGGAATGCTTCACCTCCGGTGGCATCCCGCTGGTCCTGATCAGCTCGTGGCGAATCTACGGCGAGCGCTTGCCGCACTGGGTCGTGCTGACCGGCTTTTGCGAGCGCTTCATCTACGTCCACGATCCGTTCGTCGACGTCGAGGAGAACGAGACGCTGGCGGACTCGGTCAATATGCCGATCGCCCGCGCCGAGTTCGAGCGCATGGCGCGCTACGGGCGCTCGGGACAGCGCGCCGTGGTCATCGTGTCGAGGCCATAGCCCAGACAACAGACTGCACGTCTCAGCGCGGGGCCCGGCCCTCAACCTTGTCTTCGAGGCGGCGCAGGAACACGCCCATCACCCGGCGATAGAGCTCGTCTCCGAGGACCTTGTCCTCGACCTTGGCGTCGAGGTTGGGGCAGTCGTTGACCTCGATGACGTACCAGGCGTCGCCGACCTGCTTGAGGTCGACCCCGTAGAGCCCGTCCCCGATCAGGTTGGCCGCCTTGAGCGCGGTGGCGAGCCCGGCCGCGGGCACCTCCTCCACCGGCATCACCTCGTACTCGCCATACTGGATGCGCCCGTTGGTTCCATCCCGCTTGATGATCTGCCAGTGCTTGTGGGCCATGAAGTACTTGGCGGCATAGAGCGGCCTGCGGTCGAGGATTCCGATCCGCCAGTCGAACGGCGTTGGCATGAACTCCTGGGCGATGACCAGATCGGAGACCTCGAACAGCTTGGTCAGGTGCGCCTTCAACGACGCAGGGTCCTCGGCCTTGACGACTCCCATCGAGGACGAGCTGTCGGGCTGTTTGAGGATGCACGGCAGCCCGATCGTGTCGAGCAGCTTCGCCTCGCCGTCGCGGTCCAGTATCAGCGTTCGCGGCACCGGCAGGCCGTTGCGGCTCAGCAGTTCGGCGAGGTAGACCTTGTTGGTGCAGCGCAGGATCGACACCGGGTCGTCGATCACCACCATGCCCTCGGCGTGGGCCCGTCGTGAGAAGCGATACGTGTAGTGGTTGACCGCGGTGGTCGAGCGGATGAACAGGGCGTCGTACTCGAGGAGGCTGCCGAAATCGTCCTTCTCGATCTCCTCGGCGCTGATGCCGAAGCTCTCTGCGGCGTCGATGAAGCTCACGATAGCCTTGCTGTTGGACGGGGGAAAGCTCTCGCCCTTGTCGCGCAAGATTGCGAGGTCGAAACGGGCTCGGGCGCGCGGCCGCGCCCGCCGCTCGCGACGCGTGAAGAAGGCCTGCGCCGCCTCGAACGCGAACGCACGGTGGTCGTCGGGGATCGCGCTGGTGGGGATGGCGTTCAAGTTCTTGAGCTGCCACTCACCCTCATCGCAGACGAAGCTCGCCCGCATCAGGGGCGCGGGGAACATTCGGAACAGCGCGGAAGCGAGCTTGTCATGGCGTTTGTCGATGTTGTGCCCGAAGTAGATCGAGAGCACGAACCGATCGGAGGTATCCGCCGCCAGACTGCGCGAGATCTCCTCGGAGAGCTCGTTCGACGCGATCCGTAGCAGGGTCGAGGAGCGCAGGTCCTGCATTGTCAGAACGGTCGGCATCGGCTTGTGGCCACGCGCCTCCGCGAGCAGCGAGACATAGTACCCGTACGCCTGGTAGCGGTATTGGCGGCAGAGATTGAAGATCCGCGCGCCGCGCAGGCCGATGAACTCGGGGTCGCTCAGATACGAGCGGGCGGTGACCACCCGCACGCCGGGCAGGTCGAGGGGCCAGTCTCCTGGCTGGGTCACCACCACGAGTGTCTCCATCAGTCTCCTCCCCCCGATCGCGCCCACACGTCAGTTGGGGCAGCGATATCGAGGCCGGGCACGACGACGTCCCATTCTGCACGCGTGGGGGCGTCGATGGAAGTGTGGCAACACCACATCCGGCCTGTCGAGAAGCCCCGGATCAACTGCGTCGGAGCAGAACGCTCGGAGGGGTACGGTTCAGCGTGCAGGCACGATCAGCACGGCAGTGTCGCGTCGGAACAGGTGGTGGAGGCGGTCCGCATCCGCCGGTGCGAGCTCCAATGCGAGGGTCGGGGGTCGCTCGACGGCCTTTCCGGTGACTCTGCGCCAGACATCCGCAAGGCCGAGCAAGACCCGCTCGAAAAAGCCCGTCGTAGCGACGCCGGGGCCAATCTCGAGTCGCCATCCGTTGGCCATCATCATCGCGTACTCCGGGTTGCGCAGCACCTGGCCGTGCTCCGTCGTCGGCGACGCGGTCGGGGTCGGCTCGGGCGCCTCCGCCTCCTCCTCGGAGTAGGGGCGCAGCGCTTCCGGTGCGATCACACGCTGTTCGAAGTCCTCGGGAGGCTCCGCGACGCGCCACACGGCGGGAAGATCAACCTCCGGGGCATGAACCGTACCGACCAGGGGCCCCGGGACGACCACCGCGGCGCCTTCGAGCTCCGCCCTGTCCATCACCATGCCCCGCACCTTCACCTCCACCACGTGGCGGCCGAGGTCGACCATGAGGTACAGCTGTGGGTGCCGCGCCAGCGAGACCTCGAGCTCGAGCGCCGCCGGGTCGGCCGGTTCGTCACCGGCCCACACCAACGCCGCCGCGAGGCTAAAACAGATACACGCGAGCGCCGTACGGTACCTTGCGGTAGACATACTCGAGGTCTTTGTCACCGACCCGGATGCACCCGTGGGTGACGGGGCGGCCGAGCAGGGTCTGGAAGATCGTGCCGTGAATCAGGTAGCCGTCGCCGAGATCGAGGGCGTAGTCACCGAGTGAGAAGTCGTCAGTTCGCAGGCTCCAGTCCCGGGGCGGCTCGAAACCCTCCTCGATGAACGCCCAGTCGGGCTTCTTCCACACCGGGTTCTTGCGCTTGTTCAGCACCCGCCGCTCGCCGAGCGGAGTCTGGAAGACCCACTGTCGCTCCCCGCTGGGATCCTTGAGCAGGACGCCGCTGCCGGTCGAGCAGGCGGCATCGCGCAGGACCTTACGGCCGCGCATCACGCTGATCCGATTGCGGTAGGTGTCGATCGTCACCCACACGCCCCGCGGCGCGAAGCGCTCGAGGCGCCGCTCGAAGCGGGCCGAGACGGCGGACGCGTCGGCCGGTAGCGCATCCGCGGTAGGCACCGGGCACGCCCGATCCGGGCGCCCGAACGCCGCCACCCCCACCGTGACTGTCGCCAAGGCGAGCACCACGAGCCCCGTGATCCGCAGCGCACGGACGACACTGCGGCGGGTGGCGACCGGCAGCGGCGGTGGTCCGGGCTCGGGCGTCAGCCGCGCCGAGCTCAGAGCCGGCCGACGATCGTCACCTTGGTCGACACCGTCACGAGCCGGTAGAGTTCGTCCATCTCCTTGTTCTTCAGTGCGATACATCCATCTGTCCAATCTTTTCCACTCCCGCCCTCGCCGTGGATCTCGATCAGGCCGCCGATCCCAGCGCCGTCAGGCACGTCGCCCGATCGCTGCAGAGCACGGTAACGCTCACGGTCCTCGGCGTTGGGGTAGTCGATCAACAGCGCCTTGTAGAACTTGGTCGCGCCGCCGCGCTTCTTGGTGACGATGCGGTAGCGTCCCTCGGGGGTCGCACGGTCGCCGGAGAACGCCTTGCGCTCGAGACCGTTGGCACCGAGCTCCACGGTGTAGGCCGCGATCGCACGGCCATTTCGGTACACTACCAGCCGCCGGTGGTACTTGTCGACCACGATCGCCGTCTCATGGCGCAGGCGTGACTCGCGCACCGCTAGCTCGGCCAGCCGCCGCCACTCCTGCAGCTGATCCGGGTCGAGGAATCGCTGTTCGCGCTCGCGAAAGGTCTCGATTGGCACTCCCGCAAGCTCGGCGGCCCGCTCGGCGGCGGCTCGCGCCTCGGCCCAGCTCCGGGCGTCGGCGAGACGGTGCGCCAGGGCCATCTGCGCCTCGGCCTGGGTCAGCGCCTTCGCCTCTACGTGCCCCATTCCCGGACGGAGGATGCTCCGCCTGGCGGACTCGAGCAGACGCCCAGCGGACTCGAGGGACGCATCGGTGAGCAGCCGTTCACGATCTGTCTCGGTGCGAACCCGACGCACCTCGCGCGACGCGGCGACGGCAACGCGGCACCATGCCGCAATCTCGGCCTGCCGCCGGGCCGGCCACCAGCGCTGGCTTTCGGCGCGCGCGCTCGCGGAGTCGGCGGCCTCGACCAGGCGCTCGACCCGCCGAGCTTCCCCCGGCGCCACGGGCCGGATCACCTCCACCGCCTTTGCGGCGCTGCGGCGAACGGCCGACGGGTCGAACGGCTCCCGACGGCTGCACCCGACGAGAGACAGCGCCGCGAGCGCCAACAGAAAAGCCGGCCGGAGGCCCGACGCCGCCGGCCGGCTGAGTACTTCGGAGCTTGTCAGCAACGGATCTTCTTCTTGGCGGACGCGATGTCCGACGTGAAGGACTCGAGCTGGCCCTGGAGCGAGGACGCGAGCGAGCTCGCCTCCAGGTACTGCTCCTGGCTGAGCGCGGTGGCAGCCTCTCCGACCTGAGCCTCGAGCCCACTCAGGACGCCGTTCATCTGCTCGAGATCCTGGGCAAACCCCTTGGGCTTGCGCCGGCACGCCGACAGACTGGCGAGGTCGGCCTTGGCCGTTTCGAGCGCGGTCTGGACTGCGGCCACCGCAGCCTCGGCCTCGGTCTTGGCCTGTGCCTTGGCGGCAACGCCGGCCTGCTCGGCCTCGGTCGCCTTGGTTTCGGCAGCTGCGACCAGTTCCTTGGCCTTGGTGTATGACCGCAGGAGAGCGAACTTGCCCTGCTGCGCTGCAACCTCTGCCTTGGCGGCGCTCATCGCGTCACGTGCGCCGTTCCATGCGTCGGGAGCGTAGGTCGGAGCGCCGGTCTGCTCGGCCTGGTTGAGAGCTGCTTCCGCCTTGGCGAGCTCGGCGTCAGGCGGCGCGGCGCAGCCGACGGTCAGGCTGACCACCGCGAACATGGCCACCGCTACGATCGAGATCCTGGACATCTTCATTCTCGGTACCCCTTTCCTCCTGTGCCCCCGCGGGGGCTCCTTCAACAGAAAACACATCAAACGGCCAAAGAGACGACCCGATGGGGGCGTCCGACGAGCACCGGGCAATCCACTCGCCAAGCC
Source organism: uncultured Thermoanaerobaculia bacterium (assembly GCA_964597585.1). GTDB lineage: Bacteria > Acidobacteriota > Thermoanaerobaculia > Thermoanaerobaculales > Sulfomarinibacteraceae > CAVSIS01. Next base: position 6,684 of record CAZQYU010000092.1, read on the forward strand.
TCCTCAGCGCACCGCAGGATGTGCGGCAGCCACGACGTGACGCCGCCTCCCCAGCTCGCCGTGCCCTCATCCCGACTGCGATCCTGGAGGTCTTCGAAGGTTCGAGCTCCGACGCATCCCTCGCGATTCGCGGTTCCGAAACCGACTCGGTCACCCAGCTGTCGAGTCGACGGAGCACGTCGCCCATCCTAGCTCATCTGGCCACCCACGGCGCAAGAAACCACCACGATCTGCCATGCCTTTCCTGTGGCCGGCGACGCTCCACCACAACGTGGCGCGGTCCGACGCCCCGCGCTATCCTGGCGTTCCAACCTCGGGCGGAGGATCCTCGTTCATGCGTCCGTCATCACGGATTCCCGGCAGCCTCGCACCCAACAGCCTCGCAACGGTCCGTGCGAAGCTTGGCAGACCGGTCTTCGACCTCACCGTGAGCAATCCCACCCGGTGTGGCTTCACCTACCCCCCCGATCTCCTCCGGCCCCTCGCGGACCCACGCGGACTGGTCTACTCGCCCGACCCGCGAGGACCGCGCCTCGCGCGGGAGGCGGTGGCGGCAACCTACCGCCACTGGAGGGTCGAGCCCGACCCGGCCGACATCGTGCTCACAGCGTCCACCAGCGAGGCCTACGGCTTCCTCTTCCGGCTGCTCGCCGATCCCGCTGACACCGTGTTCGCGCCGACACCGTCCTACCCCCTCATCGAGCACCTCGCCAGGCTCGACGGCGTGGCCGTCGCGCCGCTCCAGCTCGATTCCGACGACGGCTGGCGCCTCGATCGCACCTCGTTCGCGTCCGCGCCCGAGACGACCCGGGCGGTCGCCGTGGTCCACCCCAACAACCCGACCGGATCCCACGTCGCCCGGGACGACGCGGACTGGCTCGCCAGCGTCTGCGCCGAGCGCGGCTGGGCGCTGATCGCCGACGAGGTCTTCCTCGCCTACCCTCTCGACGAGCCTCCCGCAGCGACCTTTGCCGCCGAGACGAGGTGCCTGACCTTCGTCCTCGGCGGGCTCTCCAAGATGGTCGGCCTGCCCCAGCTCAAGCTGTCGTGGATCGTTGTCTGCGGGCCTCCGGCCGAGGTTGCGGACGCCCTCGAGGGGCTCGACTACATCGCGGACAGCTACCTTTCGGTGAGCACGCCCGTGGCCCTTTCCACGGGAGGACTGCTCCGCGCCGCAGCGCCGATCAAGCAGGCGATCGCCGACCGCTGCCGGGGCAACCTGACCTCCCTTCGCTCCCTCTCGGCCGAGCTCCCCGCGGTGACGGTGCCTGCGGTCGCGGGCGGCTGGAGCGCCATGCTCCGCATACCCACGGTGATCGACGAGGAGGAACTCGCCCTCGACCTCCTCGAGCGGCGCGGCGTCGCGATCCACCCCGGCTACTTCTTCGACTTCCCCGGACCGGGCTGGCTGGTGGTCAGCCTGCTGCCGGAGCCGCACGTTTTCGCCGCCGGAGCGGCAGTCCTGCTCGAGGAGCTCGACCGCCGCGTGCGCGAGCTCTAACGCGCTGCAGCGGAAGCGGTTGACACCGGATCCGGCGCCAGCAGGCGTCAGGAGGATGACGGGACGCCGACCTCAGCGAGGCGCCGACCTTGCCAGCCATGCTCCGGGAGATACCGGTCGAGAATCGCACGCGTCGTAGGACCGTCCAGGAAGCCCGCGGTCAGCAGCTCCTCGGCCACAGCCTCGACCGTCTCCCAGTGCGTCCTCAGCTCGTCCTCGACCTGGGCCCGCGCCGCCTCCAGATAGGGCAGCACCAGCTCGCAGTCCCCCACCTGCCGCATGGCAAGTCGAACGGCGAGATCGAGGTCGGCACACGCCTCGTCCCAGCCCTTGCGTTCGCCGACCAGGACTTCCGCGACCATGCCCGCGAGGAGGCAGCGGGTGTGCTGCTCGACGACCTCGAGGCTCGCGGTCGACGGATGAACGGGCTGCAGCCGCACCGACGTGCAGGCACCGGCGAGCTCACCGTCCTCGCTGAGCTCGAGGCCGGTGACCCGCTGGCCCCCCAAGTGTGCGATCACCGCATGGCCGGCCTCGTGATAGGCCGTCAGCCGACGGTGCGATGATCTCGAAACGGGGTCCGGTGCGTTCACGGGGCACCTCACGACGTGCGGCACATCGTCTCGATGCGGCATCACGTCGTCCAACTGCGGCAATCATAGCCCGTATTCCCCTCGAGGTCACGCGGACGGAGAGCGCGATGGTCGGGACCGTCGCGAAGAGCTCGCACCCGCACCTCGTGCCGCCATGCGGCGATATACTGAATCGACCATGACGGAACCCGCACGGAGAACCCGACGTCTGGGCGGCTGGGGCTTCGAAGGTGAGCACTTCCCACCCTCCCCGCGCTTGACCGACTGGCTCTTGGAGAAGATCGGCCCTCCCGGCCGGCCGTGGCCCGATGCACCGGCGGACCTGCGGATTGCACCGGCGCGCGAGCTGCCGGCGACGCCCTGTGCAGTGAGCAGCGATCCCCGCGACCGCCTCGCCCACGCCCGTGGCCAGGGCCTCCCCGACGTGCTGCGGCTGCGCATCGGCAGCCTTCCGGCGGTGCCGGACGCCGTCGCGAGACCGAGCAGCGCGGGGGAGGTCGAGGCGGTGCTCGCGATCTGTGCCGCCACCCAGGTTCGGGTCGTGCCATGGGGCGGCGGCACCTCGGTCACCGGGGGCGTCAACGCGGTCGACGACCCGCGCCCGTCGCTGGTGCTCCAGCTCGAGCGCCTGAGCGGTCTCACCGCACTGGACGAGGTTTCCCGGCTCGCGACCTTCGGGCCCGGCACCCCGGGTCCCCGGGTCGAGGACGAGCTCGCCACCCACGGTCTCACCCTCGGGCACTATCCCCAGTCGTGGGAGCTCGCCACCGTCGGCGGTTGGGCGGCGACCCGCTCCTCGGGCCAGGAGTCGCTCGGCTACGGCCGGATCGAGGACATGGTCGCCGGCCTCGAGCTGGTGGCCCCGTCGGGGCGTCTCGAGCTGCCCGCCCTGCCCGCCTCCGCCGCCGGTCCCGACCTCCGTCAGCTCGTGCTCGGCAGCGAGGGTCGGCTCGGGGTGATCACGGGCGCCACCCTGCGGGTGCGACCGCGGCCGGAGGGGGCCGACGTCACCGCGATGATGCTGCCCGATCTCGAGTCCGGCCTTGCAGCCGTGCGCGACCTGGTGCGCTCCGACGTCGGACTGACCATGGTCCGGCTCTCGGACGGTCCCGAGACCGAGGTCGCGATGGCCGTCGGCTTGGCCGGCTCGGCGCTCGGTCCGTGGGTCGAGCGCTACCTGCGCCTGCGCGGACGCGGTCCCGGAGCGTGCCTGCTCCTCGCCGGCGCCACCGGCGACCACGACCGGCGACGGACGGTTCTCGATGCCGCGATCGACACCGTCCTCCCCTACCGTCCGGTGTCTCTCGGGCTGTCGCCGGGCCGGCACTGGCTCCGCGACCGTTTCCGCCACCCGTACCTGCGCGACGCCCTGCTCGACCTCGGCTGGGCCACCGACACCCTCGAGACCGCGGTACCGTGGGCAACCGCGGCCGAGACCCGCGCCCGGGTGGCAGGAGCCATCGCCTCGGCCCTGGCCCACGAAGCCGAGCGGGTGGCCGTGCTGTGCCACGTCTCCCACCCCT
>CAZQYU010000093.1:0-10231 GCA_964597585.1 uncultured Thermoanaerobaculia bacterium
GATCGAGGTTGATCGTCGGCGGCACGACCCCGTCGCGGATCGCGAGCACGCTGAAGGCGAACTCGAGGCTGCCCGCCGCACCGAGCAGGTGTCCAGTCATCGACTTGGTGGACGAGATCGCGAGACGGCGGGCATGATCCCCGAAGGCTCGTTTGATCGCGAACGTCTCGGCCCGGTCGCCGGCCGGCGTCGCCGTCCCGTGGGCGTTGATGTAGTCGATTCGCTCAGGAACGAGGCCGGCATCTGCGAGCGCCGCGCGCATCACTCGGAACGCGCCGTCACCGCTCTCGGACGGCGCGGAGATGTGGTAGGCGTCACCGCCCATTCCGAACCCGAGAACCTCGGCCAGGATGGGGGCGCCGCGGCGCCGGGCATGCTCGTACTCCTCGAGCACGACCACCGCCGAGCCCTCGCCGATGACGAATCCGTCCCGGTCCTTGTCCCAGGGCCGCGAGGCCCGCTCGGGCTCGTCGTTGCGGGTCGAAAGCGCCCGCATCGATGAGAAGCCGGCCACCGTCAAGGGCGAGATCACCGCTTCGGAGCCCCCTGCGAGAATCGCGTCGGCGTAGCCGTGCCGAATGTACAGACTGGCGTCGCCGATCGCGTGCGCGGAGGTCGAGCATGCGGTGCAGGTCGCCGCGTTGGGGCCCTTGGCTCCGGTTTTGATGCTCACGACACCCGAGCACATGTTGATGATCGCGCCCGGGATGAAGAACGGCGACACGCGGCGGGGACCGCGGTCCCGCAGGGCGTCGTGGGTGCGTTCGATGAGCGGTAGGCCGCCGATGCCCGAACCGATCACCACCCCGACCCGTTCGGCGTTGGCCTCGGTGATCTCGAGGCCCGACGCCTTCAGGGCCATCTGGCTCGCTGCCACCGCGTAGTGGACGAAGAGATCGAACTTCTTGACCTCCTTGACGTCCATCCACGCCTCGGGCTCGAAGCCATTGACCTCGGCTGCGATGCGCACCGCCCAGTCGGTGGTGTCGAACCGGGTGATGGTGGAGACACCGCTCGAGCCGGCAATGAGTCGGGCCCACGTGGCCTCGGTGTCGATGCCCAGCGGCGACACCAGCCCGATGCCGGTCACCACGACACGGCGGGTCATGCGATCCTGCATACCTCACCGGAGGAGGCGGCGGGGGCGGTGCGCCATGATGGCCGATGGTGTCTTCGACCCAACGGGCATGCAGACGCCCTCGGCAGGTTGTCCCGCACACCGAAACGACAGGGCGTCGCCGGGCGCAGCGCGGCAACGCCCGCAGCAGAGAGCTGGCGAGACATGCAGGCTAGGACCCCAGGTTCGCCTGGAGGTAGTCGATCGCGTCCTTGACCGTTGCGATCTTCTCCGCGGCCTCGTCCGGAATTTCGACCCCGAACTCCTCCTCGAAGGCCATCACGAGCTCGACCACGTCGAGCGAATCGGCGCCCAGGTCATCCACGAACGATGCCGTGGGCGTCACCTTCTCGGCGTCGACGCCGAGCTGCTGCACGATGATCTCCTTCACCTTTGCTTGCACATCCATGACGGCTGATCCTCCTCAATAGTCCTCGGCTTCACGAGAGCCCGACCGTGATACCACACGGCGTAGGGCGGCGCAAGCCCACCCATGACCCTTGACAGCGGTCGAAAGAAGGAGTACTCAGCCAGTTGTGGCCTCTCTCGGCCACGGAACCGGAGGAGGAGCGATGGAAGCGTACATGACAGCCAAAGAGGCCGCAGATTACCTGAAGCTCGCCGAGCGGACCCTGGTCCGACTCGCGCACGAGGGCAGAATCCCCGGGGTCAAGATCGGCGGCCAGTGGCGGTTTCGTCGCGCCCTCCTCGACGAGTACCTCGACACGCTGGCGTCCGAATCGGTGGTGACCTCCGGCGTCGCCCCGGGTCAGGTCATCGATGCGCCGATGGAGCAGATCTTCACCGTCGACCACATCCTTCCGGACCTCCAGGCGGGCGACCGCAACGACGTGATCCACGTGCTGGTCGAGCATGTCACCGAGCTCGGCCTGGTCAAGGACCCCGCCTGGCTCGAGGCTGCACTCGCCGCGCGCGAGCGCCTCGTCCCGACCGCGGTACCGGAAGGCGTCGCATTTCTCCACGCTCGTCGCCGCTCCGCCGACAAGTTTCCGCACCAGTTCATCGCCCTCGGCCGCAGTCGCGACGGAGTCGTGTTCGGCTCGCCGGACATGGGAAAGACCAACCTCTTCTTCCTGCTCGCGCTGCGCAACGACGCCCTGCATCTGCGCTGGCTGTCCCGCCTGGCCTGGATCGTGCGCCACCCGGGCCGCCTGTCGCGCATCCTCGACGCCCCGGACAAAACCACAATGCACGCCGTGCTGCTCGAGGCTGCGGCGAGCCTGCCGGCATCGCTGCGGCCGAGCGGGAAGGCGACCGGTCACTAGCCGGATCCGTCCCGACGCACCGCGCCGGGACGGATCCGGCTCGGAGTAGACTCGTGGGATGAAGGTCGCTCTGATCGGTTCCCACGGCGTCGGCAAGACGACCCTGTGCTACGAGCTCGCCGCACGCCTGAAGCGGCGTAACGTCGATGTCGAGATGGTTCGCGAGGTGGCGCGCCGCTGCCCGCTGCCGATCAACCAGGAGACCACCGTCGCCGCTCAGGAGTGGATCCTCCACACCCAGGTGGCTCTCGAGCTCGAGGCGGCCGCGCGCCACGAGATGGTGGTCTGCGACCGTTCCACCCTCGACAACTACTGCTACATGGTGCACGCGGCCGGCAGCCTCGACGCATGGGAACGGATGCTCGACCGGTGGCTACCGACCTACGACCTGCTGGTGCACGTCCCAATCTGGTCCCGGCCCACCTTCGACGGCGTGCGCGCGGTCGACCCCGGCTTCCAGGAGCAGATCGAGCTCCTGCTCGACGGCATGGTCGCAGTGCGGGGGCTGCGCCCGCTGCGGCTCGCGGTCGAGGATCGGCCGCGCTGGGCGCGCTGCATCCTGGAGCGGCTGCTGCCCAAGATCGAGCCCACCCTGCCCCTGTTCGACGAGGACGAGGACGACGACGACCTCGACCCGCCCCTGCCGGAGTAGCGGGATTCACCGCAGAGCACCGAGCACTGCGCGCCCGGCCGTGAGAGGCGAAACGTGAGACGCGAGACGTACAGCGCGGCTCCTTGCGTCTTGCTTCTCGCGTCTCACTTCTTGCGGCCGGCGTCAGCCGGCTTCACCAGGCCGGGTAGCCGGTGATGTCGCGGATCTCCTTGTACAAGGGCTGGAGCCGCCGGTACAGCTTGCTGTAGACACGGCGGTAGAGCGCGTCGTAGAGCGCGCTACGCTGCGGATCCGGCTCGAAACGGTCTCCGAGGTGACACATCGCGGCCGTCGCGGCGTCGAGGTCCGGGTGAAGCCCGAGCCCCACCGCCGCGTCGATCGCCGCTCCCAGACCCGAGGCCTCGTAGACCCGGGGGCGCGCGGCCGGCCGTCGGAAGATATCGGCTGTGAGCTGCATCGCGACGTCGCTCTGCGATCCGCCACCGGCCACCCTGAGCTCGGTGATGCACTCGCCGGTGCGCCGCTCGCTCCGCTCTGCGCCCTCACGCAGGCCGTAGGCGAGCCCTTCGAGAATCGCGCGGTACAGGTGCGCCCGGGTGTGGACATCGCCGAAACCGATCACGGCCCCCTTCGCCTCGGGTCCCGGCACCCGCACACCGGGTGACCAGGTCGGCTGCAGCACGAGCCCCATCGATCCCGGAGGGACCTCGCGCACGAGCTCGTCGAAAAGCGCCTCCGGCGCGATGCCGCGCTCGGCCGCGAGCTGCTGCTCGCGTGCGCCGAACTGGCGCACGAACCACGACACGAGCCAGTAGCCGCGGTAGATCTGGATCTCGAGGTTGTACGCGTTCGGCACCGCGGCGGGATAGGGCGGCACGAAGCGTACCGCCTCCACGTATCGGCGGTGGATGGTGTTGACGGTCGCCGTGGTGCCGTAGCTGAGGCAGCCGACCGCGGGTGTCACACAGCCGGTGCCAAGCACCTCGCACGCCTTGTCGGCGGCCGCCGCGACCAAGGGGAGACCGGCCGGGATGCCGGTGGCCTCGGCGGCCCCGCGGGTGATCTCCCCGAGGTTCCCGGTCGGTGGGACCAGGTCGGGCAGCATGTCGGGCTCGATGCCGAGCGCGCGCCACTTCCAGTCGCGTGGCCCGGCCCACGCGAGGCGCTTGTAGTCGAACGGGATGTAACCCACCTGGCAGCCGACGGAGTCGACGAAACGTCCGGTCAGGCGGTGGGTCAGGAAACCCGACAGCAGGAGGAGCTTGTGGGTCGCCCGCCAGATTTCCGGCTGGTAGCAGCGGATCCAGCTCGCCTCGGCCTCGGCCTGGAAGTGGGCGATGGTGTCGGCCACCCCGGCGAGGCGGAAGGCGACGCCCCAGGCTCCGCCCACGCGGGGCACGCCTTCGGTTCGCCGCTGGTCGAGCCAGACGATCGCCGGACGCAGCGGCTCGCCGTTCCTGTCGACGTTGACCACGGTTGCCCGCTGAGTGGTCAGGGCGACGCCTGCGACCGACTCCCTCGATACCGGCGCCGTTTCCCACAGCCGCAGGCACGCCTGGCACAGCGACCGCCAGTAGTAGAGGGGATCCTGCTCAGCCCAGCCCGGATACGGCGAGACGTACGCCTCGAGCGGAACCTGTGCCTTCCCGACCAGCTCCCCTTCGAGGCCGAAGAGCAGGGCGCGCACGCTCTGGGTTCCGCAGTCGATGGCGAGGATGTGGTCCCTGGCCTGCATTTCTCGCCACCTCCCTACTGCGGGCGCTGATCTACCAGCCGTCGCCGGCCCTTTCGCGACTCGGCGCTGACAGGCACCACGACGCCTTCGCGACGTGACATGGAGAGACGTGCAGGCTCGCCTGCACCTGTTACCACCCCGATCCCAGTCTCGCGGACTCACCCGCGGACACGGGCCGATGCACGGCGCGGCGACCAGACGACACTGCACGCCGTCGAGCTTCAACCTGGCGGGTCCGCATGCTCCGTGGTTTCAGCTTACCCCGCCTCCGTCGGCTCGTCATGTCCGCAGCGGTCGGGTTGGTCCACAACCAGGAAATATTCTCGTTCGGGGAAGCGGTTAGGCCAGCACGTTGCAGTAGAATCATATTTGGATTGTGGTTTGTCGCGATTTGCTTCGACAGTTTCTCAATTTCTCACTCGGTCATGACAACCGTCGCTCGAAACCCGTCATCCCCACTCGGAGGCATCTACGGTGAACCCACCTCGTCATTCCGCCCCGTGTCGCCTCCTTCTCGGCATCCTCCTCGGTGCAGCGGCCGGCACGGTCGCTGCGGCACCGCCCGACGGCGCCGTTGAGAGGCTCTCGACGGCCGTCCGTGGCGCTCTCGAACGCGCCCCTGAGCTGCGCGCGGCGGCCGCGACGGCCGACGTCGATCGCGCGGCGGCGGCCCTGAAGGGCGCCGCCGGCACGCCGTGGGTCGATCTTCAACAGGAGGGCATCGGAGCCGGCCTGTCGACCGCGCCGAACGCCCAGACCACGCTTCGGTTCCAAGCGCCGTTCAACCTGCCGTGGCAGGCTTCGGCCGCACGTTCGCTGCGCGAGACGACCGATACCATGGTTGCCGCAGACCGGGAGGTCGGGCGGATGGACGTTGCGGGCGCCGCGGCGATGCTGTGGCTCGACGCCGCTGCAGCAAGCGATCGCCTCGCGGTGGCGACCACCGCTCGGGAACGCCTCGACCGCGCGCTCGCCCTGCACGAGGAACGCTACACCCTCGGCGAGGTGGCCGGCATCGACGTCCTCCAACTCGACCTCGAGCAGGTCCGGGCTGCGACCGCGGAGGCCGGTCTCGCCGCTGAGCGCGAGGCCCTCGTTGCGCGGCTGCGTCGGTTCGCAGGGCACCAGGCACCGCTCCCCCGGCCCGGCGACCTCGCCGAGCTGATTGACGCGAGCGCCTCGCTCCCGGTCGAGGCGGCCCCCGCTGCGCTCGCCGAGACCACGCCCCTGCTTGCATCCGCCGTGCGCCGCGCTGAGGCGGCCGGAGCCGCCCGCGACCTGGTCGCGGCGATTGCCTGGGGTCGTCCCGTGGCCGAGGCGGAGTGGGAGCGGATCCCGACCATCGCCGGCGTACCGGGCCATGACGCCGTTGGATTGCGTGTGTCCGTGCCGCTGCCGTTCGGCCGCTCGGGGCGCGACGCTCGAGCGGAGGCAGACGCCGCCGCCCGTCTCGCGCTCGCCGAGCTCGAGCTCGAGCAACGCCGACTTGCCACCCGCCTCGAGGCGGCTGCAACCGCCGCCGCCGGCGCCGAGCGTCGTCTGGGGGCCTTGACGCCGGTGCTCCAGCGGCTCCCCGAAGCCGAGCGCTCCGTCGCGGAGCAGTTCCGGCTCGGTGCGCTTTCGTACCTGGTCTACATCGACGGCGTCGCGCGTTTCGACGAAATCGAGATCGCCGCCGTCGCTGCCCGGCGCGAGCTGCTCGCGGCCCGGGTCGAGCTCGCGGTAATCCTCGCCCGGCCCGATCTCTTCCCTCTCCCGACATCGCCCCTCGCCGAGGAGGCCCCATGAAACGACTCGTCATCATCGCGTGTGCCGCCATCGCATGGCCAGCCGCCGCCTCCGAGGTCGTCACCCTGGATGCCTCCGCCCAAAGCCGTGCCGGCATCCTCGTCCGCTCCGTGGAGGCACGGACCTTCGGCAACCGCATCCGCGTCATCGGCCAGGTGGTCCGCTCCCCCGGCACCACGGTCACGGTCAAAGCGGTGCTCGCGGGCCGCGTCGAGGCGGTGCGCGTCGCCCCTGGAGACCGCGTACGCGCCGGTGACCTGCTCGTCGAGCTGCACTCCCATGACCTGCTCGCCATGCAGGGCGAGCTGCTCAGGGCGGACGGTCAGGCACGGCTCGCCGAGAACCGCCTCCAGGCAGGGCGGCAGCTGTTCGCGCTTGACGGCATCAGTCGCCAGGAGCTCGAGCTGCGCGAGCAGACCGCGCTCTCGGCGGCGCTCGACCTGGCTGCGGCGCGGGAGGAGATGACCGACCTCGGCGTCGCCGAGGACACCGTCGAGCGCCTGCTCAGCGAACGCCAGACCGATCCCCACCTCCCGGTGCGAGCGCCGCTCGACGGCGTCGTCCTCGAGCTGCCGGTCCAGCAGCACGAGTGGATCCAGGCCTATGAACCCCTGCTCGTGATCGGCGACCCACGACGAGTCGAGCTCGAGCTCCAGCTCCCTCCCGACCAGGCGGCCAGCGTCGGAGCTGGAGACCCGGTCGAGTTTTCGCCGGTCGGCCATCCCGGCATGACCGGTCTCGCCGAGGTCGCGACCCGCGTCCCCGAGGTCGACCCCACCACCCGCACGGTTCGGGTGCGGGCCCGGATCACCCAAGGCGCTCCGGACCTGTTCGCGGGAGTCTTCGTGGAGGGCACGTTGACCCACGGCGCAGCCCGCGAGACCGCCTCGGTGCCGGAGTCCGCGGTGATCCGCTACCGCGCATCGGACGTCGTCTTCGTCCGCACCTCGCCGACCGCTTTCGAGCTCCGACCGGTCCGCCTCGGGGTCTTCGACGGCACCCGCTACGAGGTCCTCGAGGGGCTCGAGCCCGACGCCGAGGTGGTGGTCCAGGGCGTCTTCTACCTCAAGTCGGCGCTGGTCAAAGGCGAGGGTGAGGAGGGCTGAGATGGGCCGCCTCGTCGAGCTGTCGCTCAAGCACCGGTTGGTTGTGCTGCTGCTCGCCGTGCTGCTGATCGGGGCGGGCTGGACCGCGTTCCGCCAGCTCCCGATCGATGCCTTCCCGGACGTCACCAACATCCAGGTGGTGGTCATCTCGCAGGCCCCGACCCTGTCACCGCTGGAGGTGGAGCAGCTCGTCACCTACCCGATCGAGCAGGCCTGCACCGGGCTACCCCATTCGACCGAAGTGCGCTCTCTCTCAAAGTTCGGGCTCTCCATGGTGACCGTGGTGTTCGAGGACGGCACCGACATCTACTTCGCACGCCAGCTGGTCATGGAGCGGATCTTCTCCGTCCGCGACCAGCTCCCGGACGGCGCCGAGTCGAACCTGGGCCCGATCTCCACCGGGCTCGGCGAGGTCTACCAGTACACCCTCGAGAGCCCGACACGCGACCAGATGGACCTGCGGAGCCTCCAGGACTGGGTCCTGCGGCCGATCCTACGCACGGTGCCCGGGGTCGCCGGAGTCGACTCATTCGGCGGTCTGGTACGACAGTTCCACGTCATCGCCGATCCCGCCGCCCTGCGCCGTTACGGGCTCGCCCTCGAGGAGCTCGCGGCCGCGGTGGCGGCCAACAACGGAGTCGCCGGCGGCGCCTTCGTCGAGCGCGGCGGCGAGCAGTACGTGGTGCGCGGCGACGGCTGGGTGCGCAACCTCGAGGACCTCGGGAACACCGTCGTCGCCTACCGCGACGGCGTTCCGGTGCTGCTCGGTCAGATCGCGTCCGTCGAGCTTGCGCCGGAGATCCGCCAGGGAGCGATCAGCCGGGACGGCAAAGGCGAGTCCGTCGCGGGGATCGTGCTCATGCTGCGCGGCGGCTCCGGCCGCGACGTCGTCTCGGGGGTCAAGGAGAAGCTCGAGCTCGCCCGGCGCTCGCTGCCCCCCGACGTCGAGATCGTTCCGTTCTACGACCGTGCCGAGCTCGTCCAAACAGCTCTCGGGACCGTCAAGTCGGCCCTGGTGCAGGGCGCAGTGCTGGTCGTGCTGGTGCTGCTCTTCTTCATGGGTCACGTGCGCTCCGCGGTACTGGTCGCCGTCCAGCTTCCGCTCGCCGCCCTCGCCACCTTTCTGGTGATGCGCATGGTCGGTCTGTCCGCCAACCTGATGACCCTGTCCGGCCTCGCGATCGCGATCGGGATGCTGGGCGACGGTGCCATCGTGCTGGTGGAGAACGCGGTTCGCCTCCTCGGACAGGTCGACCACACGCCCTCTGACCGCTGTCCGCTGATCCGGCGCGCTGCCCTCGAGGTGGTGCGCCCGATCGTCTTCGGGGTACTCGTGATCATCGTCGTCTTCCTGCCGATCGCCTCGCTCCAAGGCATGGAAGGCAAGATGTTCGCCCCGATGGCCTACACGATCTGCATCGCGCTCGGCTGTGCGCTGATCCTCACAGTGACCGTGATCCCGGTGCTGGCCTCGCTGATGCTCAAGGCGGCGCCGGTCTGGGGCGGCGGCCGGATCCCTCACCCCGCCGACCTGGTGCGCCGTATGTACCGGCCGCACCTGCGCTTCGCCCTCGCCCACCCGCGCGTGGTCGCAGCCGGGGCCGGGGTGCTCCTGCTCGCGGCGGTGGTGATTGCGCCGACCCTCGGCACCGAGTTCCTGCCGACCATGGACGAGGGCTCGATCGTGGTCCAGCCGTTCCAGATCCCCTCGGTGTCGCTACCCCAGGCGCTCGAAGTGGTGCGGCGCATCGAGCAGACGATCATGGAGCTGCCCGAGGTCACCCACGTGGTGAGCCGCACCGGCCGCTCCGACATCTCCTCCGACCCGATGGGTGTCGGCGAGAGCGACATCTACGTGCTCCTCGCACCCCGCAGCCAGTGGACCACCGCGGGCACCAAGGAGGGTCTGGTCGATGTGCTGCGCGCCAAGCTGGCCGAGATTCCCGGGGTCGAGTTCGGATTCACCCAGCCGATCCAGATGCGGGTCGACGAGCTGCTCTCGGGTGTCAAGTCGCAGATCGCCGTCAAGGTGTTCGGCGAGGACCTCGAGACTCTCGCACGACTCGGGGACCGGATCGCCGAGGTCGTACGCGGAATCCGCGGCTCGGCGGACGTCAAGGTCGAGGCGGTCGAGGGGCTCGGCTACCTCGAGATCGCCATGGACCGGCGGCGGATGGCACGGCTCGGGGTCAGCGTCGCCCAGGTACGGTCGCTGATCGAGACGGCGATCGGCGGGCAGGTCGTCACCACCGTCCCCGAAGGCGACCGCCGCACCGACGTCGTCGTGCGCCTGCCCCACGCCTTTACCGCCAAGGTCGACAACCTGCGCGACCTCCCGCTCGCCTCGCCCACCGGCCAGCGCGTGCTGCTGCGCGAGGTCGCCGACGTCCGCCTCTCCGAGGGGCCGGCCCAGATCTCGCGAGAAAACGGCAAGCGCCGGGTGGTAGTTGAGTTCAACGTCGTCGGCCGCGACATCGGCGGCATGGTCGCCGAGGCGCAGCAGGCAATCGACTCGCAGGTCCAGCTTCCGACCGGCTCCTTCATCACCTGGGGTGGCCAGTTCGAGCAGCAGCAGCGCGCCATGGC
>CAZQYU010000094.1:0-10199 GCA_964597585.1 uncultured Thermoanaerobaculia bacterium
GTCCTGGTGGTTTTCGCTATCCGCCGGGGAGGAGGTGGATGCGCTGCAGGCTGAGCAGACCGGCTTTGACCAGGGAGTCGGGGTCCTCGAAAGCGAGGGGTACCAGGTCCGTTTCGGGCAGGTCGTTGCCGGGTCCCTGCGGTCCGCGGAGGAGCCCGTAGCCGGTCGCGGGTCCGGCGCCTCCGCGATCCGAGATCCTGCGCGCCAGGTCGAGCAGCGTGGTCCAGCGCTCGGGCGGCAGGTTGGCCTGCGCCGAGAGCGGATAGACCACGTAGCCGACATGGGTCCAGATTCCAGCAGCCTTGAGCGTCTCGGAACGTGCAGCCGCCGACAGGAAGCGCTGCGCAACCACGTAGGCCTGCATCGGGTCGAGGTCCCGCACCACGGCGAGGTGCTCGTCGTCCCTCAGGCGGCCCGGGATGTCGGAGTCCCGGAGGGCCGTCCGGAGCAGTTCCTGAACGTGGCTGGCGAGCTGCGCCCCGCCTTCGCGATGGCTTGGAAACGACCCGCCGGCACCCGGCAGCAGGCGAACGAGGTAGAAGCCGATGTAGCTCCCAATCGCCTGCTCGTTGCCCGCACCGCCCCACTCGAGGGCCCGCCGCTGCGCGAGCCTCAGCTCGTAGGGAACGAAGATGTGGAAGAAACGCTCATCCGCTTCGGGGCGCGGCTCGTCGCCCCTTTCGCTAGCCTGCATTCCTCACCACCTTCCTGCTGCGGACGCCAGTCTGCCCGCCATCGTTGGCCCTGTCGCGGGTCATCGCTTGCGACATATGCGCCCATTTCCAACCACCGCGCTTGACAGACGAGCCGTCTCCGCATCCTCCCGCCCTCTGCACCCTCGGAGGATGTCGTGCTCGACGGCTCCGCGCTGACGCGCACCTCGGCACTCTCGCCACGGTTCGTGATGAGAAGTGCAGGTTTGAAAGTCGCATGGAGTGATTCTGCACGAGCGGGAGCGGGGGCGTCAATCGTGTTCGCGCGCCGTGACGAGCCAGGCGCCGAAATCCCGGGTCAGTTCGAAGAGCGACCCGTTGCGCGTCGTGGCGGTCGGAAACTCGAGCGCGACGTCGGCGTCCGCGCGGCCGGTGAACTCGCGCCAGCCGGTGCTGTCGGGCTGCAGCAGTCGCACCTCGACGCCGCGTGCCATGAGGCTGGCGGCGTCGGCGGCAACGGTGGCTGCCAGGCGTGCGGCATCCGTGCGGGCGGCGACCTCGGCGAGCCCGAGGAGCGCGAACGGCGCCTCGACGTCGGACCTCGGCA
The DNA here is from genome assembly GCA_964597585.1 of uncultured Thermoanaerobaculia bacterium. Lineage (GTDB taxonomy): Bacteria > Acidobacteriota > Thermoanaerobaculia > Thermoanaerobaculales > Sulfomarinibacteraceae > CAVSIS01. The sequence goes on from CAZQYU010000094.1 coordinate 1,261, forward strand.
CGGAAAGTACGACGTCAACGGCCTCGATTTCGAGCCCGGCGCGTTGTGCCGCCTCGATCGCCGCCCCGAGGGGGCGGACGAGGGTCGAGGACCCGTCGACCAGCGGGGACTCAAGCCCGAGCGCCGCTCCGCCGCGCCCCACGGCCAGAATGACCGGGCGGCAGGCAACCGGCGTCGCGGCGGCGGCGGCGACCAGGAGCGCTGCCTGGTCCGGCGGGACGTCCCGGGTCGGGTCCGCCATCCACGCCACCCCTCGAGCCAGGCACAGGATCGGAACCAGGAAGAGGGTCCGCGAGTGGGCGAGCCGCGCGGACAATCCGGTCGTGAACGGCGCGACGAGCTCCGCGACGGCATCCATCGCCACCAAGCCCGCCACCGAGCGTGGATCGACCACTGCCCACGCGCCGGGAGCCGCTTCCGCGGCGGCGGCGGCGGCGGCGTCGGACATGGACGCGAGCATCGGCACGCCGGACCGGGCCTGGTCGGACCACAGGCGCGTCATCTCCTCGAAGCACCCGTCCGCTGTGAGCAGGCCGTTGACTGCGCCGGCACCGCCGCCGCACACGACCTGCCAGCGGCCGCCGGAGGCTGCCATTGCGGAGACTGCGCCGGCCTGGAATGCCCCGGTGCCGAGACCGCCGTACAGTGCGAGGAGCCTGGCGCGCGCTTCCACCGGGAGATTCTACTCGACGGAGCCCGGCCCCACCGTGGCAGGGCTGGCCCTAGCCGGCACTTCCCACCATCTTCCTACTGTGGGCGCCGATCTGCCAGCCATCGCGGGCCCTTTCGCGACTCGGCGCCTCGCCGCTCAATGGCTCCGTGCTGACAGACACCTCGGAGCCGTCGTGGCGTGATGTGGTGAGAATTGCAGGCCCGGGGGCGGGCCCACGGCCACGCCCCCCGAGGGAAGACCTGAGCGAGTCTATTTCTTGCGCAGGACGTTGAGCGCGCTCCCGGCTTTGAACCACTCGATCTGCTCGTCGTTCAAGGTGTGCTTGAGCGGGAAGCTCTCCTCGCTGCCGTCGGCGTGGTGGAGCACGGCGGTGACGCTCTGACCGGGTGCGAGCTCGCCGAGGCCGCGGATCGAAAGCCGATCGTCGACCCGGATCTTCTCGTAGTCGGCCGGGTCGGCGAAGGTCAGCGGGAGCATGCCCTGCTTCTTGAGGTTGGTCTCGTGGATGCGGGCGAAGGAGCGAGCGATGACCGCCATCGCACCGAGGTGGCGCGGCTCCATCGCGGCGTGCTCGCGGGACGAACCCTCGCCGTAGTTTTCGTCGCCCACCGCGACCCAGCGGATACCGCGCTGCTTGTACGAGCGAGCGAGCTTTGGCAGCGACACCGCCTTGCCGGTCTCGATGTCGATGCCGTGCCCGGCCTCATCGGCGAAGGCGTTGTTGGCGCCGAGGAACATGTTGTCGGAGATGTTGTCGAGGTGGCCGCGGAAGCGCAGCCACGGTCCCGCCTGGGAGATGTGATCGGTCGTGCACTTGCCGCGCGCCTTCATCAGGATCGCGAGGTTGTTCCAGTCGTCCGCGGAGTAGGGTGCGAAGGGCTCGAGGAGCTGCAGTCGCTTGGAGTCGGGCGCGACGCTGACCGTGACCTCTGAGTGGTCGGCGGGCGGGGCGAGATAGCCCTCGGCCTTGAAAACGAAGCCGTTCTCGGGCACCTCGGGCGCCGGCTTCGGCGGCTCGAGCCGATAGTGCGACCCGTCGGGTGCCTCGAGAGCGTCGGTGAGAGGGTTGAAGGAGAGCTTTCCGGCGAGGGCGTAGGCAACCACAATCTCCGGGCTGCCGATGAAGGAGTTAGTGGAGGCGTTGCCGTCGTTTCGCTTGGCGAAGTTGCGGTTGAACGAGGTGATGATCGAGTTGGCCTCACCCTCGCTGATGTCGTCCCGCTGCCACTGGCCGATGCATGGTCCGCAGGCGTTGGCGAGCACGACCCCGCCGAGTCTCGACAGCGTCGCCATCTGGCCGTCGCGGTCGATCGTCGCCTCGACCTGCTCCGAGCCCGGCGTCACCCACAGGGTCGTGCGGGTCCTGGCGCCCTTGGCGAGGGCCTGCTCCGCGACGTCCGCCGCCCGGGTGATGTCCTCGTAGGAGGAGTTTGTGCAGGAGCCGATCAGCGCCGCGGTGAGACGGTCCGGGTAGCCGTTGGCGGCCACGTCGGCGGCCATCTTGGACACCGGTCGGGCGAGGTCCGGCGTGTGCGGCCCGACCACATGCGGCTCAAGGGTGTCGAGGTCGATGTCGATCACCAGGTCGTAGAAGCTTTTCGGTTCGGCCTCGACCTCGGGATCCGCGACCAGGAGGTCCCGGTTGGCATCGGCCAGCGTGGCAATCCGGCTCCTGCGGGTGGCCTCGAGGTAGGTCTTGATGCGGGCGTCGTACGGAAAGATCGAGGTCGTTGCTCCAAGCTCGGCGCCCATGTTGGTGATGGTGCCCTTGCCGGTGGCGGAGATCGAGGCCACGCCGGGCCCGAAGTACTCGATGATGCGGTTGGTGCCGCCCTTGACGGTGAGGATACCGAGCAGCTTGAGGATGATGTCCTTGGGTGAGGTCCATCCGTTGAGGGAGCCGGTCAGACGGACGCCTACGACCTCGGGTTGCAGCACCTCCCAGTTGAACCCGGCCATGACGTCGACGGCATCGGCACCGCCGACGCCGACCGCGATCATGCCGAGCCCGCCGGCGTTCGGCGTGTGGGAGTCGGTGCCGATCATCATCCCGCCCGGGAACGCGTAGTTCTCGAGCACGACCTGGTGGATGATGCCGGATCCCGGCCTCCAGAAGCCGATGCCGTAGCGGGCCGAGGCGGTCTGGAGGAAGTCGTAGACCTCGCGGTTGCGTTCGATGGCGGCCTCGACGTCCTGCTTGGCACCGGAGCGGGCGAGGATCAGGTGGTCGCAGTGGACGGTCGAGGGCACTGCAGTGGTGTCGCGACCGGAAAGCATGAACTGGAGCAGTGCCATCTGGGCGGTGGCGTCCTGCATGGCGACGCGGTCGGGACGGAGCTGGATGTAGGCCCGTCCGCGCTCGAGGCGCTCGTTCTCGGGGTCGGCGAGGTGGCCGAAGACGACCTTCTCGGCGAGGGTGAGGGGCCGGCCGAAGCGTGAGCGGATGATGTCGAGGCGCTGGCGGGTGGTCTCGTAGACCTTCGCCACCATCTCGGGGGTCGTCTCGATGGTTGCCATGGGGTGCCTCCTCGTCGCGGCCTCACGGGCGGGCCGGAGTTTGCGCGGCATTGTACCCCCGCCCGCCGCGTTGCGGCGGGCGGGGGTACAGGTCAGAAGGTCAGAAGGTCAGAAGGTGAGGAGGTGAGGAGGTAAGGCGAGGTAACAGGGTAGGGAGAGTGGCGGCGAGGGGGGCGGACCTGACCGCGGACCAACCCCGGTTTGGTGGACAACCAGAATAGCCCGTCGTCGTCGAGGCTGTGGGCGTTGTCGAAGCTCTACATGTCCCCGCCTTGGGTCAGTCCGGTCGGCTGTGGACCACGACCAGTGGCTGGAGCCAACCCGCCCGACTCGCCGGGGCGAACGACCTCCCGGCGGAGGTTGTTGAGGAAGCTCAGTGCCTCGGCCGTGTCGGGGTGGTCCCCGCCCAGCAGTCTTGCCCGGACCTCGTAGATCCTCGCGGCGAGCTCCAGGGCCGGCTCCGGCTGCTTCAGTCCGGCGAGTGCACGGGCTTGCTCGAAGGCGGCATGCAGGACGACTGGGTGGTCGGCTCCGAGCCCCTTGCTTCCGGCGTCGACGGCCCTCTCGCTGAGCTCCTCTGCCTCATCGAAACGGCCCTGCCGATTGCGAATCCTGGCAAGGAGGGTCAGGCTCCCGATGGTATCGGGGTGCGCCTCGCCCCGGGCGCGCTGCTGGGGCTCCAGGATCTCGGCGACCAGCTCTTCGGCGGCCGAGAGGTCTCCCTGGCGCAGCCGCAGCTCGGCGAGGCCGCTCATGGTCTTGAGGGTGTCGCCGTCGTCCGCCCCGAAGGCCTCACGCTGCCGGTGTATCGTCTCGAGGTAGAGCGCCTCGGCCTCGTCGAGGCGGCCTTGGTCGCGAAGAACGTCCGCGAGATAGCTGTTTGAGTACAGCGCGCCCTGCTGGTCACCCGGGATGGTCTCGCGGACCGCGACCGCGTGCCGAAGCTGCTCCTCCGCCTCCCCCCAGCGAGCCTGCTCCGCGAGGGTCACCCCCAGGTTGTGCACCGACATGGCGGTCTGCTCGTGGCTTTCACCGAGCACCCGGGTCCGGCCGGCGATGACTTCCCTGAGCAAGGACTCCGCCTCGCCGTAGCGGCCGAGCTCGAGGTAGGTTGCCGCGAGGTTGTTGGCGAGACCGAGCGTGTGCGGGTGCTGCTCCCCGAGGATTCTTCGGCCGACCGCGAGGGACTGCTCGAAGATCTGTGCCGCCTCGGTGTAGTGACCGCGGGTGAAGAGGGTCGCCGCGAGGCCGTTGAGCGACTTGAGCGTGTCCGGATGCTCGTCTCCGAACAGCCGCCGCCGGATCTCCAGGGTGCGGCGGTCGAGGCGCTCGAGCTCGTCGAAGCGGCCCTGGGACCACATCAGGTCGCCGAGCCGGTTCATGGCCGCGAGCGAGTCCGGGTGCTCCTCTCCGAGGGTCTCGACGCGAACCTCGAGGACCTCGCGCAGTATGGTCTCCGCTTCGTCGTAGCGCCCGAGCCGCTCGTACAGTGCACCGAGGTCGGACGCGGCGGCCAGGGCCTCGGGGTCGTGCGAGCCCAGGCCGCCGAGGAGCTCGACCGCTCGCTCCAGGTGCTCGCGGGCGTCTTCGTGCCTGCCGAGGGCGGTGTAGGTGGTGCCGATGGTTCGGCGGACGGCGGCCTCGACCTCCGGCTGCGCGGCAAGCTCGGGGCTGTCCGAGATCCTGCCTGCGGCCTCGTCGAGCACGTCCGCCACCGTGACCTCTCGGCCCTGGGCCTTCATTGGATTGACCGACGACAGCAGCTCGGCGAGGAAGTCGGAGACCGCCACTGCCCGCGCCGCCTGGCGCTGCGCCTCGGCCTGGGCGCGCTCGGCGTCGTCGCGCAGACCGCGCTCGCGCACGAACCCCGCGGCGACCAAGACCAGCAGGGCGACGGCGACGAGCAGCCCGCGCCGATGGCGTTGGGCGAACTTGGCCGTCCGGTAGCCGAAGGTGCTCTTGCGGGCGCGGACCGGAAGGCCCTCGAGGTGGCGTTGGAGGTCCTGGCCGAGCTGCTCTGCGGACGGGTAACGCGCCTCCGGCTCGGGACGCAGGGCCATGAGGCAGATGGTGTCGAGGTCGCCCGCCACCCGGCGCCACGGTGCCGGCGCGCCGGACGCTGGAGCGGTGCTGTCGGTCTTCGGCGCTTCGCCGCCGCGCCGGGAGCGCAGCAGGGAGCTGGGCGTCGGGGGCAGCTCCCGCGACGGCGTGCCGGGGTCGGTCGGCGACCACGAGTGGGGGCGCTTTCCGGTGAGGAGCTCGTAGAGCACGACGCCGAGGGCGTAGACGTCGGTTGCGGTCGTCACGGGCTCACCCGCGAGCTGCTCGGGCGCGGCGTACTCGGGCGTCATCAGCCGCTCACCGGTACGGGTGAGGCCGTCGCCTTCCGGCTCCTCGGCGAGCAGCTTGGCGATGCCGAAGTCGAGCAGCTTCACCTGGCCGTTGCGGTCGACCAGGATGTTGCTCGGCTTGAGGTCGCGGTGGACCACCAGGTTGCGGTGGAGGTAGCTGACGGCGTCGATCACGACCAGGAAGAGGCGCAGGATCGCGTCGATCGAGAGTCCCTGCTGCCCGCAATAGCGCGTGATCGGCACACCCTCGACGAGCTCCATGACGAAGTAGGGGCGGCCTTCGTCGGTGACGCCGCCGTCCTGGAGATGGGCGATGTTGGGGTGGGTCAGGCGCGCCAGGATCTGCCGCTCGGCCAGGAACCGCGCCCGCAGCTGCGGCGTATCCATGTCTCGATGGAGCAGCTTGAGTGCCACCTGCTGCTCGAACGCGCCATCCACCCTCTCGGCCCGGTACACGGCGCCCATGCCGCCGTGGCCGACGGCCTCGAGGGTGTGGTACGGGCCGATTGCGATCTGCGGCCGGGCTGCGCTGGCGACCTCGAGCGCGGCGGCGGCGGCGATCTCCTTCGAGAGGTCGTCGAAGTACCCGGCTGCCGTGTCGTGGAAACCCAAGAGCTCCTCGGCCTCGCGCAGCAGCGGCTCGTCGTCTCCGCAGGCCTTGCGCACGAACGCGGCCCGATCGTCGAGGGGGAGCGTGAGGGCGTCGGCGAGGAGCTGCTCCAGCCGATCGAGCCTTTCGTCGCTCATGGCGCGGACCTCGCGATCAGATCGGTGCGGTCTGGAGCTCGCGGAACAGCCACGAGCGGGCCAGGCTCCAGCCGCGCTTGACGGTCGCCGGCGAGACCTCGAGCGCCTCGGCGGTCTCATCGACCGAGAGCCCCCCGAAGCAGCGGCACTCGACGATGCGGGCGAGACGGGGCTGCCGTCGATCGAGGCGCTCGAGCGCCTCGTCGAGAGCGAGCAGCTCCTCGGACCGCCCGGCGGACACCAGCATCGGCTCCTCGAGCGCGGCGGCTGCCTTGCCGCCGCCCCGCTTCTGGCGGCCGAGCCAACGGGCGTTGTCGATCAGGATGCTGCGCATGACCTTGGACGCGATGGCGTAGAAGTGGCGACGGTTGACGAAGTCGACGTTGGACTGCCCCTGCAGCTTGAGATATGCCTCGTGAACCAGGCTGGTGGTCCCCGGCGCGCGCTCGTTGCTCCACCGGTAGCGGTTCGCTCGGGCCAGCGCCTTGAGCTCGCCGTAGATCAGCGGCATGAGTTGCTCGAGCACGGCGCTGCGGTTGACGTCCCGTTCGTCGCCGAGCTGCGCCAGCAGCCGCGTGATCTCACCGGTGTGGGTCATGCCATCAGTCACCCTCGTCGACCGTCGGATCGCACCCTGCGGCCAAACGCTCCCGTGGGCCACGACGCCGAACCGAGATCGAGCTGCCGGAGAGAGCGTTCTCGAGTTTCTCCGAGCGTAGCACGGAGGAGCGCGCAGCTCGCGACAACCCGTGATCCGCATTCCGGCGGAATGTCGTCTGGAAGGGAAAGGGCCGGGCTTCGGGTCGCTGAGTGCATGCCCAAGGGGGTTGCCATGAACGGTCGTCATTCTGTCGTGATTCGTTGCCTGCTCATCGCGTTCCTTCTCATCGCCGTAGGGTGCGAGAGCCAGTGCTACCTGTTCATGTGCTGGGTCAACAACGGACGCTGGAACGAGGACGCCTGGACTTGCGTCCCCGGCGGAGGCGTTGCCGGATCCAGCGCCGCTTCCCCGGGGGAGTTCCTACTGATCTCCGCCGCCGCGCACGTCTCCGGGGCTCTGGGTACCGACTGGCGGTCTGACGTGGAGCTGCATAACGTGGACGCCGAGCCGGCGAAGGTCACAGCGTGGTTGCTGCGCCACGGGGCCGACAACAGCACGCCCCAGACCATGAGCTTCACCGTTCCGGCTGCCGGCTGCCTGCGACTGGCAGACGTGCTCGCCGGCCAGTTCGGGACCGGCGGGCAGGCGGCCTTGATGCTCTCGGTGAGCTCGGGTCTGGTGGTTGCGAGCAGCCGGACGTACAACCTGCTTGCTGGAGGCAATCCTCTCGGACTGCCCGCGGGCTCGACCTTCGGCCAGTACATCCCCGCCCTGTCCCGCGGCGAGGCGATCGGCCCGGGCGAGGAGGGCCGCCTGATTCAGCTCTCCCACTCGACCGCCACCAACGGCGGCTTCCGCACCAACGTGGGACTGGTCAACGTGACCTCGGCGCAGATTCACGTGGATGTCGCGCTCTACGAAGCGGGTGGGACACTGCTCGGTACGCTGCCGGTCGAGCTGCCGCCTTTCGGCTATCAGCAGCTCAACCGGGCGTACGCGAGCGTCACCACGGGAGACGTTGAGGACGGCTACGCGGTGGTACGCACCACCACCGGCCTGGCCGGTTTTCTCGCCTACGCCTCGGTGGTGGACAACCTCACGGGCGACCCGATTGCGATCTCGGCGGTGAAGGTTCCGGCCGAGGAACCCTCGGGCGTGGGGGAGCCGGTGTACGTGGTGGCCGCGGCCCACCTCGGCGGGATCGGCGGCACCAACTGGCGCACCGACCTCGAGCTCCACTGCTGGAGCGACCGGGCAGCGGCATTCAAGATCGAGCTGCTCGAGCACGGGGTGGACAACAGCTCGCCGAGCCACGTGAAGACCTTCACCCTCGGGTCCGGTAAGAGCCTGCGACTGGAGGACATCCTGGCGAACGAGTTCGGATTCACAGGGGCCGCTGCTCTCCGGATCACGCCGACTGCAGGACGCGTGCTGGTGACGAGCCGGACGTACAACCTGCTGGGGGAGGGCAACGACGCCGGACTGCCGGCGGGCGCGACCTTCGGTCAGTACATCCCAGGCGTCACGATGGAGGACGCGATCCAAGAGGGGGAGGAGGGGCGACTGATCCAGCTTTCGCACACCCCGGGTGGGGCGAGCGGGTTCCGGACCAACCTGGTGCTGGTCAACGCGGTGCCCAAACAGGTTGAGGTCGAGGTCGATCTGTACAGTTCCCACGGCACCCTGCTCGGCACCACGACGCGGACGCTGGCGCCCTCCGAGTACCGCCAGCTCAACGCGGTCTTCGAGCTGGTGACGGGAACCGAGGTGGAGGACGGCTACGCGGTGGTTCGGACGACGACGTCGGGCGGTGCGGTCTTCGCCCTCGCCTCGGTGGTTGACAACCTCACCGGCGACCCTGTGGGCCTGAGCGCCGCGGTGGTGCTTTCGCCGGAGGCTGAAGGGGTGCTCCGCGAGGCCGAGAGTGTGATGGAGGTGCTCGGACAGACCACCATCGAGGGCACCATGGCCGGCATCCAGCTCGTCGGGGTGGACGCCGCGCTCGACACCATGGCGGGCGCGTCCCCGGGCGTGACAACGCGGACCGAGG
>CAZQYU010000095.1:0-4893 GCA_964597585.1 uncultured Thermoanaerobaculia bacterium
GCGCCTCGATGACGCCTTCGCCGACCGCCCGCTTGACGTGGAAGACCAATCCGGCCCGGATCGACTCCAGGATCGCGGGGGTTCCCCCCTCCTCTCGGTGCGACGGCTCATCAATGTAGCTGTGATCGACCTCGCTGACGTACGAGACCGTGCCCCCGCCGGGAACCGTCGGTACCCGGTTGGTGAGCAGGCGTCGCTTGACCACCAAGATGCCCGGAGTCCCGGGGCCGCCGATGAACTTGTGCGGCGAAATGAAGACAGCATCCTTCGCGAGGGTGCTGTCGGCGCCGCTCGGGACGCGAGGATTCATGGCGATCTTCACGTAAGGCGCGGCAGCCGCGAAGTCCCAGAACGCGAGCGCCCCGTGCCCGTGGAGCAGGGCGGTGATGCCGGAGGTGTCCGAGACGATCCCAGTGACGTTTGAGGCAGCCGAGAAAGAGCCGATCTTCAGCGGACGGTGGGCGTACTCCCGCAACCGGTCAGCCAGGTTGTCCTGGTCGATCCGGCCGTCCGCGTCCTCGGCGATGACCACCACGTCAGCGATCGTCTCCCGCCACGAGATCTCGTTCGAGTGGTGCTCGTAGGGACCAATGAAGACCACCGGCCGTTCGTTCTCGGGGATCCGCTGGCTCAGGCCGTAGAGGGCATCGAGGTCGGCCGGAATGCGCAGGTTCAGGATGTCGATCATCTTCTGGATGGCGCCGGTCGCTCCCGAGCCACAGAAGATCACGACGTCCTCGTCGCTGCCCCCTACCGACTCGAGGATCAGCCGTCGCGCGCCCTCGCGAAAGCGTGTTGTCTGGGCCGCCGTCGACGAGGTCTCCGTGTGGGTGTTCGCATACATCGGCATCACCTGGTCGCGCATGAAGTCCTCGACAAAACCGAGGCAGCGCCCGGAAGCCGTGTAGTCCGCGTAGGTCACGCGTCGGGGGCCGTATGGCCCGTCCACCGCTCGGTCGGCCCCGATGAGGCTGCGCCGAATCAGCTCGATGAGCGCTTCGGGGTCCACGTCCATCATGGTCTTCTCCGACGGTGTCTTCCCGGTGGACCAGCGGCCGGCAATGCCGCGTATCCCGCTCGCGGAGAGACGGCGTCTCCCCCCAAAGGAGTATAGACCCGCCGCGCTCACCGCACTGAACCCGCGAAACGTGCTAGCCTGTTTCGTTCGTGGGACTTCCCCGCGAAGTGAGCGTGGCGACCCGAGCGAGACCAGAGTTCGCTTCCTGCCTCCACAGACCGGAGAGAGGATGATGCGGCCTCTCGAGTTTCGGCCTCGCCCGCTCCAGTCGGAGGCTGTCATGAAGTTCGACGCAGTCCGGATCCTCAGCATCGCCCACGAGGACGCTCCCGGTACCATCGGCTCAGACGAGATCGAGGCTCGTCTCGCCTCGACCATGCTCCGCCTCGGACTGCCCTCCGGGATCATCCGCAAGCTCAGCGGGATCGAGTCTCGGCGCGTGTGGAACGAAGACGTGCGCCCGAGCCAGGCGGCCACTGCCGCCGCCGAGAAGGCGCTCGCCCTGACCGGTGTCGACCGCGACAAGATCGGCGTGGTAGTGAACACCTCGGTCTGCCGCGACGATGTCGAGACCTCGACCGCCAGCGTGGTCCACCACAACCTCGGGCTGTCCCACACCTGCCTCAACTTCGACATCGGCAACGCCTGCCTCGCCTTCATCAACGGCATGCAGACCGTCGGCAACATGATCGAGTCGGGCCAGGTGGAGTACGGCCTCGTGGTCGATGCCGAGAACACCCGCTACGCAACCGAGAGGACCATCGAGAGACTCCAGCGCACCGATGCCACCTGGGAGAACTTCCGCGACAACTTCGCCACACTGACGCTCGGCTGCGGCGCCGCAGCGATGGTCCTCGGGCGCGCCTCGGGCGCCTCCGGAGAGCACCGCTTCCTGGGTGGCGTGACCCTGGCCGCGACCCAGTACAGCCGCCTGTGCTGCGCCCAGGTCGACGAGATGATCACCAACACCAAGAAGCTATTCCACCACGGGCTCGAGCTCGCCTTGACCACTTGGGGCCGGGCGCGCGAGGCCCTCGGCTGGACGGCGGACGGGCTCGACCACTTCATCATCCATCAGGTCGGCAAGGCGCACACCGAGACCTTCGCCCGTATTCTCGGGCTCGACCTTGGCAAGATCTTCCGTCTCTACCCGCGGCACGGGAACATCGGCCCGGCCGGGATCGCCATCGTGCTCTCCAAGCTGGCGGAGGCCGGACGGCTCCTGCCCGGTCAGCGCATCGCCCTGATGGGCATCGGCTCGGGCATCAACTGCTCGATGGCCGAGATCATCTGGTAGAGCCGAAGCTCGCCAGACCGTCCCGAACCGAAGCCCGCCCCCTCTGCTCGCGCGGTACCCCCATCCGGCACGGCTCACTGCGAGCGCTCGTCACCCCGGGGCCCGGGTGCCGCCCGGCTCAGCCCGACGTCTTGTTGATGATCCGCGGGTCGCTGGTGACCGCCTGGCCGGCGACCACGATGGTGATCGTGTAGTTGTAGGTCCCTTCGTCGGCGTCGTTGTCCGCCACCTGGAGATTGCCGTCGACATAGCTCGGCGTGAAGTTCTCGGACTTCGGATCGGTCGCGAATGCATCGGCGGCGGCAGCCGGGAACTGCCAGTCGGCGTCCTTCTCCGGCTCGAAAGTGATCGTACCCGCCTGCTTCATCTTGATCGTGTCGACACGCTCCGACCCGTGCTCGATCCACACCTTGACGGTATGGTGTGGTTTGTACTTGACGGTTACGGTCGGGTTCTTGCTGTCACTGGCCATGATTCCCTCCTGTTGGGACCGTAGTTGGCGTGTCCTGCCTCGCCCCGGAACGGGACTGACTCGGCGTCTTCGACTCGTTGTCGCGTGCGACCTTCGGGTGGTCGGGCTTCCGGGTCGACTGCTCTCCGCTCTGAGCCGGTCCGCCGATCTTGCGATCGAGACGAGCCCTCGCCTCCGCCGCCAACCGCACGGCCTCAACGTCCTCGCCGAGCTCGGCCGTCGAAGCCACCGCTTCCAGCGCCTCTTGCCAGGACGCCTTGGCCGCGGCAGCCTCCCCCGTGCTCGCCTCTAGTTTGCCGAGCCCGAGGTCCGCTTCCGCGAGGGTCCGGCGCGCCACCGCCGAGGCCTTTCGCGAAGCCATGACCGGCGCGAGGAGCGCGCGTGCACGCTCGAGATCGCGACGCGCCTGCGCAGGCCGTCCGCTCCGCCTCCTCATTCCGCCGCGGACCATGTGCGCCCTGGCGAGCAGCGTCGACCAGTCCGCGTTGCCCGGATCGGTGGCCACGAGACGCTCCATCCGAGCAATGGCGGTCCGCAGCTGGTGGAGTGCGCCAGGAGCCTCACCGTCATTGTCGAGGGTTCGGGCAAAGGCGATCCGAGCCCCCGCGAGCTCGCGGGCCCAATCCGCGTTCTCGGGGTCGTGCGCCGTCAGCCGCTCCAGCTCGCCCACCGCCCTCCGGTGCTCGCCGACGGCTTCGCGGAACCGCCCCCGCAACGCCAGCGCCTTGGCGAACGCATCTCGGCTCACCGCCAGGTAGCGCCGCCACGTCATGTTCGACCCGTCCCTGGCGACCAGCCGGCTCTTGATCTCGACGTCCTGCTGCAGAGCGGCGAGCGCCTCGTCGATCCGGCCCAGCTCCATCTCCACGGTACCGACCGAGTTGAAGGAGTGCGCCAGGTCGAGCTGCAGGTCGAGGTCGTCCGGATTCGCTGTGGCGATCCGCTGGTTGCCCTGGAGAACGTTCTCGAACATCGTCAGGGCCTCTCGCAGGCGGCCCCGAGCCTGCAGTACCGAGCCGAGGTTGCTCCAGGCGTACACCTGCTCCATGCGCCACTCCGTCCGGCCCGGATCCAGCGCCACCAGTCGGTCGGCGGCCTCGAGGTAGGCCTCGAAGCGCTGCTGGGCGCCCTCGGTGTCCCCTTGGAGCCACCGCACGTAGCCGAGCCAGAACTCGGTCGCTCCCAGGCCCGCAACCCACTCCCCGTTGTGCGGTCCGCGGGCGGCGAGCTCCTCGGCGGGACCATGCGAGCGTTCAAACGCCTCCTGCGCCGACTCGAGGCTGCCCTGGTCGAGCCGCACCTGGCCGATCTGGCGCAGCGCCTCCGAGCGACGGAAGAGCTCCTGGTCGCTCAGCGAAGCCGGAGACACAGCGGCGAAGTACGCCATCGCCTCGTCCCCGACCCGGTCCAGGATATCGAGCCGCCCGAGGGGCTCGAGCCGACTGCGGAGGTCGCCGAGCATGAAACCGATCAGCTTCTCCGCCTGGTCGCGACGGTTGTCCGCCTCCCGGCGCGCAGCCACCGCGATCCCTCGCTCCCGGCGCAGGTCCACGGTGTACTTGGCTGCCGCCAGCACGACGGCGAGCACCGCGGCCGTCACCGCGGCGCGGCGGACGCGGCGGCGCGGTGCGGCGCGAATCCGGCGCAGCCTCTCGAGAGCCTGAGCGGCACTCGGACGCCGGGGAGCGACCAGGTCGGTGAGCGCCTCCACCAGGCGTGCCAGGTCGCCCCTGAGGGCACGCTGCCGAACCGGCGCGGCCGGTTGGTCGGCGCTCGGTCCCTCCGCGAGGTCGCGCCTCCGGCCGGTCGCCAGCTCCCGAATCAGCAGGCCGAGAGCATATGCGTCGCTGGCCGGCGTTGCCGGCTCGCCGCGCGCCTGCTCCGGGCTCATGTAGCCCGGCGTCCCGACGATCGCGCCCGCCGCCGTGGGGTGCTGGACGACATCGCCGAGGTCCGGGGCAATGGTGGCACTCGTGACCGTAGCCGACGTCGTCGTCGAGTCCACGGGGTCCGACGTGGCGTCCTGCGCATCGACCGCCGCGGAACGGTCTCGTGGCCCGGCCGGGTCGCGCCAGTTCGCTGCTGTGGAGGGCGGCGAGGTGGTGT
>CAZQYU010000095.1:4903-10111 GCA_964597585.1 uncultured Thermoanaerobaculia bacterium
GTCGCGCCGGGCTCCCTCCACCTCGGGGGACGACCGCGCGAGCCCGAAGTCCAGCACCTTCACCTCGCCCGCCGCAGTGAGCATCACGTTCTCGGGTTTGAGATCGCGGTGCACGACGCCGGCGCCGTGGGCCGTGACGAGCACGTCGGCGATCCGCTCGGCGATCGTGAGCGCTTGCGCACGGGTGAGCCCGCGGCGAATCACGGCCCGCAGCGTCTCGCCGTCGAGCAGCTCGAGGACCAGCAGGTCGGTGCCCTCGCTGGCCACGTAATCGTAGACACGGCAGATGTTGGGGTGATCGAGCCGGGAGAGCATGCGGGCCTCGCGCAGGAAGCGTGCCCGGTGACCCGGGTCGAGGCGTCGCTCGGCGCGGATCGCCTTGAGGGCCACTCTGCGTTGGAGAGACTCGTCCCAGGCCTCCCAGACCTCCCCCATCCCGCCCGAACCGAGCCGGGCGACGATCAGGTACCGCTGGTCTGAGGTGCCCCGCCCGGAGACGATTGCGCCTACCTCGAGTGGCGCGGCCGTCGCGCCGATGATCGTCGAGTCCGCGTGCTCCATGATGCTGACAACTGAATGGAACGTCTGCTCGGTCAGGACGATTCCGAGCGCCCTGGCCTCGTGACCGGGAGCCGGGAACACCATCCGTACTGAGACGTTCTCTCCAGTAGAGGGAGGCACCCATGCACAAGAGACTGCTCACCTACGTGGCACTCTACGGACTTGGCGTGGCCAGCGCACTCGCGACCCTCGTGGTGCTGCCGCACGCGGGAGCGGCGTCCAGGGCTCCGGCGTCCCTGGCGCTGCCGGCGGTCTCGGTCTCGCTCGCCACCTCGACCGCATCTCACTGCCCGATCGCAGACTCCACTCCGGGTCTCCCGGCCTGCCCGTACCTCGACGGCCAGGGCGAGCCGGGGTGCCCGTACCTCGATGCCGTCGCCGCCTCCGACAGCTGCCCCTACCTCGCGCGGCGGGCGACGCTGCGGTGCCCGTTCCTGGCCCTCCACCCCGAGCTCCGCCGGGGGACCGCCCGAGACTGCCCCGGCATCGGTCACCACCCCCACCACCCCGGAGGCGGCCCGGTGGGTGCGCCGTCCCATTCCGGCGCGCTGACTGCCGAGCTGACACCGGCGACCGGTCCGGCGCCTGCTTTGGATCCGACCTGAGCCGCACGCCACTCCTCAGGGCCACACCCTCACACGATGCGGGTACCCTGGTCAGGTGAGAGACAGACCTACCGCTCGAACCGTCTACTCGACCGAAGCAGGCGCGATCTGTCCACGCTGCGGGTGGCCCGCCGACGACTGCAGATGTGCCCGTCCGGCGGACGAACCGGTCCCCGACCGGGTGGTCGCTCGCCTGCTCATCGAACGGTCCGGTCGGCGCGGCAAGACCGTGACCGTGGTCTACGGCCTGCCACGCAATCAGGAGTTTCTCCGCGGCCTCGCCGCTGAGCTCAAGCGAGTGTGCGGCTCCGGCGGGAAGGCCACAGGTGACGGCGTCGAGCTCCAGGGCGACCACCGCGAACGCCTGAGACGGGTCCTCGGGGCTCGAGGCTGGTCCGTGAAGGGCTGATTCGCTCACTCTCGAACCCTTCGGAATTCCACGCAATGCTCTACCGGTTTCCAAAACCGGCCCGCTTGAAGCGTCGCGAAAATGGACTCATGATAGAGATGAGAATGCGTACGATTGCTATTACGACAAGCAGATGACCCACTTACCCCAAACGGCCACTCGAGCAGGCCTCCAGCCGGCGCTGCAACCGAATCCTCGACATCGTGCGATCGTGCGTTTCCTCTCTCCCCGGTCCGCCGCCTTCGCGCCTCTGTCGACGGATCCTCGCGTCTTCCCGGTCCGTCCCGACTGCGATGTTCTCTCTACTGCCTACCTGGAGCCGAGGGGGTCTTGGTCGACCCTCGGCGCCCGACTTCAAACCGCGCCCGGCATCACCGGTGCGCCCGACCAGTCACCAAACGGTCTGGAGGAGTGACATGCCCGATCTGAAAGGTACCAAGACCCACAAGAACCTCAAGGACGCGTTCGCCGGCGAGTCGCAGGCGAATCGCCGCTACCTGTACTTCGCCAAGCAGGCCGACATCGAGGGTTACCCCGAGGTCTCCGGCCTCTTCCGCGACACCGCCGAGGGTGAGACCGGCCATGCCCACGGGCACCTCGACTACCTCAAGAAGGTCGCCGACCCTGCGACCGACATGCCCTTCTCCGACGTCGACCAGATGCTCGCTTCAGCCGTCGCGGGCGAGACCCACGAGTACACCGACATGTACCCATCGATGGCGAAGACCGCCCGCGAAGAGGGGTTCGCGGAGATCGCCGACTGGTTCGAGACCCTCGCCAAGGCCGAGCGCTCCCACGCCGGCAAGTTCCAGAAGGCCCTCGACAGCATGTGAGGTTGGATCGCGATCACGGGCCGGCAGCCCCAGGTCTGCCGGCCCTTTTCGACTGACGCCGCCGAGGAGGGGGAGTGATGGACACGCCGCGTGATGACCGCCCCGACATCCGTTTCAAGCCCACGGACGGCGCCTGCTTCAACCCCAACGAGGCGCTGTATTGGAACCGCGAGGCGCTCGCCAAGGAGCTCGAGCGGACCTTCGAGCTGTGCCACAGCTGTCGCATGTGCTTCAAGTACTGTCAGTCCTTTCCGACCCTCTTCGACGCAGTCGACAGCCATGGCGGCAATGTCCGTCGGCTCGACGACACGACGACGCGGCGTGTCGTGGACGAGTGCTTCCAGTGCAAGCTGTGCTACACCCAGTGCCCCTACACTGAGAGGGAGGGCCACGAGTTCGCCCTCGACTTCCCCAGGTTGATGCTGCGCGCCAAGGCGCTCCGCCGCCGGGCCGAGGGCATTCCCCTTCGCGACCGGATGCTGGCGGATCCCGATCGCATCGGTCGCATCGGGTCGAAGGCGGCGGGCCTTGCCAACTGGAGCAACTGCTTCCGTCCCAACCGGATCCTCATGGAGAAGGTCGCCGGCATCCACCGCGACAAGCTTCTGCCGCAGTTCTCGAACCCCACTTTCCACCGCTGGCTGGCCGACCGCAACGGCGGCGAGGTTGAGACCCGTGAGGGAGAGCACCTCGTGGTTCTCTTCGCGACGTGCTTCGTGACCTACAACAATCCCGACGTAGGCCGCGCCGCATTCGAGGTCCTGCGCCACAACGAGTGCAGGGTTGCGAGCCCCGAGGTCGTCTGCTGCGGGATGCCCGCGCTGGATGCGGGTGATCTCGACCTCGCACGAGCCAAGGCCCGCCGCAATGTCGAGGCACTGCTTCCGTGGGTCGAGCGAGGGTACCGGGTCGCTGTGATCAACCCGACGTGTAGCCTGATGATGCGCGAGGAGTACCCAGAACTGCTCGACGATCAGACGGATCGTCGCCTTGCTGAGGCGGCCCGGAAGGTTGCGGAAGCAGTGCGTGACCTGTCGGAGCTGCTATGGGAGCTTCGCGCCGACGGGAGGTTCAAGGAGGACTTCCAGAGCACGCCGGGGAGCAGCGTTGCATACCACGCCCCGTGCCACCTGAGGATGCAGAGCATCGGCTTTCGCGGCCGCGACCTGATGCGCCGCATTCCCGGTGTCAAGCCCCGCCTGGTCGCCGAGTGTTGCGGCCACGACGGCACCTGGGCCATGAAGAAGGAGTACTTCGCCCTGTCTCAGCGCAACGGAGAGAAGGCCTTTTCCGGCATGCGCGAGGCCGAGGCCGCGATCTGGACGACCGACTGCCCGCTCGCCGCCCTCCAGTTCAAGCAGGCATGCGGCGTCCGCGCCCTCCACCCGGTGGAGATCCTGGCGCGCGCCTACCGGCCCGACGGGTTCCCGACCTCGGTGCCGAAGCCGGACGACTCAGAGACGGTAGGCTAGGCTACCGCCACGAACGCGAAAGGGAACTTCCATGCAGCCGATCCGCATGAAGGACATCCTCGACAAGACGACGTACGAGAATGGGCGGCCGGACTACCGGCGCCGGATCATGGTGCTCAAGAACAAACGGCGCGTGCCACTCGGAAACCACGCGACAGTTCACTTCGAGAGCCGGGAGACGATGCTCTACCAGATCCACGAGATGCTGCGTGCCGAGGACAGCTGGACCCGGCCCGGCGCGATCGAGGACGAGCTCGAGGCCTACAACCCGATCGTCCCCGGCGACGGCGAGCTCTCCGCCACCCTGATGCTCGAGTGGGACACCCCCGAGGAGCGGGCGCTCCACCTCGCGGCGCTCGTCGGGCTCGAGGACCACGTCTGGCTCGAGATCGGCGAAGAGGCCCCCATCAAGGCGGTGTTCGACCACGCCCAGATGGGAGTCGAGCGGGTCTCCTCGGTCCAGTACATTCGCTGGTCGCTCTCCGAGCGGCAGCGCGACGCCATGGCCGGCGACGGCACGACCCTCCGGATCTCCGTGGACCACCCCCACTACCGGGCGCGTTCCGTCCTCGCCGAGGAGACGCGTCGTGAGCTGCTGGCGGACCTGGGTTGACGGCAGAGCGACCTGCGGTCCGTCACGGATCGAGCCGCCGGCGAGCGTTGCACGCTCCGTCTGCCGTCTTCGCGGTACCATCCCGACATGAACACGCACCACAGGCCGCCAGAGGATGTAATCCGCGCGCTTCGCGGAGCGGATGAGCCCGTCGGGTTGGTCCTCCATCGCGCCGCTTCCTCCTCCGAACTCGAACGGCGACTCAACGAGTTCGCACAGAACCTCTCGGACGCCTGTGAGGGTGGGATCGAGCGTCTCATCGGCGACGGCTCGGGACCTCCGGACCTTCCCGCTCTGACACTGCGCCGAGGCGGGCGGGACGCGGTCCACTACCTTGCCGTTCCCGAGGGGCCCGAGGCGGCCCCGTTCCACGAGGCCCTCTTCGTCCTGGCGACTCCAGCCCCGAACCGCGGACTGGAGGCCTTCAGTCAACCATTGGAGATCCTCGTTTTCATCGCGCCGGGCTGTCCAAACTGTCCGCACGCCGTGCGCGCCGCCGTCCAGCTTGCAGCGACGAGTCCCCTTGTGACGACCACGGTCGTCGACGCCACCCGCTTCCCAATCATGGCCGAGTCTTTTGTTGTGCGATCGGTACCGACCACGGTGGTCGACGGCGACCTCACGCTGGTCGGCGTGCTCTCCCTGGAAGGCCTTGTCGGATCGATCACGCAGGCCCTGGGAGAGGACGGCGAACGGCGAATTCTGCGTTCGCTGA
>CAZQYU010000096.1:0-10099 GCA_964597585.1 uncultured Thermoanaerobaculia bacterium
AGGGCATCGGGCTCGACGCCACCACCGACCACTGGGCGGTGGATGCGGCGCTGCGTCCCACCACCGACCTCACCTTGCACCTGGCGTGGGACACCTACACCACCGACTCGACGGTCACCATCCGCCGTCCCCAGGACTTCGGCACCGAGGCCTCGATCCACTCCGAGGACGGCGACCTCTGGGAAGGCAGCTTCGATTGGCGCATCGCCGACAAGGCGACACTGTCCGCAGGCTACTCGTCGCTCGAGAACACCGGCACCCTGCCGTTCAAGCTCGAGCGCGGCTGGGGCAGGCTGGCCTACGACTTCTCCAAGATCTGGGGTGCCGCGGTCGAGTACGAGTCGAACCAGTACAGCGAGACCCTGACGAGCCTGTCGGACTTCGACGCCAGCCGTTACGCGGTCTTCGTCCGCTGGCACAAGTAGCGCAGCCGACACGCTCTGAGATCCCTCGGCGGGACCCCCGGGTCCCGCCGCATCTTACTCAGTCGGACGTGTCGGCTGCGGTACCGCGGAGCAGATTCTCGAGCTCCTCGCGGTGACGGGGACTGCCGACCAGGAGAAAGCTCTGCTCCCCGACCGCGATGTCGGCGATCACGGCCCGCTCCCGATCCCGTGAGGCCTCGCGGAGGCTGACTCTGACGTCCTCGGCCATGATGTTGTCCTCCTCGAGGCTGCGAAGCATCGGCTCGTTGACCGGGAGCCCACCGGCGTCCACGATCTCGAAGCCGGCCTGCTCTGCGCTTGCGAGGAGCTCGGCGAACTGAAGCCTGACTCGGGTCATGGTGCCCCCTTTCCGTGCCCTGCACCAGCACCAGGGAGAGCAGGAAAGCGGGTCGACCCATTCCGATCGCCATCGCAGACCGCGGCATAAGCCTGCATGGTCCGGGCTGGGTCGTGATACCCTGGTCATGCGCGGCCCGAGAGCCCTGGATCTTCCCGCCGCGCGCCGTCCACGCTGCGTGAGCCTCATAGGGAGGGCTCATGCACGCCAATTCTCTCGTCAAAGACTCCGTACTGTTGTGTGCGCTCCTGGTGGCCGCCGTCTCGAGCGCCGGCCCCCCGCCCGCAACCCCGACACCTCGCCCACGGACGCTCGCGGCCTACGCTTCCGGTCGCCGCCTCGAGGCCTCGACGGTGCGCGATGGTCGTGGCAGGATCACGATCACCAACGGGACGCTCCGGACGGTCGCGGCCGACGGGGCGCTGACACGAGCGGTCGGACCCATCGGGACTCCGCACGCGGTTCCCCCGCCGGTTCCGGTCGATCCGCGGCTGAAACGTCGCTGGCAGGTCGCGGTCGAACGTCGGCGCAAGGTCGTCACGCGGCTCGAGGCAAAGCGCGCGGCACTCGAGGCCGAGCTCGGCCGGGTTCGAGATGCCCGGCCGACGACGCGGACGCTGGCCCGAGAAGACGACCTCCGGGATCGCATCCGGAGCCTCGACGACGAGCTCGCGACGGCCCGCGCGCTCCTCGCCCGGGTGCAGCGCGAGGCCCGCTGCGAGGGCGCCGAGCCCGGCTGGTTCCGGGGTTCCTAGCAACCTCCAGGGCAGAGGTCCGGGACGTCGAGTGGGAGTTTCGAGGCGTTCTTTGCGCTCCACGGTCCTGGGCCGCTCTGGTCGCCCCGGCGCGCTCGCTGTGTCATCATCACATCGGTCCTACCGGCATCACGAGGCGTCGGCCCCCGGCGCGGTCCGAGCCTCCCGGGTGGGAGTGACAGGACGATCAGCGCCCCGGCGCACCGGAGGTCGACAATGGTCACGCATCTGTTCTCCCCCCTCGAGTTGCGCTCCGTGATCCTGCGCAACCGGATCGCGGTGGCGTCGATGTGTCAGTACTCATCCGTCGACGGGCTGGCCAACGACTGGCATCTTGTCCATCTCGGTGCGCGCGCCACCGGCGGAGCCGCCCTGGTGATGACCGAGGCGACCGCCGTCGAGGCCAGAGGCAGGATCAGTCCCGCGGACCTCGGTATCTGGGACGACCGGCACGTGGAGCCCCTCCGGCGTGTGACGGCGTTCGTCAACGCACGGGGGGCGGTGCCCGGAATCCAGCTCGCGCACGCCGGTCGCAAGGCCTCCACGGCGCCGCCGTGGGAGGGCGGTGGACCGGTCGACGCCCTTGGCGGCGGCTGGACGGTGGTGGGCCCGAGCCCGGTCCCGTTCGCCCCCGGCTCGCCGGTCCCGGAGCCGCTCGATGCGGCCGGCCTCCTCGAGGTGGTTGCGGCCTTCGTCGCGGCGGCCCGGCGTGCGCTGATCGCGGGCTTCCAGGTGGTCGAGATCCACGCCGCACACGGCTACCTGCTGCACCAGTTCCTGTCGCCACTCGCCAACCGGCGCGACGACGCCTACGGCGGCGAGTTCGAGGGACGCATCCGGCTGGTGCTCGAGGTTGTCGAGGCGGTGCGGGGGGTATGGCCGGCGGAGCTGCCGGTGCTGGTCCGCATCTCGGCCACCGACTGGGCCGAGGGCGGCTGGGACCTCGAGCAGTCGGTGGAGCTCGCGCGGCGTCTCGGCCCGCTCGGAGTGGACCTGGTGGACTGCTCGTCCGGAGGGCTCGTGCCCGGCGTCAGGATCCCCGTCGAACCCGGCTACCAGGTCTCCTTCGCGGAGCGCATCCGCCGCGAGGCGGAGATCGCGACCGGCGCGGTCGGCCTGATCACGGAGCCCCGTCAGGCGGACGCGATCGTGCATGACGGACGTGCCGACCTGGTCCTGCTCGCCCGCCAGCTCCTGCGCGAGCCGAGCTGGCCGCTGCGCGCCGCCCACGAGCTCGGCCACGACGACGTCGCTTTGTGGCCGAAGCAGTACCTACGGGCGAAGCCCTCGTAGGATTCGCGCAGCGAATCCGATGCTGGGCGTGGCGCAGAGCCCTCGGGACGCCCTTGGCGACCGGACCGCCTCGGCGGAGCTCTGCGCCACGCCCAGCACGCGGTATCATCTCCGACCGGGAGGGCAGATCCCACGCGCTACTGTTGCCTGATCCTCGACCACGACGACACCGCCGTCGACGGCACCCGCCAGGTCCACCACCCGGCCCACTGCCGGACGATGGAGGTCCTGCGCCCCGGCCGCGAGCCGGCCGACCTCGAGACGTGGTTCGAAAAGAACTTCCACCCCGGGATCCTGTCCTACCTGGTGGATGAGCTCGAGTTCACACCGGACGAGCTCGAGGTCGAGCACCGCATCTGGCGCGAGTTCACCGGTCGCGAGATGCCGGAGTTCTACCCGGGCATGCTCGAGGCGCTGTCCGCATACCAGGCGCGAGGGGGGCTCCTCGCCGTCGTCTCCCACTCCGAGGCGCACGTGATCCGCGCCCACTATGCTGCCGCGTGCGACGGCCATCGCGTCGAACCGGACTTGGTGTTCGGCTGGGAGCTGGGGCCCCGGCGGCGCAAGCCGGATCCCTATCCGGTCCACGAGACCCTGCGCAGGCTCGGGCTCGAACCGCGCGACGTGCTGGTGGTCGACGACCTCAAGCCGGGGATCGACATGGCCCTCGCGGCCGGGGTCGATGCCGCCGCCGCGTGCTGGAGCCACGACATCCCCGCGATTCGCGCCTTCATGGAGCGGACCTGTGTGGCCTGCTTCGCCACCGTGGCGGAGTTCGCCGAGTTCATCCTGCGATGAGTACACGCGGGAGGGGCCGTGAGTAGCGGCAGAGGCGTGGGCTCAGGCGGCGAGGCGGCACGTCGAGTCACATCCCCGGAGTTCCGGCTCGAGGTGACGGCCGCGACGGAAGACCTCGACCAGCAGGGCATCGTCTCCAACGTCGTCTATGTGCGTTGGGTCCAGGACGTCGCCAAAGCGCACTCCGACGGCGTCGGCTGGGACCACGCCGCCTACGTCCGCTCCGGGGCGATCTTCGTGGTGCGCCGCCACGAGATCGAGTACCTGCGGCCGGTGCGCGCCGGAGAGCGGGTCGCGCTGATCACCCACGTCGCCTGGTGGCGAGCCGCTACCTGCGAGCGCCGCACCCGGATCGTCAGGGCGTGCGACGGCGAGACCGTGGCGCGCGCCGTGACTCTGTGGGCGTTCATCTCGGTGGACGGCGGTCGGCCGCTGAGGATCCCGCGCGAGGTCGCGGAGGCATTCGCACGGGCGCCGTCGACACGCGCTGCACCGGAGTCACCGGTCTGAGCTCGGCCCCCCGGCTCCTTCGCCGCCTGCAGCGGCGAGCTCACGATGACGGCGGCGCGCGATGAGCGGGACCGGATCGTCTCAGTCCTCCGGCGCCGGCGTCACGGTCATCCGTCGCCGCCGCTCCAGCTCGGATGCGACCGCGCCCTCGCCGTGCAGCAGATACTCCAGCTCGAAGTCGATCAGCCGCTTCTTCAAGGGCGTGATCTCGACCTCGATCAAGCGCGAGGTCACTGCCCGGAACATCCACGGCGTGTGGAGCTCGCCGTTGAAGTCCACCGTCAGCGGGGTGGTGGGGTTGTCCTTCAGGTACCGCGTGAGGTGCTCGGCACCCTCCTCGGTGAGCTCGAAGGCGATCAACGTGCGGTAGCGCGGGCGACTCCAGGGCTCGAAGCTCACCATCCCCATCACGGCGCCGACCACGTCGAGCTCGTTGATGACCGGTCCGCCGGTGGCAGGTCCGATCCTCAGGGTCACGTGCGGCTTCAGCTCCGGCTCGGGGAAGCCCCGGCGGTGGGCCCTGCGAGCATGGACCTTGTAGCCCTGGGCGACGGAGTCGTCGAAGAGCGAGTCCGGCAGCTCAACGTTCCACTCGACGGGCCCGATCGCATCGGTCACCGACCGGCCGTCGTCGAGCCTCTTCTCGACCTCGACCACGAGCGGGACGGCGGTCCGGGTCGAGGCCCACACCCTGACCTCGCCGTCAGGCGTCAGCCCGAGCGGTTGAGGTCCCATGACCTCGGCGAGCGGCGCGGCGAAGCCGACGACCTCTTCGCCGGCAACCTCCCGCCTGCCGATGACCCGGGTGGTATCGGCCGACACCTCACACAGCTTCGACCAGGCGAAAGACGCGGGGTTGAGCTCGAGCTCGCGCCACGGGCCGAGCAGGCTCCCGGTGACGTCGACCTTGGAACGGATCGCCTCGTGACGTTCGGGGAACAACTGCACGACCACCAGGTCTTCGGCGTGCGTACGCACGATGAGCACGGAGTTGGCGGGCGTCGTCGACCTGGAGACGCCGTTGGGAGTGGTCACGACCTCCCGGTCGCGGTCGTATCGGGTCAGACCCGGGTCCTTGGCGCAGATGCGGCCGCTGATCACCCGGGTCGTGCCGTCGGGTCCGACAAGGGTCTTCACCAGCGGTCCGCACATGGTCCGAACGGACCTCAGCTGGTGCGCGACATCCGCCCAGACGATGCCGCTCCCCCCACTGCCGGGCCACAGAGCCACGACCACCGCGACCACCACAACCGCCGCCGCCGCAACTGCGGTGAAGTGCCGCTGCGGGGCTCGGCCGGTCCGCCCCGGCCTCTGCGCCGCCTGTGGTGCCCGGGCGTGCAGCGCTGCCAGCACCCGGCGCTTGTCGGCCTCTGGCATCGGCCGTACGGGCGGCACTGTCCCCACCAGCCGTTCCACGTCGCGGTCACTGCAGTTGAGCCCGCGATCGCTCATGACGTCCCTCCGGCCGCCCCGGCGCCGGCCGCTAGGTTTCCGGCGATCACGCCGAACGCGGTCCGGAACGCATTCCGGGCGCGGAAGAGCAGACTCTTGACGGCGCCCTCGGTCATGTCGTTTTGGACCGCCATGTCGGCCAGCGAGCGGTGCTTGAAGTAGTGCTCCACCAGCGCCCAGCGATGGCTCTCCTGGAGGTGGGCCAGCGTGATCTGCACCAGTTCGGCCGCCTCCCGACGCTCGAGCAGGTCGAGGGGAAGGGGATCGGCGACGAGATCGAGGGAGCCCGGGACGAGCCTCGCGTCGATCCGCTCCCAGATCTCGCTGTCAGTGGTCATCCGCGCGCGGTGGCGGTTGGCCGAGCGAATGCTGTTTCGCGCCAGGTACATCAGCCAAACGGTCATGGAGCCCCGGTCGGGGTCGTACTGGTCGATCCGGTCAAGCGCCGCGAGGAAGGTCTCCTGGACAACGTCGGCGGCGACCTCAGGATCCTTGCCGACCCGGTAGAAGACGAAGCTGTAGACCTGATCCGCGTGGGCCAGGAACCACGCCTCGGTCGCCCGCGGCTCCCGCCGCTTGAGTGCGGCCGCTTCTCGTCGCGGGTTCCAGTCCATGTTGCCAACATATGTCAGCGCGGCCGCCGCAGGTTGCGCCGACGTGCCGACGAACCGCGATCAGCGGCTGCTCCGGCGCGCCCAACAAGGCTCAGAAGGGCGTCGTTGGGCCGGCGTTGACGCCTCCCGGTTCAGCGTGAGGAGTCGATCTGCCGGATCTTCAGCACCACCGCGGCGATCGCGAGCAGGATCAGGCCCAGAGCGACGAGCAGGCCGTGCCGCCGGTACTCGAGCTCGGCGAAGGCTGCGCGGGCCGCCTCGAGCGCCTTGTCGGCCGCGGCGATGGCGGCGTCGGTGTGCTCCTTCACCGCTGTGACCGAGACCGTGTGGACCTGGGTGTGTGCATGGATGATCTCCTGGTGTGCCTGCTGGAGCGACTCCTCGGCGTTCTCCATGAGCATCCCCGCCGCTGTTGCCCGCTCGACCTGGAGGTTGGCATCCGTGTCCTTGAGGGTGGCCGCCTGCAGCGCATGGTAGAGGGTGCCCGCGACGGTTCCGCCGGCATCGTCCGCGCTGTGGCACTGCATGCACACGCCGCCGTCGGTGACCCGCAGCCAGTCGTCATCGGGGTGGACGATGCGATGGTTGCTGTGGCAGGCCTCGCAGGCGCCCAGGTCGAGCTCGGCGAAGGCCGCGCCGTGCGGCGATGCCGAGAAGAGGTCCATGTTGCGGGGGTGGCAGGTGCCGCACACGTGGGACACCGACTCGACCCCGGGAGGCGTCGCCCCGTGCGAGCCGTGGCAGTCGTTGCAAGTGGGGGCCGACAGGTCGTTGCCCTCGGTGAGGGCATGCCAATGGACCGACTCCTTGTACTGCGCGACCTGATCGGTGGGGATGCCGTAGCCCCGCATATAGGCGGCGTCGGCATGGCACCTGGCGCAGGTGTCCACCACATGGGTGGGATAGACCGGCGAGCGGGGGTCGTTGGCGCGCCAGATGCCATGGGCGCCGTGACAGGAGGAGCACACTGCGACCTTGACGTCGCCGGCCGCGGACCGCTTCCCGTGCACGCTGGTGCGGTACTGCGCGAGCTGGTCGGTCGGAACATTGGGCGCGAAGCGCTTCATGAAGGTCGGATCGGCGTGGCATCTGCCGCAAAGCTCGGGCACCTGCGGAGGCTTCGGCGCGCCTCGGAAGCCGCGCGCCGGACTCATCGCCTCGTCGGGGTCGTCCGCCGCGGCATCGCCGCCGTGGCAACCCACGCAGCCGAGGCCCGGCTGGTTGTGGATGTCGTCGGTGAAAGCGGCAGCGGGGGCGTGGAGCTCGCCGTCCAGCTCGAGATGACAGCTGACGCAGGTGCTCGACGGCGCATCGGCGTCGGCGGCGCGCACGCGCGGGACGGTCGCTGCAGCGAGGAGCACCGCGGCAGCCACGCGGGCGACGGCTTGCGCTGTCATGATCCGAACACTCCCAGAAACGACAGCAGGGTCATTCCGAAGACGTACACCACCACCACCCAGCCGATGATCGTCGCGAGCGGGCTCGGCTGGCCCCGAAGGCTGCGCCGGTCGAGCACAGGCGCGAGAAACCAGAGCAGGCCCGCCACTCCGAACACCGCGAGGCCGACCACCTCGCCCTCAACTGCGAGCACGTGGGCCGGAATCAGCTTGAGCGTCTCGAACATGAACAGGAAGTACCACTCGGGCCGGATGCCGGCAGGGGCCGACGCGAAGGGGTCGGCCTTCACTCCGAGCTCCCA
This sequence comes from uncultured Thermoanaerobaculia bacterium, assembly GCA_964597585.1. Taxonomy (GTDB): domain Bacteria; phylum Acidobacteriota; class Thermoanaerobaculia; order Thermoanaerobaculales; family Sulfomarinibacteraceae; genus CAVSIS01. Next base: position 7,905 of record CAZQYU010000096.1, read on the forward strand.
GGGGCGCAGCGCGGCCAGCACCGCCAGCAGGGCGAGACCCACCAGCCAGACCACCAGCTCACGCAGCGTGAAGTCCGGGACGAACCGCAGTGCGGGGTGCCGGTGGGACTCGGCCTCCCGGCTCTCGGGCACGTGCACGCCGTGACGCTGGATCAGGAAGAGGTGGATGGCAATCAGGAGGAATGCGATGAAGGGGAGAACCGCCACGTGAAAGCCGAAGAAGCGGGTCAGGGTCGCGCCGGTCACGTCGTCCCCGCCGCGCAGGAAGTGCAGCAGCCAGTCGCCCACGAAGGGCACCTTGGCCACCATGTCGGTGCCCACGCGGGTGGCGAAGAACGACACCGTGTTCCACGGCAGCAGGTAGCCGGAGAAACCGAAACCGAGAGTCAGGAGGAGCAAGAACACGCCGCTCCACCAGGTGAGCTCCCGGGGGCGGGTGTAGGCGTGCATCAGAAACACCGAGAACATGTGCAGGAAGGCCGCCAGCACCATCAGGTTCGCCGACCAGGAGTGGATCGAGCGCACCAGCCAGCCGAAGGGCACACGGGTCATGATGAACTGGACGCTGGAGAAGGCAGCCTCCGCGGTGGGCCGGTAGTAGAGCAGCAGGAGGATCCCCGAGCACACCTGGACGACGAAGAAGAACAGGGTGAGCCCGCCGAAAAAGTAGGAGAAGCTGTAGCGGTGGCGCGGAACCTCCTTCGAGCGGATGAAGTCCACCAGCGGCTGCAGCTCGAGGCGGTCGTCCAGGAAGCCCCAGAGGGCACGCAGGATCGCCATCTCATGCCTCCCGCGAGACCCAGATCTCATCGCCCTTGAGTGCCACCGAGTAGCTCTCCAGCGGGCGCGGCGGCGGCCCTGAGACGTTGACGCCGTTAAGGTTGTAGTGGCCGTTGTGGCAGGCACACCAGATCTGCTGCAGGTCCGGGCGGTACTGCACGGTGCAGTTCAGGTGGGTGCAGATGGCGGAGAAGGCGCGTACCTCGCCGGTCGGCGTTCGCAGGACGATTCCAGGCTTGGAGCCAAAGCGGAAGATCTTGCCGGAGTTGGGGGGCAGGGCCGAGAGGGAGCCCGCCAGCACCCGAGAGGCGGCCGACTCGGCCACCGCCGGCGGAATCACGTAGCGCAGCACCGGGTAGAGAATCGCCCCGCCGACGGCCGCCATCGTTGTGCCGAGGAACCAGTCCACGAAGCTGCGCCGAGTAGGCCGAGGATCGCCGTCGCTGGAGCTCATTGTCATGTCTCCCGGGTCCTTCTGCCGCCAGCATATCTCCAATTGGTCATCTGTCAAACGCACCGCTCGGTGCGGCCCCGCATCGGTCGGTGGGCCGGGGTCGCGCCAGCGGTGGCGACCCCGGAGGGATCGCCGCAGCAGGGGAATGGCACAGCGCCGACGGGGACCTCCGTCGGTGATGTCGTCATCGTGTCGGCCGCACGAAGGGACCGCCCTCCCGGAGGAGGGCGGTGAGGTCCCGGCTGAGTTCTGGGGCCGGGGCAGAGAACGCGAGGTGAACCTCGCGCTAGCCCATGGCGTCGATGACGGCGTTGAAGGTCGGGCTGGGGCGCATCACCTGCCTGGCCTTGGCGTCGTCTGGAAGGTAGTAGCCACCGAGCTCGGCCGGGCTGCCCTGGGCCGCCAGCAGCTCCTGGGCGATCTTCGCCTCGTTGTCGGCGAGCTGCCGCGCGACCGGCGCGAAGCGGGCCTTGAGCGCAGAGTCGCGGTCCTGGGCGGCCAGCGCCTGGGCCCAGTACAGGGCGAGGTAGAACGAGCTGCCGCGGTTGTCGATCTCGTGCACCTTGCGCGACGGCAGTCGACCATTCTCGAGGTAGGTGGCGATCGCCTGGTCGAGGGTGTCCGCCAGGATCTTCGCCTTGGCGTTGCCGAAGTTCCCGGCGATCAGCTCGAGCGAGGGGACCAGCGCGCAGTACTCGCCGAGGGAGTCCCACCGCAGGTGCCCTTCCTTGCGCAGCTGCTGGACGTGTTTGGGCGCCGAGCCTCCGGCGCCGGTCTCGAACAGGCCGCCGCCGGCCATGAGCGGGACGATCGACAGCATGCGCGCGCTGGTGCCGAGCTCGAGGATCGGGAACAGGTCGGTCAGGTAGTCGCGCAGGACGTTGCCGGTGACCGAGATCGTGTTCTCGCCGCGGCGGATGCGCTCGAGGGAGAAGCGCATCGCGTCGACCGGTCTCATGAT
>CAZQYU010000097.1:0-9949 GCA_964597585.1 uncultured Thermoanaerobaculia bacterium
CGAGCGGGCCCCCAAGAGACCAACGGCGGGGTCGGAACCCCGCCGTTTGTGAATCGACCGGCACGTTGCCGCAGACGTACCACCCACAACCCGGCGTCCACGGGCGCAAGGGAGGTGGAGATCATCCTACGGGGAGCGGATCAGACGACGCCAAGCACCCAGAGCGCATAGCCCATCGCGCCGAGGGCCCCGATACCGAGCAGGGTCGCGATCCACCCGACCAGCGTCGAGCGCAGCCAGCCGCCGGCCATCACGGCCAGGACCAGCGAGGCCACGCCTCCGGTGAATGACGCGGCCGACCAGCCCGCAACGCGCAGGACCACGCCCGGAAGGTCGGCGAAGCTGGCTCCGCCGGGGAGACGGATCAGGGCCGCTCCGAGGCCGACGTCGAGGAACGCGGCCACGACCAGGAACAGCACCGCGGCGGACGACAGCGCGACGGTCCAGCCCGCGATCCGACGTCTGTCGCCTGCGGCCAGGTGCACGGAAAGGAACGAGAAGGCGAAACCGCCGAGCACCGCGCTGACCAGCGCGAGCTGACGGTACGACTCGATGAACAGCTCGACGGAGAGATCCACTGACCGCCTCCCCTGATTCCGATGGCACAAGAATAGCGCGCCGCGGCCTACTTCCAGCGCTGGGGCACCAGCGGGATCTCGCTGAGGTCGAGGGCCTCGAGCCGGAGTGCTCTTTGGCGTGCCACCTCGACGTGCCGGTTCACCAAACGGACCGTCGCCATCTCCCAGCGTCCCTCTCGGTCAGATCCTCTGAGCCGTCATCGACTCGGCACCGACCTCGACCACCTCGCCGCCAGCAAAGCCGAGGCGGAGCCTTCCCGCTTCGGTCAGCTCGAACGACACCAGGGTCGCCCAGCCGCCTGCGGTCCCGGCGTCGCCGGGGCTCACCCCAAGATGATCCACCCCGTCCAAGCGCACGACCAGTCCTGCCCCGTCGTCGAAGGTGAATCGCATGAAGACGGCGGAGTTGGGCACGAAGTACTGGAAGCCCTGAAAGTTGCCCCGTTCGAGCTCCCAGCTGCGGCCGAAGGCCTCGAGCCGCGTCCCGCCGGTCCATCCCTCCGGAAGCTCCATCTTCGGCACCTCAATCCCTCTTCCGCGCGGACCCTGCCAGAGAAACGGCCACCCCCGCCGCCAGCAGGCACGCCCCGACCGCCAGCCACTGGTGGCTCACCGCCCCTGCAATCGCACCGTAGAGCCCAAAGGCCGCGATGCCGATGGCGGCGTAGCGACGACCCGGCTGTCCGCGCCAGGCGACCACGTACCCGAACACCAGACCGAGGATGACCGGCGCTCCCGCGAGCATCGGACGGACTCCGGCGAGGGCGGCCGCAACGACCGCACCAAGCCCGCCGATCGCGGCCCCGAGCAGCGGACCCAGGGCGGCCCATCGGCGTCCCACCAGGCTTGCCGCCACCCGACCGAGCAGCAGCGCAATCACGAACAGGACGACAGAGAGTCCGAGCCGTAGCACCATCTTCATCTCCTCCGGAGGCGTCCGACCGGCATCGACGGGTTCAGCTCGATCAGCTCGGGCCGCAACGTCGCACCGTCGATCTCCAGGCGCATGATCGTCACCGGCAGGCGGAAGCGCCGCGGGCCCGCACTCCCGGGGTTCAACCACAGAACGCCCTTCTGGTGGCGGCTCAGCGGATGGTGCGAGTGACCCGCAACCACTGCCACGAACCCCTCGGCCGCGGGATCGATCTCGAGTTGGCCGAGGTCGTGAAGGACGAGCAGCCGGACCGACTCGATCTCCACGACCCGCTGGACGGGCAGCGCGGACGCCCACGGTCCGAAGTCGACGTTTCCCCGCACCGCATCTACCGGGGCAACCCTCGCGAGAGCGTCGAGCACCTCGGCGCCGCCGACGTCTCCGGCATGCAGGATCCGCTCGACGCCCGCGAATGCCGCCAATGCCTCCGGGCGGACGAGGCCGTGGGTGTCGGCAATCAACCCCAGGCTGGTCATCTCACCGTCGACCTTCGAGGCCGCATATCCGGGAGGTGGTGCTCACCCGCTGCGCCCTCATTGCGGGGAGACGTCGTCCGTCTGCAGCCGTCGACGCGCCGCGTGGACCATCTCGTCGAGGCATTGCAGGAAGCGCGAACGGTCGCGGCGAGTGAACGGCGCCGGCCCGCCCGTCATCGCACCCTGGCCGCGAAGCTCGGTCAGGAGGTCACGTGTCGCCAGGACGCTACCGATGTTCGCCTGGGTGAACTCGCGACCGGTCGTGCCGAGCGCCAGCGCCCCCGCCGCGAGGCACCGCGCGGCCAACGGAACATCTGCGGAGATCACGATGTCTGCCGGGCGAACGTGCTCGACGATCCAGTCGTCTGCGACGTCGAGACCTTCCTCAACGACCACCAGGAGCAGGTCGTCGCGATCGGGCACCCGCATCCACGAGTTCGAGACCAGGGTCACTCCGAGGCCGTATCGCTCGGCGACCCGCAGTGTTTCCTCCTTCACCGGACACGCGTCGGCGTCGACGAAGAGGTGCGGAGACTCGCCGAACCGCTCCCATCCCTTGCCGGCCGCCCCGTGTGCGGTCATTGCCGGCCACCGCATCTCGACCGCACGGCCCCCGTCTCGGCCTGAGCTGTCGGATCTCGCCGGAGCACCAAACGGAGGCGGCTCACGGAGTCAGACCCATCCGTGGAGGAGTCGCCTTCTCCGTGCACCGGCACCTCTCATGATCCGCATGCGGCGGTTCGAGGATCCAGGTCTGGCGTCCTGCCCGGTACCACAGGCAGAGGTCCGTGCCGCCCCGCTCGGCGAAGGTGAACCGGAACGACTCCACCACCGTGCGGCCGTCCCAGATCCGCACCACGTGGCGGGTGGTGAGGTCGAGCTCTTCGATCCGGATGCCGCTCTTGCGGGTCATCTCTACCGGCTTCCTGGAGTCGACCTGGATCGCGAAACGGTAGCTGAACTGGCGGAACGAAGGGTTCTGCTTGTCCTGGGCCTTCACGTCGAGCGGAAGCGGAGCAACACAGATCGAGCCGCTCGCCCCTGTCGTCGACGCGTCGTCACCAGCGAACGCTGCGGTGGGGAGCAGCACGGTCAGAGCGAGCACCAGAATCAGTGCTCGGGTGCTCGGCGACCTCTGGACCGGCCGTCTCCAACCCGAGCGGCACCCTGTTGCCGCCTGTGTTCGGGTCACCTCGCCCTCCGTCCGACGAGGTTCGCCACGCGACGAGCGACCACCGCCGTCCCGGCGGCCAGTCCCGCATACAGCACCGCGCTCGCGGCCGCAGGGCCGGGCGTGTCGATCAAGAGGGCGATGCCGGTGATCGGCACCAGGGCCGTTGCCACCATCGCCATGATCAACACCCGGCGGCCGCCGCTGCACCCGAGCCCAACCAGCGCACCGCCGAGCATGCTGATCAGGGGAAAGTGCACGAACAGCCAGCGTCGCATCGAGTTGCGGACCACGATGTAGTCGCGCTCGAGCGAGTGGTCACGCGCGTCTTCGTGGCTCCATGACACCAACGACACGTCGCCCCGTGCTGTGGCACGCGATTCCCACGCGTCGACCGCAGAGATCGCCACCGACGACAGCAGCAGCCCGAGCAGCACGATCGTGAGGTCGAGCACCCACCGAGGTGACAACGTCACGACGCCGCGCCGCCCAAGCTGGACCTCCTCGGATCGCCGAGCCGCCGTGCCGTCGGGACGGCAGGACGCCGCCGATCTGTTCGAGTCGTCAGTTCAAACCCTCTGCGCATCGTCCGCCAGTCTACCGCGTCATCCTCTCCAGGCAGCGGCGCAGCACGGATACCGACGCAATCAACGTGGGGTCACGACTCGACCTTGGCGCCGCGCTCGGCCAGCAGCTCGCGAAGGACTGAACGGTGGCAGTGGGTCTCGTCCTCGCAATAGCAGCCCACCGAAAGATCGGTCCGGTGAGAGAGAGCCGCCAGCAGGTCGAGGACCTTCGCTGCGTCCGGCTGCGCCATCTCCGACCTGTACCTGCGCACGAAGGCCTGCCATTCGCGGGGCGTCGCCGCCGCCTGCGCCTGCTTGACCAGCTCTGCGCTCGGCGCGAGGTTCGGCAGCCACACGTCGTACCAATTGTCGACCGAAAACCGCTCCTTTGGCACACCACGCGGCGGCCGGCGGACGGTCCCGAGGCGCAGGCCCTCGCCGTCGTGTCGCTCGCTGCCCAGACGCACGACCCGAATGCTCATACCACGCCTCCTCTCCGGCAGGTCAGCTCGCGACCGGTTTGTTCGAATCCGGCTCTCGCGACACCGAACAGCCGGCCGCCGGGCCGGCCGGATCGGGAGGATCACCAGACTCGTCCGCCTCGCAGACATCCTCCTGCCGAGCCTCGAGTAGATGCTTCGTATCCGGCTCGATCAGAGCCTGGACCTGGAGAAAAGCGTTGCCGAGCGCCGATGACTGCGGCTTGCGTCTCCGATAATAGATCCAGCCCCTGCTCTCCATCCACAGCGCGAGCCTGTCCAAGGCAAACAGCGCGAGAATGGCTGCTGCCGTGCAAAGTGCGATCTTCATGATTGATCAGCCTCTCCCCGCCTCGGACCGATCCCGTACCTCAAAAACCGCGAATCTGAGCGCGTGGTGCCTTCGACGCTCACCTCCCTGACGGCGTGTCCCTCCCGCCGCGAGGCATTGGGCTGCTCCCTCGCTGAAGTCGAAGGGTCTTCAGCCGGCGTTGTCGGTGAGGATCCGCGCTCCGCCGGACTGGGCGATATCCAGGGCCATCGGAATGAACCTGATGCCGTTGACGATCCGCTCGGGTCCTGTGACCCTGAACCCCAGGCTCTCGTACGCCGGAACTCCGTGGCGGGACGAGTTGACGGTCAGCGTGATCAGGCCGGGGTTCTCGAGCAGGACGCGTTCCAGCCCCGCCTCGAACAGGCGGCGCGCCACCCCCCTGCCGTGCGACGACTCGTCCACGAACAGCATCGAGAGGTGCTGACTGCGGCGAAACTCGATCATCCCAACGATCTCACCCTCAAGCAACGCCACGAAGGTCAGGTGATCCTCGCCGGCCCGATGCAGAATTGCTTCGGGACCCGCGTACCTCGTGAACTCCTCCACGCCCTCGGGCGCATAGTCATTGGCGAGAAAGGCGGCGAAGGAACGCATGACGAGGGCACTCACCGCACCTTCGTCCCCTGCTCTCAGCTCCCGCACGTCCATCGTGGATCTCCGAAGACAACATTACCTCGGTTTTGGCCCAGCCGTTTCGCACCACGTGTCCGACTTTCGGCTGTGTGCCGCCAGGAATCCCGAGGCGCGGGCCCGCGACCCACATCCACCGACAGCGGGCCTTGCAAGTTCTGAGGGCGGAAGCGCCCGCGAGCCCGTCAGCGATCCGGAAACCGCCGTGCGAAGGCCCTGAGGGCCACGAGCACGGGGACGAGAGAGAGCGCGACACCTATGAACTCACTCAACATGCCCTTCATTCTGATATGTCTGCAATTGACGTTCCCGTCAGAACAGTAACTTGTCGATCTTCAAACTTGGGGCAGCCCTCGTGGCACGCGGAAGCAAACCCTAGCTCGGCAATTCTGGAAAGCGTGGAACATCCTCGAGCCCAGTGTCCCAGTTCGCTTTGCTCGAGAAAAATATGTGGGCATTTGGCCGTATTTTGACGTCACTTTCGAGAGAACCCGCAGGCACGACCAGTAGTCTTCCTTCCATCTGGATGGAAGGCAAAGCCGAGCCGCAGATCAAGCAAAAACTCTTCACGTGCTGCGTGGTCGGGAGATTGAAGACTTGGACGTTCTCGTATCCAGAAATCCACTCTATCTTGGCACTTGTGGAGAACAGGTTTGCCGCGTGAGCAGAGCCGGTATCTTTGCGGCAACGTTCGCAATGACACAGAAAGAAGCTCTCGAAGTTACCTTTGACTTCAAAACGAACCTTGCCGCACAGACATGAACCCGTGTGATGCGTTGTGGTCATCTGCTCCCCACAAATCTGAGTGGACCCAACACGATTGTGCTCCGCGGTCCGACCTTGCCCGACCAACGGGATGGACATGGCGCGGCGAGTGCCTGGGCGGGAGGGCGGTGATCAGCACACGCCGTGACAGGAGCTTCGGTCCGCCGGAACGAGTTTAGGCTGCGTGGGCATCAGCACGAGTAGTGGTAACGGCCCTGGAGAACGTCGATTCTGCCATCCCCAACCAGGTAGACGATCCTGTGCTCCTCGGTCAGCCGACGTGACCAGGTTCCGGGTGGGAGGTACTTGAGTGGTTCTGGCTTTCCGATGCCGACGAATGGATCGCTGACGATCGCCTCAACGAGATCGAGGGCACGCACCGCGACTTTTCGGTTCGTGGAAACCCAAAATCGCAGGTCCTCAACGAGCTCCGGGTGAAATACCGCCAACCACTCTCGAGCGGACGGCTTCGATCGGCGGCTACCGCGTTTCTTCGTCAAGACCGAGCTGCTTTCTGAGCTCAGCGACCGACGAGGGCTTGAGTTCCGACCGCTGTGCACGCGAGAGTGCAGCGAGCAGTCGCTCTGCGTTCTTCGGCGAGCGAAGCAAGTGCGCGGTCTCCATCAAGCTCTCGAGCTCCGCAGCGGACACCAACGCAACGTCCTCCGCGTTCCGGCGACGGATGATCACGGGCTCGCGGCTCGATGCGACCTGATCGCATAGGGCCGCGAGAGCGGCTCGGGCTGAGGTGTAGGTGGTGACGGTAGGCATCCGCGTCTCCAATCTCCTGTACAGATCTACTGTACAACTCCACCTGGACCTCGTCAAGCGGCCAAACGCCAGCGGTGAGCGGACCCAACGTTCCGGCCCTTGGGCCGGACGGGGCGAGTTGGGGTCCGCTTCACCGTCATGTTAGGCGTTACCACGTCTACTTTCAAACAAATGGAGTCTTGAGATGGGCTTGTCGCACTTCAAGCTTGAACCCACGCAGGTTGGTCTTCTCATTTGAAGACTGTTACGACACAACCAAAGTCCGGAGAACTCGCAGAATTCCAAGGCTGAATTCACGCGGCCCACGCCATAGCGATACTGCTCAAGTAGAGGATCAACGAAAGGCTGGCACCTGCCAAAACCGGAATGAACCAGTAGAGCTTCGCCAAAAGGACGTATCCAGCGAGCGCGGCAAGACCCAGTCCCTGAAGAAAGCACGACTGGAAGAGCACTTCGCCATGAGCCAGAGCCAAATAGGTGTAGGTCAAACTGAACAGTAATAGGCCCATGGAATGACTAGCGTTGAAACCCAGCCACATTTTCCAGATCGTGGTCTGAGACGTAATTTCCGGCGCCATGTTCGCCATGGCCTCTACCAGCGACCTGTCTCTTGGTAGGTGCTTGGGGCCATAGAATGTCAGGACCAAATGGACGAGGCCGAGGAGGCCGATGAGCCCTGCACTACTGACCATGAGAAGGGTTGGATTCACTTGTGTCCTCTCGACCCTGGCGCCCAACTTCGACTAGGCCGTTTCAACACCCGAGGCACCAAAACAACGTTCGCGGGCATGCCGTTTCACTGAACCAGAACGCAACACCGCACCGGGTACAGCAAGGCCCAACGTCCTCAAGCTTAGCGGCGGGCGCGTCCGGCCGAAGGCCGGCGCGGCGGGCCACTTACCCCTGCAAGCGGCGTGACGAGAGCTTTCGCCCGCTCCATCGGCTTGTTAGCTGGCCGCGCCACGTTGGCTTGACTGGTACATACGTTCGTGCATACTAGAGTCGTGGACGTCGAGTGGGATCCAGCGAAGGCCGCCTCGAACCAACGGAAACATGGAGTTGCCTTTGCGGACGCCGTCGTCGCGCTCGAGGACGACCTGGCAGCCACCGTCCCGGATCCCGACTCCGACGACGAGGATCGCTTCGTAACACTGGGGATGGACCCCTCGGGCAAACTACTGGTCGTCGTCTTCACCCTCCGAGGTGACCGCGTTCGCCTCATCTCGGCACGGCAGGCGGACAAGCACGAACAGCGAACCTATGAGGTGGGGACATGAGGAAAGAGTACGACTTCACCAAAGGCAAGCGCGGCCCCGTCATCACTCCCCCGTCGGGCAAGACGAGGATCACGATCAGGCTGGACAACGACGTCGTGGAGTGGTTCAAGGCCCAAGTGACTCAAGCCGGCGGCGGCAACTATCAGACGCTCATCAATCGGGCGCTACGAGAGTTCATCGCATCCAGCAACGAACCTATCGAGGAGACCCTCCGTCGTGTCATCCGCGAGGAGCTCGACCGGGCCAGCTAACGTCCGCCGTTCAGCGGCCGGAGCGTTTCCGACCGCAGGAAGGGAGCTGGCGCGGCGTGTACCTGGGTGGGTGGAAGGTGGTGAGCACACGCCGTGACAGGAGCTTCCGTCCGCTGCAACGAGGGGTTGGGCGCCGCCCCCACCTTACTCTCGAACCCTCACCCGGTTTTGGTCCACCACCCACAATCTGCCCGCAAGCGGCTCGGCCTCGAGGGAGCCAAGGAGTCGTCGAATGATGGAGAGTACGTTGCTCTTGTCCTGCCGAGCAGGCCTCAGCACGATGATCCCGGGGTGCGACCCGGGAGGGTAGGCTCGAATGTCGGCAAATCCAACATCAAGGGTAAGGAGCACTCTGTCCTCCGCCGCGCAGACTCGTGCCACCGACGGGTCAGAAGCCCCGTTGAGCCCCTGATCTCCCACCGTCAGCGCATCGTGTCCGGAGGAACCAAGAACCTCAACGGTCTCTGATGGCAAGTTCTCGTCGATCTTGAACTTCACGTGTCACGCCGGAAGAGCAATCACTCTTTCTCGAGCGAGGTCCGCGGCGTAGCTCACCGCGGCAGCAATGGCATCCGGAGGCAACGAAGGGTAGCTCCTGAGGATCGACTCAGCGGACTCGCCGGCTGCGAGATTGTCGAGAACGAGAGACACGAGAACTCTCGTTCCGCGGAAACAAGCGCTCCCGTGGCAGATGTTCGGATCGACCGTTATGAGACCTCGCCAGTCCATCTCGCCTCTCGCATCCTCAGTATAGGACACCGCCTCAACTACGTGCGCCCAACGTTTCGAGTTCAGCGGCCGGAGCGTACCCGACCGCAGCGAGGGACCTGGCGCGGCGGGTGCCTGGGTGGGTGGTCGGTGGTCAGCACGCGCCGTGACAGGAGCTTCGGTCCGCTGCAACTCTTTGTTAGGCGGTGGTTTCCTCAAAGGCGTGTGTCGCCTTCTCGGGCAGTGTGATGGGCACGAAGAATGCGCTCGGGAAGAGGTAGTCCTCTCCCGACTCATCCACAACGCGGACCAGGGCTCGTGCAGACGCCTTCGGATCAGCCAGACGCCGGTAGATCTTTCGCTTCTCCAACGACGCCTCGTACCCTTCGTTCTGCACGCACAAGAGGTAGCTGTGAGTGTCCTCGTTCATCCTTCAGTCCATCAGGCGCTTGACCTTGAACTCGCACCGCCCGACACCGTGCGCCTCATACCAATGTAGCTCAGCCCTCACGACAGTACCATCGACCAACCGTATGGCTGCGAGCCCCTTGAGCTTGCGCCATCTTCCGGGACCATACATCTTCTCGAGACGACGCAACTCACGGATGGCTCGACCCACCGCAATGACCTCGATCTCAGTGATTTCGCTTTCGAACTCGAAGAACACGTCGGTGATTCTATCTGGGCCGCGCGCATCCGCCTAACGTCCTCGAGCTAAGCGGCGGACGCGATCGGCCCGTAGGGCCGGCGCGGCAGGTCGCTTGCCGGGTGGGTGGTCGGGCGGGCTGCAAGCGGCCTGTTGCGAGCGTCCGTCCGCTTCAGCGAGTTGTCGGGCGACTCCGTGCATCTGTGACATGAGCTGAAACCCAAACGACAAGATCATCACGGCTGAGCTCACCGGCGGCCAGTCGAAGCATCAACTGCTCCTGCTCTGTGACCGACGCTGCAATCTCGAAGCCATTGAGCAGAAGCATGGTCTCCATCGAGGCGTGCGCGACTCGCTTGTTGC
>CAZQYU010000098.1:0-9936 GCA_964597585.1 uncultured Thermoanaerobaculia bacterium
ACCGACGGCACGACCGCGATCGTCCCGCCCGAGCGCCCATCGTCCTGACCGACCCGTCGGAGTACGCGACCGGTCCGTGCCTCCGCCCCCGACCGTACGGCTGCAGGTCGGTCGCCTCCGGGGACGCCATCCTCCGCTGAGCATCTCCGAGCGATCGACCCGGTCTCGCGACAGCGGTCATGGCACTGCGCTTCGTTCTGAGCCGATGGTATTCTCGTTGCGGAAGCCCCAGGGAGAACAACATGTCCTGCTGGAGAACGCTGTCGATCCCACGACCGAGCCGAAACGCGAAGGTGTTGCTGCTCGTCCTCGCTGTTGCCCTGGCACTGCCGGCCGCGGCCCGGGAGCGCGGAGTTGTCGTCGAGACCATGGGCGCTGATGGGGCCGGGCTCGAGGTCGGAGACCGGATCCTCCGGTGGCGGCAGACCGTGAACGGGGAGGATGCCGCGGGGGAGCTCGCGGACCCATTCGACTGGGCGTGGCTCGAGGTCGAGCGGGTCCCGCGTGGGCCGGTCACGCTGGAGGTGAAGCGCGCCGGCAGTCGCCGCCGGGTGGTCCTGCAGCCGGGGACCCGGGGTCCGAGCCTGTGGGACCTCACCGTCCGTCCGGTCCTGCGCCGGAGGCTGGAGCGGCGCTACGTCGAGGCCCTGTCACGGGCCGAGGCGGGTGACGTCGACGGTGCCCTTACCATGTGGCGGGCGCTGCTGTTCGAGCGGCGCGTGGCGGCTGAGACGAACCTCAAGGCCTGGATGCACCGGCGTGCGGCAGCAGCGCTGATCGGCGCCGGTCGCCTCGAGGAGGCCCTCGCTGAGCTGGCGGGTGCGGCCGAGGCAGCAGACGCCGGCGGCTCCCTGGCCGCGCGCCTCGCCGTTCGCGACGAGTGGGGCCGAACCCTCTACAGGGCAGGCGAGTACGAGCGGGCGCTCGAGGTTCACCAGGAGGCCCTCGCGCTCCGCGATGCACACCTGCCGGGCACGCTCGAGGTCGCTGCGGGTGTCCACGACGTTGGCACCATGATGCTGGTGCTCGGTGACCTCGACGGCGCCGCGGAAGTGCTGCAGCGGGCGGTGGCGGTACGCGAGCGGCTCGCACCGGACTCGCTGGCGCTCGCTGAGTCGCTCAACAACCTCGGTCTGGTGGCGGTCTACGCCGGGCGGTTCGACGACGCGCAGCCGCTGCTCGACCGGACCCTCGAGATTCGGGAACGGCTGGTTCCGGGCAGCACCCGACTGGCGGCGAGCTACAACAACCTCGGGCTGGTCGCCAAGGAGCGCGGCGATTGGGACGCGGCCGAACGCTACTATGAGCAGGACCTGGCCCTGACCGAGCGGCTCGAGCCGAACACCGACAGCCACGCGATCACGCTCATGAACCTCGGCGCGGTGGTCTGGGAGCGTGGCGACCTCGATCGTGCCGAGGAGCGGTTCCAGCAGTCCCTCGCAATCGTCGAGGCGATCGATCCGCGCAGCATCGACGTCGCCGCCAACCTCAACAATCTCGCGCTCGTCTTCGAGCAGCGCGGCGACCTCGCCGAAGCCGAGGCCAATCTTCGTCAGGCCTTCGAGATCTGGAGCGAGCGAACGCCGGACAGCCAGGATGTTGCCTCGGCGCTGCTCAACCTTGGCCTGATCGCGTGGCGCCGCAAGGACCTCGACAACGCCGAGTCGCTCCTCGGCGAGGCGCGTGCGATGCTCGACCGGATCGCTCCGGAAAACCAGACCAGTGCCATGATCGTGCTCACGCTCGGCGACGTCGCCCTCGATCGCGGCGATCTCGACCGAGCCGAGGCGCTCTACCGGCAGTCTCTCGAGATCCGCGAGAAGATCATGCCGGACAGCGCCGAGATCGCGGCCAATCTGATCAACCTCGGCGCGGTCGCCCAGAAGCGCGGAGACCTCGAGTCGGCCACAGCGCTGTACCGGCGCGCCTACGAGCTGCGCCAGCGCACCTCCCCCGACAGCCTGTTCGTGGCCGCAAGCCTGCAGAACCTCGGCGACGCGGCCCTGGCCGGCGGCGACCTCAAGGCCGCCGAGGGCTTCCTCGGTCGCGCCCTGGCCATCCGCAGCCGCCTCGCGCCGGGAAGCTCGGAGGAAGCCGTGACCCTGCACAGCCTGGCGCAGGCGTCGCGGCGCGCCGGGAGGGCGTCGGAGGCCCTGGAGCGTCTGGAGCGAGCCGTCGCGGCGCTGGAGGCGCAGGGCGGACGTCTCGGCGGCAGCGAGGAGGCACGGGCAGGCTTTCGCGCCCACTTCGCCGAGCTCTACCGCGAGCTGATCGAAGTGCAGCTCGAGCTCGGTCGACCGGGCGCCGCGTTCGACACCTTCGAGCGCTCGCGCGGGCAGCTTTTCCTGGCCACTCTCGCCGAGCGCGACCTGGTCTTCTCCGGGGACGTTCCCGACGAGCTCGAGCGCCGTCGGAAGCGGGTCGCCTGGGAGTACGACGCGGTCCAAAAGCGACTTGCGGAGCTCGACCCGGCGAGCGACGCGCAGGCGATCGACGACAGGCTCGCGCGGCTTGCCGAGCTGCGCCGCGAGCGCGAGACGGTCGCCGAGGAGATCCGAGCCGCTTCGCCGCGGTTGGCCTCGCTGCAGGACCCGCATCCGCTTGACGCGGAGGCGGCACGACGCTCGCTGGAGCCGGGCACGCTGGTGCTCGCCTTCAGCGTCGGTCGCGACGCATCGACCCTGTTCAGCCTCAGCCGCGACGGCGGTCTCACGGTGCATCCCCTGACCGTGGGTGAAGGCGATCTCCGCGCCGCCGTGCGCGACGTGCGCACGGCGATCGTCGCCGGAGGTCGCGAAGGCTTCGCGCCGACCGCCTACCTCGGGCCGGCCACTCGGCTCTACGACCTCCTGATCGGCCCGGCTGCGGCCGAGATCGAGGCCGCCGAGCGGCTCGTCCTGATCCCCGACGGTCCGCTCCACGCGCTGCCGTTCGCGGTCCTGGCGACGCTCGACACCCATGGTCGGCCGCGGTTCCTGGTCGAGCGGCGCCCGCTCAGCGTCGCCCTCTCGGTCACGGTCCTCGACGAGCTCGCTCATCGTCGCAGGACGAGACTCGACGACCGCGCAAGCTGGCATGTGGTCGGCTTCGGCGATCCTGCCTACCCGAACGCACAGGCGTGGGCGGGCGGCAAGGGCGACGCCGCCGTGCGTTCGGTCATCGGGCGCGGCCTGGCCCTCGAGCCGCTTCCGGCGACGCGGGCTGAGGTCGAGGAGCTGTCCGAGCTGTGGGGGGACAGCGCCGCGGTCTTCCTCGGCGCCGCCGCGACCGAGTCGCGGGCGCTCGCCCAGGACAGCTCCGAGGCGGTGTTGCACTTCGCCTGCCACGGTCTGCTCGACGAGGACTTCCCGCTCGACTCGGGGCTCGCACTCGCGATCCCGGATCGACCCGAGGCGGGCGCGGAGAACGGCCTCCTGCAGGCGTGGGAGATTTTCGAGAGCATGCGGCTCGATGCCGAGGTTGTGACCCTCTCAGCATGCCAGACCGGGCTCGGCCGCGAGCTCGGCGGCGAGGGTCTGGTCGGCCTGAGTCGGGCGTTCCAGTACGCGGGCGCGCGCTCGGTGGTGGCCTCCCTGTGGAGCGTGGCCGATCAGTCGACCGCGCGGCTCATGGCCGGCTTCTACCGGGCGCTGCGCGGCGGCAGCTCGGTTGCGAACTCGCTGCGGGCGGCGCAGGTCGAGCTGATCCAGGGTGATGGCGATCCGGACGACCGGCACCCCTTCCACTGGGCAGCGTTCCAGGTGGTCGGCGACTGGCGGTAGGAGTCCGAAGCTGACGGAGGACGCGATGCGGGCATTCCTGGTGGCGATGACGACACTGGCGGCGGCCGCAGCAGGTGCGGCCCAACCCGACTTCTGGGCGCAGGCGACATTCGTGCGCGGCGCGGTGAGCGTGGCAACCCGTGCAGGAGAGACCCCGGTCGCGCTTGAGCGCGGCGCCATGCTCGGCGCGGGCGCGGAGGTCTCGACCGGCGCGGACGGCCGCGCCACCTTCCTGCTCAGTGACGGAGGCCTGCTGGTGGTTCCTTCCTCCGATCGACGCGTGCTCGAGCCGGCTGCTCGGCGTGCCGGTCCGTCGCTCGGCGAGGTCGCGCACAACCTGACCCGAACCCTCGCCGCCCGCGGCGACGTAGAGCCGCTCCTCAAACACCTCGGCGGGCTCCGGGAGGAGGGCCGAAACCTCGCCGTCGCGCCGCGCCGCACTCGTGTCAGATCCGGTCCGGTGCGTCTGGTCTGGGAGCCGGCGCCAGGGGTGTCCAGCTACGCCGTGCGCGTTCTCGGCCCGTCCGGTTCCGTGCTCGAGGCGCGAGTGGAGGGGACGGTCCTCGAGATCGAGGCCGGGAAGCTCGCGCCGGGGGCCGGGTACGTCTGGGAGGTCCGCGACGCGAGCTCACCGGACTCGCTCGCGGCGCTGGGCAGCGGCAGCTTCGCGGTCCTCGACGGCGACACCGGGCGCCGGGTCGCAGCGGCGGAATCGGAGATCGCAGCCGCCGGGCTCGAGACCGCCAGCGGCGACAGCTCGGCGACCTACCTACGCTACCAGGTGTGCCGGGACGCCGAGCTCTATTTCGAGGCCGCGGGATTGCTCGGACGCCTCCTCGCCGAGGAGCCCGAGGACCGCTCGCTTGAGGAGCAGCGACGTGTGCTGTGGGCCGCGATCGGCCTCGATTCCGGCCGCGCGACGATCGCTTTCGAGGGCGCCGGAGGTTCCTAGGTGGCGGACGCGAGCGCGCCATCCGCCGCTCGACGGGCTCGTCGGCGGCGTGCCGCGGGCCTCGCGGTCGCGGCAACCATGGTGCTGCTCGCGGCGGGTTGGGCGGCGTCGCAGACGGCGCTGGTCGCGCTGCTCGAGGCCCGTTCGATCGACCTCCGGTTTCGCGCTCGCGGCGAGCTCGCCCCCGACCCGGAGATCGTCCTGATCGGCGTCGACGAGGCCTCGTTCGCGCGCCTCGGCGTGAAGTACCCGTTCCCGCCGCTGGTGTGGGCGAAGCTGATCGAGCGGTTGAATGGGGCGGGCGCCGCGGTGATCGCGTTCGACTTCCTGTACTCGGAGCCGACCCGTGAGTGCGACCCTCCCGACCAGGACGCGCGCCTCGCCGAGGTGGCGCAGCGGGCCGGCAACATCGTGTGGGCTGAGCAGCTGCGGGATGGGCGGGTGCCAGAGCCGCCGATCCCAGCGATCCGCGATGCGGTTGCGGCTACCGGGTTCATCAACCTCCCGGACGAGCGCGACGGACGGATCCGCCGGGTCGCGCCTGCTCGCTCCGGGCGGCGGTGCTTCGCCGCCGCCGCGGTCGAGGCCTACGCCGGCTACCTCCCGCGGGAGTGGCAGGAGGAGGCACTCCGCCTGATTCCGTACCGAGGCGGCGCCGGCACGTTCCCGACCGTCTCGCTCGGCGACGTGCTCGCAGGCGAGGTTCCGGCCGAGCTCATCGCGGGCAGGATCTGCTTTGTCGGGGCGACCTTCGCGGCCAGTCACGACACCTACCCGACGCCGTTCCACCGGGTGGATTTGCCGGACTCGCCGGGGGTCGAGATCCACGCCACCGTCGCCGCCGCGATCTTGCGCGGAGATCGCCTGGTGGAGACGAGCCCGAAGACCGCGTGGCTGATCCTCGGGCTCGCCGTGCTTGCGATCGCGTGGCTGGTCGGCGCCGACCGTCCGTGGTGGGCGCTCGGCCTGCAGGCGTGCGCACTCGCCGTTTGGGGGGCGTGGACGGTTGAGCGCTTCCTCGCCGGTGAGGTCGTCCCGGCGATCGTGCCGATGGGGGTCCTCGCCGCGAGCTTCCCGTCGGTGGCGTTCGTGAGCTACCTGCTCGAGCGCTCGCGTCGGCGGGAGATCCTGGGTCTTTTCGAGTCCTATGTCGACCCTTCCGTGGTGGCGTGGCTGCTGGACAACCCGACCGCCGTCAACCTCACTGGCGGACGCCACACGGTCACCATCCTCGAGTCCGACATCGAGGGCTTCACCCCGATCACCGAGCAGCTCCCGCCGGAGGTGCTCGTCGGCCACCTCAATGCGTACTTTGAAATCCTCACCGGCGCGGTGATCGACGCCGGAGGGATGCACGACAAGTACGTCGGCGACGCGCTGCTCGCCGTGTTCGGCTTTCCCGTTGCGCAGCCTGATCACGCCGAGCGCGGCGTCACCGCCGCGCTCGCGATCCAGGAGCATGTGGAGCACGCCAACGCGGAGTGGGAGCGGCAGGGGATGCCGGTCCTGCACACCCGCGTCGGCCTCGCCTCCGGCGAGGTGGTGATCGGCACCGTCGGTGCCAGGGCGCGCAAGACCTTCACCGCGATTGGCGAGGCGGTCAACCTCGCCGCGCGGCTCGAGGCGCTCAACAAGCCGCTGGGCACGCGGATCCTCCTCGACGAGGCCACAGCAGAGCGACTGCCCGCGGAGCTTCCGGTGCGCGATCTCGGCGAGCACGCGATCAAGGGCTTCTCCCGGCCGGTGCGGGTGTTCACCCCCGATGCCGCACCCGTGACCGACGGCGGTCCCTCCCGCGGCGGCGCCGACCCTGCGTGACAGGGTGGGGCGCGGAGCGTAGGCTGACGAGAGTGAATATCCTCGGCTGGAGCCTGCTCACCGCGGCGGCGGGTGTCGCCCTCGTCCACACGCTGCTCGGTCCCGATCACTACCTCCCGTTCGTGATGCTGGCCCGCGCCCGGGGCTGGTCGACCCCGCGGACCCTGCTCATTACCTCGGTGTGCGGGGTCGGGCACGTCGCATCTTCGGTGGTACTCGGCGGGCTCGGGGTGCTGGCCGGAATCGCGGTGGGCAGAATCGAGGGGGTCGAAGGCGGGCGCGGCGGCCTCGCCGCCTGGGCGTTGGTCGCGTTTGGCCTCGCATATGCGCTGTGGGGAGCCCGGCACGCGCTGCGCCAGGCCAAGGGCCTCGAGCCGCACCACCACCACGGGCACGTCCACCTACACACCCACGGTGCCGACGACCATCACCATCCGTCGCCGTCCGCCGACGAGCTCGCGCACGACCGGCGCGCCGCGACCACGTTCTGGGCCCTGTTCGTGATCTTCGTGCTCGGACCGTGTGAGCCGCTGATCCCGTTGTTCGTGGTCCCGGCCAGCCGGGGTGCCTGGGGCCTCGCGGCGATCACGGCCGTTGTCTTCGGGCTTGTCACAATCGCCACCATGGTCGCGGTCACCGCCGCCGCCCTCGCCGGGATCCGGATGCTCCCGCTCGGCCCCCTCGAGCGCTGGTCGCACACACTCGCCGGCGCCGTCATCGCCGCCTCCGGGCTCGCCATACTCTTCCTCGGGCTTTGAAACGTAAGACGCGAGACGTGGGTGAGGCCTGTGTTCTTGGGACGCTGGGGACTCGAGGAGCAACTTCTCGACTTCTTCGAGCGCTGCACCAGGGCGGTCTCCCACAGCGCTCGGCGGCGCGTCGGTATCCGCCCTCTCGCCGGAGCGGCGCTCGACGATACAATGGTTCCTGGCTGAGGAGATCCCCGATGAGGAACTTCCGGCGGGCCTACTACGACTGGTTCTCGAGCTTCTACGACAGGTTCGTTGCCGTACACTCCTCCGACCGCCGGGGCGCGGCCCGTGCCTTTCTGGCCGAGCACGTCGCCGTTTCCGATGATTCCTTCATCCTGGACATCTGCACCGGCACGGGCTCACTCCTGTCCAACCTGCGGGAGAGCACCGGCCCCCGAGGACTGGTGGCGGGGGCAGACTTCTCCCGCGGAATGCTGAACGCGGCCAGGGCAAAGACGAAGATGCTCGCCAACATCGTCCTGGTGGAGACCGACGCGGGCGCCCTGCCCTTTGCGGCGCGCAGCTTCGACGCGGTCACCTGCTCGCACGCGTTCTACGAGCTGAAGGGGGAGACGCAGAGGCTTGCACTGCTCGAGGTACGGCGTGTTCTCAAGCCGGACGGCGTGTTCTTCATGATGGAGCACGACGTGCCCTCGAAGCCGGCCCTGCGGGCGCTCTTCTATCTCCGCTTGCTGTCCATGGGCGCCGGCAGGGCCATCTCGATCCTGAAGCACGAGCAGGAGGTCCTCCGCGCCCACTTCGATCACGTCGAGAAGCTCCTCACTCCCACCGGTCACTCGAAGGTCTGGGTTTGCCGTAGGGGCAGGTCCTGACCTCACTCCCCAACCGTTGGAACCCATGACCGGCCGCGAACCTGATCGCCTCGGACTCCGGGCGACCCCTCGCCGCGACCCCCGATGCATAGCGCGGGCTTCGCCCGCAATCCAAGAGCGCTCCAGAGGCGGGCCTGAGAGCCGGTGCCGCAGGCTGTGAGTCATGGGCATCGGTCGACAGAGTCCGCGGGACGGGCAGCCGGCGGCCGGAACGGGATCGGGCTCCCGACAGAGTAACCCCGTGCTTCTGAATGGTCGCCTCACAAGATGTTGCGAAACCGGAGGGACTCTTGACCCGGGAGTAGCACCGAGAGGACAGGAGCCCTGCCGCAGCGCGTCTCGACCGCCTCGTGCCGTCGCGCTACACTTCCCGCCGCGGTGCCCGTCGGGGACTCCGCCGTATCTGTCGTGCAGGAGGAACCAGAACGAGTGGCGAGGAAGATTGGAATCCTGTACCGACTGTACCGGGCCCTGGTGCTGATACCGGTGATGTTCGTCCTGACCCTGGTGATCGGCTCTCTCACCGTGATCCTGCTGTTCTTCCTCGAGCCACGCACGGTGAGCCGGCTGTGCGGGGTGACCTGGGCGCGGATCAACGCCTTCCTCACGCCGATGCGGGTCGAGGTCCGGGGCCGCGAGCACGTGGATCCTCAGCAGTCGTATGTCATCGTCTCCAATCACCAGAGCCACTACGACGTATTCGTGCTCTACGGCTGGCTCGGCGTCGACTTCAAGTGGGTGATGAAACAGGAGCTGCGCGCGGTGCCCGGGCTCGGGATCGCGTGCGCGCGGCTCGGCCACATCTACATCAACCGGTTCAATCACGAGGAGGCGATGCGCGCCATCGACGAGGCGAAGCGTCGGATCGTGGACGGCACCTCGGTGCTGTTCTTCCCCGAGGGCACCCGCAGCCGTGAGCGCGGCATGCGTCAGTTCAAGAAGGGCGCCTTCCGGATGGCGATCGACCTCGGGCTGCCGATCCTCCCGGTGACGATCTCCGGCACCCGGGACGTGTTGCCTCCGGACACCCTCGACGTCCGCCCCGGACGAGCCGTGATGACCCTCCACCCCCCGATCCCGGTCGATTCCACCGCAGTCGGAGAGGTCGAGCGACTCAGCGCAGCGTCGCGCGAGGCCATCTCGGCTGCCCTTCCGGCTCTTGAGGGCGCCGCAGCAGGCGACCGCGGAACGGCGTGAGCATTGAGCACCCAAGGTGCTTGTATCTCTTCTTCACAAGCCGTATAATTCGCGCCGTGCATACCTGCACGGTCACGTCGTTCCACCGATCTGTAAGCTGGCGAATGGGGATGCCGCTCGTCGCGGGCAGGCATGACCCGTTTCGACCGCAGGACTCAAGGAGGCGAGGATGAAGAGCTTGAAAGCGACCCTGGCGAAGAAGATCGAAGAACATCGGCCCCGTACGACCAAGCTGCTCAAGGAGCACGGCGACGTCAAGCTGGGCGAGGTCACCATCGCGCAGGCGATCGGCGGCGCCCGCGGCGTGCGTTGCCTGGTGACCGACGTTTCCTACCTCGACCCGTTCGAGGGGATCCGCTTCCGCGGTAAGACCATCCCCGAGACCTTCGAGGCCTTGCCCAAGGTACCCGGCAGAGAGTACCCGTTCGTCGAAGGTTTCTTCTACTTCCTGATGACCGGCGACGTTCCGACGATTGAGCAGACCCTCGAGGTCGCGGCCGAGTTCAAAAAGCGGCGTGACCTGCCGCAGTACGTGATCGACATCCTGCGCGCGATGCCACGCGATACCCATCCGATGACCATGTTCTCGGCCGGCATCCTCGCCATGCAGCGCGAGTCGAAGT
>CAZQYU010000099.1:0-9916 GCA_964597585.1 uncultured Thermoanaerobaculia bacterium
CCGGCTCCGGCGCACGCCGGCGCTCGGCGAGCGCGGTCCCGAGCAGCTCCTGGGCCCGGGGGTAGAGCCCGAGATTCGCGTAGACCTGGCCCATGACGTCCATCATCGCGGCCGCCGCTTCGGGCTCGTCCCGAAGCTGGTCGGTGATGCGCGCGGCGCCGCGGTCGAGGATCTCGCGGGCGGTCACCGTGGATCCCCGCGCCTCACCCGGATCGGAGACCTTGAAGACGTCGATCAGGAACTGCGAGACCCGTTCGGCTCGGACCTGCTCGCGCTCGGCCTGGTCCAGCGCACGAGCGAGACGCCCCGCCTGCAGGGCGAAGGTCACGGCGGCGCCGGCAATCAGCACCACCGCGGCGAAGGCCGCCGCAAACGCCGCCGCGTGCCGTTTGACGTGCTTGGTCGCGCGGTAGAAGGTGCTCCCGCGGCGCGCGCTGACGGGGAGCCCTTCGAGGAACAGCCGCAGGTCTTCCGCGAGGTGGGCGACCGAGGGGTAGCGGCGGTCGGGCTCCTTGCGGAGCGCCTTCAGCACGATCGCGTCGAGGTCCCCGCGGAGACGTCGCGGCAGCCTCTCGGGTTGCAGGCCAGAGGGGAGGCGGGCGTCGCCGTCGCCGTGGAGCGCGCGCCGCACCACCGTGCTGGGCCGCTCCGGCTCGTCCTCGCACACTGCGCGGGCGAGGTCGTGCGCCAGCGAGGACGTGGTCCGGTAGGGGCGACGTCCGGTCAGGAGGCGGTAGAGCACGACCCCGAGCGAGTACTGGTCGCTGGCGGTGCCGGCGGGTTCCCCCCGCACCTGCTCGGGGCTCGCGTACTCCGGCGTCATCAGGTGGACGGCGGTGCGGGTTGCGTCCTCGTCCGTCTCGGCGTCGGCCTCGAGGACCTTCGCGACGCCGAAGTCGAGCAGCTTCGGCCTCCCGTCGGCGCCGACCATGATGTTGCCCGGTTTCAGGTCGCGGTGCACGACCAGGCGCTGGTGGGCGAAGTGGGCAGCCGCGCAGACCTCGCGGAAGAGCTCGAGGCGTTGTTCGAGAGGGAGGACACGGCGATCGCAGTGGTGGTCGATCGGCTCGCCCTCGACGTACTCCATCACCAGAAAGGGCTGTCCGCCCTCGTCGGCGCCGACGTCGAGCAGGCGCGCGATGTTGGGATGGACGAGTGTGGCGGCGATCCTGCGCTCCTGTCGGAAGCGACGCAGCAGCTCGGGCGTGCGCAGATCCGGCCGGACGGTCTTGAGCGCGACCAGGCGGTCGATCTCGCCGTCCGCTCGCCGCGCGAGGTAGACGGTGCCCATGCCGCCCTCACCGAGCACGCGGACCACCTCGTAGGGACCGATCCTGGCCGGAGGAGCTGACGTTGCGACGTCGTCGCCATGGGCGAGGAGCGCAGACGCCTCGATCATCGCGGGTGCGTCGAGCAGCCCCTCGGGCGCCTCGTGGGCGTCGAGCAGGGCGGCGACCTCCGCGCGCAGGTCGGGCTCGGCGCAGGTTGCGGCCAGCCAGGCCGACCTCTCTCCGACCGGACGGTCGAGCGCCTCGTGGAAGAGCTCCCACGTGCGGCGCCACCGGTCATCCGGCACGGTGGTTCTCCGCGACGCGCCCGGGGCCGGTGAGCTGGTGGCGCAGCCAGGCCCGGGCGGCCGTCCACTGGCGGGAGACCGTGCGCTCGGAGGCGCCGACGGCCTCGGCGGTCTCGGTCACGGTCAGACCGGCGAAGTAGCGCAGCATCACCACATCCGCCATGCCGCGGTCGTGGGCGGCGAGCCGGTCGAGGGCCTCGTCGAGAGCGAGCAGCTCGTCCGAGCGCGGCGCGACGCTGACCGCGTCGTCGTGGAGGGTGATGCGCTCCGCGTCTCCTCCCCGCTTGAGGCGGGAGACGCGTCGCGCGCGTTCCACCATGATGCGTCGCATCGCCTGGGCCGCGGCACCGTAAAAGTGGGCACGGTTCTCCCACCTCGCGCCTTCGCCGACCAACCTGAGGTAGGCCTCGTGAACCAGGGCCGTCGGCTGCAGGGTCTGACCGGGGCGCTCACGCGCCATGCGTGCGCGCGCGAGCACCTTGAGCTCCGAGTAGACCAGCGGCAGCAGGCGCTCCGCTGCGTCCGCCTCGCCGCGAGCCATTGCGGCGAGAACCTCGGTCACCTGCTCACGCTCGGTCACCACGGTCCCCCCGCGTCCTCGTTTGGATTGTCAGGAACTGAGCCGCCATGCAACGAGAGACAACGCGGGAGAGTTGAGCCGCATTCTCTTCTGACGCTGCCGGCGCCCGGATCTTCGCCTCGGGCGACGAAGTAGGGGCACCTGGTAGTTGAGACAGGGGTCTTTGCGCGGGATTCGGAACAATGTACTCTGGGCCGCAGAGGTCGGGACGCTATGCCGATTTTGCAACGTGTCCTTCCATTCTTGAGTTGGTTTCGCGATTACAGCCTTGACACGCTGCGCGCCGACTTCATCGCCGGGCTGACGGTCGCACTGGTTCTCGTCCCCCAGTCGATGGCCTACGCCCAGCTTGCCGGACTGCCGGCGTACTACGGCCTCTATGCGGCGTTCCTTCCGCCGATGGTCGCGAACCTGTTCGGATCGAGCCGACAGCTCGCGACCGGTCCGGTGGCGGTGGTCTCGCTCATGACCGCCGCCGCGCTCGAGCCGATCGCCACCGCCGGTAGCACGCAGTACATCGCCTACGCGATCCTGCTCGCCCTGATGGTCGGCCTGTTCCAGTTCTTGCTCGGTGTCTTTCGGCTCGGCCTTGTGGTCAACTTCCTCTCGCACCCTGTGGTCAACGGCTTCACCAATGCCGCCGCACTGATCATCGCGACCTCGCAGCTGGGCAAGATCTTCGGTGTTCAGGTCGACAACTCCGAGCACCACTATGAAACCGTGTGGCTGACGGTGAAGGCCGCGCTGAGCTACACGCACCTGCCGACCCTCGGTATGGCGGCTCTAGCGTTCGCGATCATGATCGGGCTGAAGCGCGTCAACCCCCGACTGCCGAACGTGCTCGCCGCCGTGGTGGTGACCACCGTTCTGGCATGGATGACCGGGTTCGAGAAGAAGACATCGGTCGGGCTCGATGCCATCGCCTCGCCCGAAGTGCGGGCGATGGTCGTCGATTTCAACTCCGTGGTGGCGCAGAAGAACACCTTGGAGGAGATGAGGGCCGACACCAACAAGGCCTTCGCCCAGGCGTCGCTCGGGGAACGCGAGTTCTGCGTGCGCTGCCACGAGACCCGCGAGATCGAGAGGTTTCGAGAGGCAACGCTCGAAAGCGCCGAGCCAGATCCCAAGCGGGCCCTTGCCCTCCACCAGATGGCGGGTCTCGTCGACGGCCACATCGGAGAGCTCAAGCACCACATCGGCAGCTACCGCTCCGAGCTGAGGTCAATGCTGTTCGAAAGGGTGGACCAGGCGCGCGGGCCGCCTCGGCTCTACCTGCGGGGCGAGGTTCCCCAGGAAAGCGAGGCGGCGTCGGGGCCCTGGCGGCTGAAGGTCGGCAACAGCCCGCTCGACCTGCAGAAGCTGACCTTCACCGGCGGCGGCGATGTCGTGGCGACGATTCCTGCAGGGCTGCCGCCTTTCGCGGTGCCTCAGATCGACGGATCGATACTCCCGAAGCTCATCCCGGTCGCAATGGTGATCTCGCTGCTCGGCTTCATGGAGGCGATCTCGATCGCCAAGGCCATGGCCGCCAAGACCCGCCAGAGGATCGATCCAAATCAGGAGCTGATCGGACAGGGCCTGGCCAATATCGTCGGCTGTATGGGGCAGAGCTACGCGGTGTCGGGGTCCTTCTCACGTTCCGCGGTCAACCTCCAGTCCGGCGGGCGGACCGGCATGTCGAATGTGTTCTCGTCGGTCGTAGTCATGGTGGTCCTGCTGTTCTTCTCGAAGACGCTGTACTTTCTCCCCCAGGCCGTGCTGGCAGCGATCATCATGATGGCGGTCTTCGGGTTGCTCAACGTCAGCGGCTTCGTCCATGCCTGGCGGACGCAGAAGTACGACGGTTTCGTCTCCGTTGTCGCCTTCGCCGGCACGTTGGGATTCGCCCCGCACCTCGAGTGGGGTCTCGCCATGGGCGTCGCACTCTCGCTCGGAGGGTACCTCTACCGCACCATGCGGCCGAAGGTCGCCGATCTCGCCCCACACCCGGACGGCTCGCTGCGCGATGCGAGACGTCACAAGCTCCTGCGTTGCAAGTACATCTCAGTTGTGAGCTTCGACGGTCCCCTCAACTTCGCCAGTGCCACCTACCTCGAGGACGAGATCCTCGGCCGCGTCGCCGAGAGACCGGAGCTTCGACACCTGCTGGTCGCTGGGCAGGGCATCACCGAGATCGACGCGTCCGGCGAAGAGACCCTGCGCCACATCGTGGAACGACTGCGGGGCGCAGGCTACAAGGTCTCTTTCGTCGGGCTGAAGGACCAGGTTGTGGATGTGCTGCGCCGGTCGCACCTTCTCGACAAGATCGGCGAGGATCAGATCTTCTCGACCCAGGCTGCGGCCATCGCTGCAATCTTCCCGGCAACCCATGCCGCCGCCGATGAGCCCGACTGCCCGTTCCGGGGTGTGATGCCGCGCATCACCGAGCTGTCTCTCCATCCCGACGGCTCGCTGCGCGACGCGACGCGTCATGGGCTGCCGCGGTGTGATCGGATCGCGACGCTGCGGTTCGACGACCCGCTCAACTTTGCCAACACGGGCTACCTCGAGGAGGAGATCTTCGCCCGTATCGCGGACCGCCCGGAGCTTCGCCACATCATCTTCGTCGCACACGGGATCAGCGACATCGACGTGGCGGGCGCCCGGCGGCTCGGGCAGCTCGTGGCCAAGCTCCGCGATGCCGGCTACGACGTCTCCTTCAGCGGACTGAAAGAAGCGGTGATGGACGTCCTGGAGCGCGGCGGCGTCGCCGACCTGATCGGTCACGGGCACATGTTCGCGACCCAGATCATGGCGGTCGCCGGCGTGTACGCCACGGCACATGCGGGCGCCCCGGAACGCGATTGCCCACTGGCCACCCTCGCCCCGCATCTGACCGAGCTCTCCCTCCATCCGGACGGCTCGCTCCGCGACGCCCGACGCCACTCGCTCGACCTGTGCCCGCACCTCGCAGTGCTTCGCTTCGACGGTGCGATGGTGTTCTCGGATCCGCGTGGCATCGAGGCGGACTTCGACCGCTGGGTGAAGGGTCGGCCAGAGGTTCAGACGATCGTCTTCCTGGGCAACGCGCTGACCGCGCTCGATGTGCTCGACCGACACAAGCTGCTGCACTTCGTCGATCGGGTGCGTGCAGCGGGCTTCCAGGTTGCCTTCTCGAGCTTCCGGGATCACGTGTTCGACGCCATGGCGGCAAGCGGGGTGATCGACGAGATCGGCCTCGACCGTGTCTTCCCAGTGGGTGCCCTGGCCCTCGCCGGGGTGTGGGCCGAGGCGCACGCCCTGTGCACCAACGAGGAGAAGTGCCCGCTGCTGCCGATGCTGCCCCGGGTCGCCGACCTCGCTCTGGCTGCCGATGGTTCCCTGCGGGACGCCCGGCGCCGCGGCCTCGCGACCTGCCCTCACATCGCGGTGCTGCGCTTCGATGGCCAGCTCAATTTCGCGACTGTTGGCTACTTCGAGGAGCAGCTTCGGGGCCGGCTGGTGGCTCGACCGGACCTTCGTCACGTCCTGATTGCAGGCCACGCACTGTCGAGCATCGACGCGCTGGCGGCGGAGCGTCTGTGCGAGATTGTCGGCGGACTGAGGGCGCGCGGCGTCGGGGTTTCGTTCAGCGGGCTCGGAGACGACGTCCTGGAGACGCTGCAGAGGACCGGAGGATGCGGGGCGATCGGGCCCGACAACCTGTTCCCGACCCAGGTGAAGGCCATCGAGGCGATCCACGCGGCCGCCCACGTCGGATCTTCCGAGACCCACTGCCCGCTCGTGGAGGTCGTTCCGCTCGCCGCTGCTGCGGGCTAACCCGCGTCACTCACCAGCCACGGCTGCGCAGAATCTCCTCGATCTCCAGCTGGGTGCGTTGCTCGACCAAGTTGAGACGCTGGGCGCGGGCCTCCCGGATCTTGCCGATCAGGGTCTCGATGTCGGTCGGCTTCTCGAACACCTCGATGGCCCCGAGGCGGGTGGCTTCGACCGCTTTCTGGACCGTCGCCTGACCCGTGAGCAGCATCACCTGGAGGTCTGGCTGGCGGCGCAGCATGTGCTCGAGCGTCTCGATGCCGTCCATGCCGGGCATCGCGAGGTCGAGGACCACCGCATCAAAGTTCTCCTGCTCCGCCAAGCGGAGCGCTTCGGCGCCGTTGGTCGCGGTCGCCACCTCGAGCCCACGGGCCCGCATTCGTTCCGCCAGGGTCTCGACAAACTCGACCTCGTCGTCGACCAGCAGAACTCGGTCCGGTCGCATGGACACCTCCAGGAGAAGTCTACCGCCGTCAGGGCTCGGCGACGCCGCCTCCCGGCCACTTCGGCAGCGAGAGAGCCAGTCGATGGGGATCCACGGCCGTTGGTCGACCTGCGACTGAGCCGCCGATCTCCGCCATGAGTCGCTCGAGCAGCGCGAGCCGCCCGTCAGTCTCCTCACTCGGCGTGACGGGGTCCGCGCTGGTTACGAGAATCTCCGCTCCGCTCGGGCGCACGGCGTAGCTGACCACGACCCGTCGTTCTTCGGTCGCGCCGTGAAGCGCAACGTCGATCGCGAGGTACACCGCCTGCTGAACGCAGAAAGGGTTGCCTTCGAGAGCGACGGATTCCGCCGGGAGTTCGGCGTCCAGGCGGATGCGGCGCAGGCCGGCCGGGCGACGGGCGAGGAAGACGACCCGTTCGAGCAGCTCGCGAAGATCGAAGACTGCGACCGGGACATCGACGCTGTGGGCGAACCGGTTGAGGTTGCGGACGATCGCCTCGCCGCGATTGACCTGGTTCTGGATCCGTTCCGCGAGCGCCTTGAGGCGGGCGATGTTGAGCTCTCGGCCATTCTCGACAGCGGTGAGGAGGTCGCTCTGGAGCCCCGCAAGCTCGTTGATGATGTTGAGCACGTTGGTGATCTCGTGGGATTGTCCGGCGGTCGTGGCGCCGAAGAATCGTAGGCCGTCCTCGCGCAGTCGACGGTGGTGGTCGCCCATCTCGTCCACCTCAGCGGCTGCCGGCCGCGCGTCGGAGGATGTCGACCAGGGTGTCGATGTTGACCGGCTTCATCAGGTAGTCGACGGCGCCCAGGCGCATGCCCTCCTCGGCATCCTCCGCGGAGCCGTGCCCGCTGAGCAGGATGACCTGAAGGTCGGGCCGACGAGCCTTGATTCGGCGGATCAGCCCAAGGCCACCGAGCCCGGGCATCTTGACGTCAACCACGACGACGTCGAACTCGTCGCTCTCGATCATGCGGAGGGCGTCGACACCGGTGGTCGCTCCTCGTGCCGCCACGCCTCTGATCTCGAGGCGCTCGACTACGGCCGAGACCAACTCCTCCTCGTCATCCACGAACAGCACGCGCAGCCTCATGGTCCCGGTCATGCCTTGCTCTCCACTGGCAGGACCACGGTAAAGCGGGTCCCGCGGCCGACCTCGCTCGAGACGAGGATCTTGCCGCCGAGCTTGTGGACGATCCCGTAGGTGATCGACAGGCCCAACCCGGTGCCAGAGCCCTCTTTGGTGGTGAAGAAGGGTTCGAAGATGCGCTTGAGGTTTGCCTCCGGGATCCCGATCCCATCGTCCGCGATCCTCACCTCGACCCCATCGTCGCCGTGTCGGGCCATGCCGATCTCGATCGAGCCGCCGTCGGAGACCGCCGCAAAGGCGTTGTTGAGCAGGTTGAGGAACACCTGTTGGAGCTGGCCGCGATCGGAGTACACCGTTGGAAGGTCCTGCGCGACGTCGAAGGCAACCTGCAGGTTGCGGTACGCGGCTTCCTTGCCGAGGAAACCGAGCACTTCCCGGAGGAGTGCAGGGAGGTCAATGGTGTCGTGCTGGACGTCCATGTGCTTGGCGAAGCCGAGCAGTCGGTGTGTGACGGTGCTGCAGCGATCGACAGAGGTGAGCACCGAGTCGACCAGGGAGAGGATCTTGGTGCGCTGTGGAAAGTCCTCGGTGAGCCCGACCAGATCTCGCAACAAACCGGCCTTCTCGTTGATGATCGCGAGCGGGTTGTTGATCTCGTGCGCTACTCCGGCCGCGAGGCGCCCGATGGACGCGAGCTTGTTGCTGTACTCGGCGTGGTGGAGGAGGGCGGCTCGGCGGCGATTGGCCTCCCGCATGTTGTTGACGAACTGGTTCGACCCCCACAGGATCACGCCCAGGATGAGGGCCGTGCTCAGAGCGAGGAAGCCGAGGAGCTCGGTCCGCAACGAGAGCCACTTGCCCATGGCGTCCTCACGCTGCTTGATCAGCACGAGGAGGTATGGCGAGTCCTCGATGTAGGCATAGCCCAGGAAGATGGTTCGCCCGTTTTCGTCCTTCTGCTCGAGCACCTCGCTCCCCGAGGTGAAGGGCGGGACCGGGAGAGGGATCCTCGAGAGGACCTTGCCGTAGCGCCGCGAGGGCGTCTGGAGGACTCCCTGACGGTTGACCAGGAAGGCGTCGTCGGCCGGCCGCAGGCCCGCCGAGAGGACCTGCTCACTGAGCATCTCGGCGTCGATCGTGGCACGCAGGATGTAGAAACCGCTGAGGTCGTCGTGCTTGGTCGCGATTACGAAGTGCGGAACACCGCGGAAGCCGAGAAACACGTCGCTGATGTAGACCCCGCGGCGCTCGACCTCGTGGAACCAATCCTGGTCCGCATAGTTGCGGCCCTCGAGACGATAGGGACCGGCGTAGCAGAGCTGATTCCCCTGGCCATCGATCATGCCGAGGTCGACGAAGGCACCGATCGACAGCGAGCGGTTCATGTTGCTGATAATCCGGGCGAGCTCGGTTGGGTTGCACAGCTCGTCGAAGGTCCGATCGTGGATGATGTAGGTCAGGGCCGAGCGCCGCTCGGAAAGAAAGAACTCGAGAGACCTCTTGTTGTTCGAGGTCAGCCTCGCGATCGGCTGCACGGCCTCGGCACGGAACGCGCGCTCGTATTGGTAGAGGTTGAGGCCGGTCATGATCAGCAACGGTGCGAGGGAGACCGTGGCCGTCGCGAGCACCACCGACCGCCTCAGCTTCCGGTAGCCCTCGCCGGCGAGAACGGGGCGAACGTCGTCCCCAGGGTCCCGTCCGTCCTCGAACATGTCACCGAGGGTGGTCATGGCGTCGGCCGGTCCGGCCCCTCAGCGGCCGCCGGCCGGCGTTTCGACATCGCCGGACTCGTTGACCTTGCGGTAGGCGGCCTTCATGGTCTCGGTCAGGAGGTCGATGTCGACCGGCTTGCGGAGATAGGCGAAGGCGCCGAGCTCGCGGGCGAGCACCTCCTCGGCGTCGGACCCATGGCCGGTGAGAATGATGACCTCGGTCTTCGGGTGGGTCCGCTTGACCCGACGCAGGACCTCGAGACCATCGATCCCCGGCATCTTGAGGTCGAGCACCATGACCTCGGGCTCCTCGGCCTCCACCATCGCCAGGGCTTCCTCGCCGTCATAGGCGATCGCCGGCTGCATGGCGCGGGTGTGGAGACGCTCGGAGAGGGTGTGGACGAACTCCCGCTCGTCGTCCACGAGCAGGACCTTCGACGGCACCTCGACGTCGAGGTTGACATACATGTTCGGCTCCCGGTAGCGGGGGCCCGGACGGGCGGTCGCAGAGTGGACGCCCTCGACGGTGCAAGCGATCTCTTCGAGCTCGCGCTCGAGCCGCTCGAGAAAGAGCGTGTGCCTGGAGATCAGGATCGTCGCATCCCCGTCCGCACAGGAAACGTCGACGTCGTGGCCCTTCTCGACCAGTGCCAGGCTGATTCGCGTGGCGGTCGTGAAATCCTCGAGTGCGCGCCGACCGAGAGGGGACAGGGCGAC